>NZ_JAKKSC010000021.1:0-87543 GCF_025653705.1 Shewanella sp. SM87
CGAACCGCTGGTGTTCGGGTTGTCATGCCAATGGCATTGCCCGGTAGCTACGTTCGGAATCGATAACCGCTGAAAGCATCTAAGCGGGAAGCGAGCCCTAAGATGAGTCATCCCTAGGAATTTAATTCCTCTAAAGAGCCGTTCGAGACTAGGACGTTGATAGGCATGGTGTGTAAGCGTTGTGAGGCGTTGAGCTAACATGTACTAATGACTCGAGAGGCTTAACCATACAACCCAGATGGGTTTTACAAAGAAGCCTTAGACAGAATATCGACACTTGATGAAGTGGTCATAAAATGCTCCTGCATTTATGACATCAAGTACATCCTTGTACTTGTTGAACTCAAACAAAGCAAATCAGCTTTCCGAATTATTATTAGCGTGAGCCAGAGATGGACACGGTAATAAACAGAATTTGCTTGGTGACAATAGCCTTGTGGAACCACCTGATCCCATCCCGAACTCAGAAGTGAAACGCAAACGCGCCGATGGTAGTGTGGGGTCTCCCCATGTGAGAGTAGGTCATCGCCAAGCGCCTAATTATCTCATTGAGATGTAACCAAGCCAGCTGAATAAGCTGGCTTTTTTGCGTCTGTAATTTGTAGAAATTGTCATTTAAAGACCAATGCTATCGAGTATTGTTCTATTCATTTTAGTTTTGGTTCTTCTGCTAGTTCTTTACGTTTTTTCCTTCCTTTATTTCAGACTTTTATACTCTAAGTTGATTATTTACATGAAGATCTCGCTTAGTTTGATAAGTCCTTTTGCTTAGTGGTTAGTTTCCCGTTAGCATACAAAAATATTAATTTTTTTGTTAACGGCCATCTGTTGCCTATGCTTCGTAAGCTTTCGCTCGCGGTATTGCTTCCTCTTTGTATGCTGACCCTATATTTAGTGTTGGTCATAGGCGAGTACCTGTTCGAAAGTGATCAAGTTAGGGCTGAACTTGCGCAGCGACAGTCGGTTTTGATAAAGCAACAGTTGTTCCGCATGCAGAATGTGGTTCAATCGGCGCAAGCTTTACAGGATGTGGAGCGGATTGAGCAGGAAGTTTCCTTAGCTGCGCTGGATATGGGCACTATGGTGTATATCTTGGTTGATGCTGAAAGCCGTATTCGTTTTGCTAATCATACTGTGTGGCGTGATAGCAATGCGACTCAAGTCATCGATGGTTATGATGCAGACCTTCACCGCTCTGTGGTTCAAGCTTTTCTTCCGCAGATCCTCGTTAATCTCGACCGTTTAACTATTCAAGCATATTATCCCGTTCTTCCCCAGTATGGTGGGGCTGTTGATTTGATTTATCTTGAAGCCGATTTAGCCCCTTTAGTGGCCGAAGCTTCTGCTAAGTTACAGCAACGTTTTATGCGGGTTTGGGGCCTTGGCGGATTATTGCTGATTGGCTTTACCTTTATTTTATATTTCCTGTTGATCCGCCCATTCCAAATGTTGAGCGAGGCAGCTAAGCAGGTAGGCACTTCTTCCTTTTCGACATCGATACCTTGGAGTTCATCTGAAGTTTTATCTTTGCAAGCCAGTTTGCAGCAGGCACATGAGCGTTTAAGTCGGGCAGTTAAACAGCTGAATGACAGTGAATTGCGTTGGTTATTTGCTGTGGAAGGTTCGCGTAACGGTATTTGGGATTGGGATATTAGTACTGGGGAGGTTTTTCTTTCTGATCGCTGGAAAGAGATGATTGGTTATGCGCCTGATGAATTGGCTGGAGTATTCCAGACATGGGAGACGCGGTTACATCCCGAAGATAAGCAGATTGTGTTAGATGCTTTACAGGAATACGTTAGCGGAAAGAGTAAAGAATTTGAAAGTGTTCACCGTTTACGGCATAGAGATGGCCATTATGTGTGGGTGTTAGACCGAGGTATGTTAGTTGATTGGGATCCCCAAGGGCGCCCGACTCGCATGATAGGCATTCATATGGATGTGTCAGAAAGCGCGAAGAACCATGCTGCAATTACTGAGCTTGTGGATCAATCTGTTGTCGGTCGCAAGATGTTGCCCGATGTCTTTATGGGGCGTTTATCGCAATTTTTAACCCAAGGTAATAGTTCGGGGCAATGGGGAGCATTGCTGCTCGTTGAGGTGGATCGCTTAGGATTGGTCGCCACTTTAAATTCCCATGAATTAGAGCGCTTGTTAACGCAAATCGCGGCCCGTTTATCGAGTTATTTCACTGAAAATATAACGGTCGGCCGATTAGAGTCTGGTAATTTCGTTTTGCTTGCTAAAGATTTAGCGGCAGATGCGTCAGTCGCTGCTCGTCGTGCTTTAGCCCTTGCGAGTGAGTTAAGGCAAGTGATTGCTCGACCATTCCATTACGGTCATCATCACTTTGAGCTGAGCGCGTGTGTGGGGATCTGTTTACTCGATAGTATAGAAACCTTAGATCCTGCTTTAGTGATGCGTCGTGCCGAGTTGGCAACGTTAAGCGCTAAGCAAGCAGGTCAAGCTGGGTGCGCTTTTTACCATGCTGAAATGGACTTTCGCCAGAGCCGTGATGAGCTGTTGCAACAGGAATTACAAACCGCATTACAACAAGATAGCTTAACGTTAATGTTCCAGCCTGTGATCAATGCGACCAGTGAACTTGTCTCGGCTGAAGTGCTCACGCGTTGGTATCGTGCTGATGGAGAGTTTATTCCGCCAGCTGAATTTGTGGCATTAGCAGAACAAGGGGGAATTATTGCTGAGCTTGATCTTTGGGTGGCTAAGCGGGTGTGTCTGTTTATTCAGAAATCGCGGGCTCAAGGAAGGAGTTTGCCTCCTTTGACTCTCAATATCAGTGCATTCTCATTTGGTCAGGCTGATTTTGTTGATGCATTCGTTGGGTTAGTTAAGGAGCATGGTATTGTGGCTAATCAACTGGGTATTGAGCTCAATGAGGCCGCATTGTTAATGCAACCACAGTTTGTCGATGAGCGTGTCTCTAAGTTAGTTGAAGCAGGTGTAGGCATCATCCTCGATCATTTCGGTTCGGGTTTGAGTGCCTTGAGCTGCTTAGCTAATCAGCCATTAGTTGCGGTTAAATTGGATATGAGTTGTATCTATTCATTAACCACAATGCCAACAAAAGTGAATGTACTGATTACCTCTGCGCGGCAATTCAATTTGAGCGTTGTCGCCAAAGGTGTCGAATCATCCCAACAATATCAAGCTTTTGTTGAACTTGGCTGTGATGGCTATCAGGGCTATTTATTCAGTCGAGCCTTAAACCAAGCGGACTTTATCCAGCTTGTTTGTCCTCGTCCTTTATTGCGTAGCGTTTAAAGAAGTCGAGAGCATAGTTTAAGGCTTGGTTTCGGCAGGCGTCTTTTTCCATAAAAATCTCATGGGCGGCCCCAGCGATTACTTTCAATTGGCAATGGGTACTCACGGCGAGATTCTGGGCCGCATTATCAACAATCTTATCTTCACTCGCTTGCAGTATCAGTATCGGAGTGCGAATTTGTGCCGTTGCCAGTACGCAAGTATCTGCCGCATCTAAAGATTCAGTCAACCAACGGTTAGTGGGTGAACCGAGTTGTAACTTAGGAGCAGCATCATACAATTCTCGGTAGGCTTGGTATCGGCTTTGGCTGTGAGTTAGCTCATTCCCTTTGAATGGAACAGGTTTATAGTTTTGTCCTGCAAGTACATAATTAGGCTCGCCACCATTGAGTGTGGTATCGAGTTTACTGGCTAACCAGCGTACGAACGCTTTTGGCATAGGTAATTTAATGCCATACATGGGCGCTGAAAATGCCGCGGCGGTAAAAATATCGGGATGCTGTTTGAGATACAAAGTGCCAATCGCGCCACCCATTGAATGGCCAAGTAGCATGAGTTGTTTGTCGTTTTGTGGTAACACTATCTTCTGCATAAATAGTGCAAAATCATCAATATAATCATTGAATCTTCGCACATGGCCCATGTGTGGATTGATTGTCATACGATCTGACAGCCCTTGGCCACGGTGATCTATGGCATAAACAGAGTAACCTTGTTGGTATAAGTCGAAGACCAATTCTTGATACTTTAAATAGGACTCGACTCGGCCACTGCTGAGAACGATTGCGGTATGCGCTTGGGGATGTTTGACCATCATATAGGCCAGCGTGACGCCGTCGGCAGAGGCTAGCGTGTCTTGAACAACGCTTTGCCAGAAGGCTTGCTGCTCTGAGGTATTTAAATCGTGTTCAGTCGAAAATGTCGCTTTGGCTTGGCTCATACTCAGTCGCAAATCATTTGGCTTGAATGGTTTGTTAGAGTGTAACAGACAACCATGGGAGTCTGAAAATACCGACTCCCATGAATTTCATTAACTTAGCGTGTCGCCTTTTTCGCTTCAATAAAATCATTGATTTGCTGTTCGAGGATCGACATAGGTACAGAGCCATTTTCGAGCACAGCATCGTGGAATGCACGAATATCAAATTTGTCGCCGAGTTCCTGTTCTGACTTGGCACGTAATCGTTTGATTGTTAACTCACCAATCTTGTAGGACAAGGCTTGTCCTGGCCACGAAATATAGCGGTCAATTTCGGTAGTGACATTGTGCAGTGATAGTGCGGTATTGCTGGCCATAAAGTCGATGGCTTGTTGACGACTCCATCCTTGGGCGTGCATGCCAGTATCTACGACTAAACGGGCCGCGCGCCACATTTCATAGGTTAAGCGCCCAAAGTTACTATATGGATCTTGGTAGAAACCAGCTTCTAAACCTAAATATTCGCAATATAACCCCCATCCTTCACCAAAGGCAGATATATAGCCATAACGACGGAAATCTGGGAGTGAGGTTAGCTCAGAGTTGAGTGATATTTGCAGATGATGACCAGGTACGGCTTCGTGCAAGGTTAAGGCTTCTAGCTCGTAGAGTGGGCGCTTATCCAATGCATAAGTGTTGACCCAGTAGTAACCGGGTTCATCATCGCTGTTCGATCCTGAATATCGCCCAGTGGTGTATTTCGGTGCAATTTCGGCGGGCACTGGCGCTATACCATAGGGTTGGCGTGGGAGTTTGCCGAAGTACTTAGGTAGCATGGCATCGGCTTTTTTGGCAATAAATGCCGCTTCTTTGAGTAACTGCTCGGCACTGGTGGTGTAGAACTGGGGATCGGTCCGCAGGAAATGTAAGAAGTCGGCAAAGCTGCCTTTAAAACCTACTGACGCGATGATTTGTTCCATTTCTTGGCGGATACGTTGTACTTCTTTTAAGCCCAGTTCATGCACTTGCGTCGACGTCATATTCAAGGTCGTATAATAACGTACCCTATTCTCATAAAATTCTGCGCCGTTAGGTAAACTACTGGCCGCGATATTTTCCCGTGCATTGGGAATGTACTCTTTAGTCATGAAATCATAAAAGTTTTGGTACAGAGGTAGAACTTTTTGCTCAACTAAAGCGCGGCCTTCTTGGGTCAGCTGAGTTTTTTGTGCCTCAGTGAAATAGCTGGGATATTGAGTAAAAGGTTTGAAATAACTGCTCTTTTCAACAGGGACGATATAAGCACTGATACTGTCTTCAAAGCCATTGAGTGTTACTTTTGGCGGCGTTATTCCCTCGGCTAATCCTTGTTTTAGCCAGTGGGTTTGCTGGGCGAAATAGGTAGGGAGAGTATTGAGTTTGGCAATATAGTTGCGGTAATCCTCAAGGGTGCTGAATCTTCCCTGTGCGATTGACGTGATATAAGCGTGGAAGCCGCTTTCCGCCGTAATGGGCAGGTAATAATCCTTGAAACGATATAGGTCGACATCGTTTTGGATCTGATCTTCCAGTATTTGAGCGTTAATCTTATCTTCTTTACTCAAACTGCTGCGGTCGAGTACTTTGAGCTGCGCTAGTACTGCGATTTGACCTTGATTAAGCTTAGCGAGCGCGGCTGGCGAGAGATCCGCTAATTTTCCTGCTGCACTGGCATCGCCCATGCTGTAAGCCATTTCAGGACTCGCACTGAGCTGTAATTGCCAGCTTGGGTCGATAATCGCTTGCAGCGCGGGAGCGATTGGCTCAACTTGCGACTGTGCTGCTGATATTGTCTGTGCCGATGGGGTTTGAATATTTTTTGTGGTTTGAGTGGCACTGCAGGCGCCTAATGCGCATATCAATAAACTGGGGGTTAAGAGTTTATGCATGTTAGATCTCTGATATTTTCTTTGTTATTGAAGTCATTATGCCTGATGAATGCGGCCGTTCCTTGTATGGATATTAAGCAGAATTGTGACTGAATGTGAATTTAAATGCGTTTGGCGCATAAATGCCCCCGAAAATGCGTGTTAAACTTAGTGTCCGCCCGCGACCAAATAACAAAAGCATTGGCTGGGTAGTTCAAATAGGGGTTAAATATGATTGATACATCCATTCCATTGGTGGATCTGCATCGTCACCTAGACGGTAATGTGCGGGTAAATACCATTTGGGAACTAGGACACCAACACGGCATTGCGCTACCTGCCGATTCTTTAGAGACACTCGCACCTTTTGTGCAAATTCAGGGGAAAGAAACTAGCTTAGTCGCCTTCTTAAAGAAGCTCGATTGGATGGTTGCTGTACTCGCAGATTTGGATGCGGTTAAACGCGTCGCCTATGAAAACGTTGCCGATGCGGCGTTATCTGGCTTAGATTACGCTGAGTTACGTTTTAGTCCTTACTATATGGCGATGAACCATAAGTTACCGATTGAAGGCGTAGTTGAGGCGGTAGTTGACGGCGTTAAAGCGGGCTTAAAAGACTATAACGTGAAGATCAATTTGATTGGCATTATGTCACGTTCATTTGGTCAAGCTGCTTGTACTCAAGAACTTGAAGGCTTACTCGCCCATAAACAACATCTCGTGGCTATGGACTTAGCCGGTGATGAATTAGGCTTCCCTGGCGAGTTATTTAACGATCACTTTAAACGTGTTCGTGATGCTGGCCTTGCGATTACGGCTCACGCCGGTGAAGCTGCGGGTTCACAAAGTATGTGGCAAGCGATTCAAGAACTTGGCGCAACTCGAATTGGTCATGGGGTGAACGCGATTCACGATCCTAAGCTGATGGAATATCTTGCTAAGCACCGTATTGGCATCGAATCTTGCCCAACCAGTAACTTGCATACTTCTACTGTGGCTTCTTACGCTGAGCATCCATTCAGAACCTTTATGGATGCAGGCGTGTTGATAAGCCTAAATACCGATGATCCCGGTGTGAGCGCTATCGATATTAATCATGAGTATCGTATCGCCAAATCTGAACTCAAGTTAACCGATGCTGAGTTAGCGCAGGTGCAACGTAACGGCGTTGAAATGGCATTTTTATCGGACAGTGAGCGCAAAGCACTCTATGTCGCTAAGGTATAAGTAATACCAATCACATTTAAATATCTAATCAGTTCAGAGCCTCACAGGCATTTCAATCCGAGGCGCATTGACGCAGAAATGGTTATTCCCTTTTTAGTCAATGCAACACGGGAGTGGGATGCCTGTGTGGCTCCCAAGGGTCGGGTTTCAACGCGCTTTATACTGCGTTTAAGGCTTTCGACAGAGCACCACTATGCCTTCAAGCCTTCGCCTTGTCTAAAGCGCGTTGAACTCCCGCTGAATGAACAGATATTTAATACGATTGGTATAAGCTCTGAGTCATTAATAAAAATAGCTATAAATAAAAAATCCGACTCTAGAGTCGGATTTTTTGTGAGCGTTTGCGAGTGCAGCAATAAGCGTTTTAGATCACGCGTGAGAACTGTTGCTGACGCGCTTTTTGACGATAGTAAAGATCGAAGCACATACAGATATTGCGGATCAATAAACGGCCAGTAGGGCTGATAGTGATCTGTCTGTCGACGATTTCAACTAACTTATCATCGATAAATGTCTGCATTAACTTAAGATCTTCTGCGAAATAGGTTTCGAAGTTAATCCCCAGTTTCTCATCAATTTTCGCCATATCCAGTTCGAAGTGGCAAATCAGCTGTTTAATCACGACGCGGCGGATTTCATCATCACGGTTTAGGCTGCAACCTTTCCACAAAGCATGGCCTTCCTTATCTATGGCCTCATAGTAAGGGCGGATATCTTTCTGGTTTTGCGCATAGCAGTCGCCAATCTGACTGATGGATGATACGCCAAGACCTAACAAATCGCATTCTTCTTGGGTGGTATAACCTTGGAAGTTGCGGTGCAGTCTGCCTTCGCGCTGCAACTTGGCTAACTCGTCATCGGGTTTAGCAAAGTGGTCCATACCGATATATTGGTAGCCAGCGCCAGTTAAGGTCTCAATAGTTTGGTGCAGCATTTCGAGTTTTTGTTTTGGCGAAGGTAAATGCTCGTCTTTGATCTTACGTTGAGCGGCAAAGCGCGCAGGTAAGTGAGCATAGTTAAATACCGACAGACGGTCAGGCGATAAATCTAAAACGCGCTGCATAGTGACGGCAAAAGTTTCTGGCGTTTGGTGTGGCAAACCATAGATTAAATCTATGTTGGTCGACACAAAACCCATGGCTTTCGCTTTAGCCATTAAGTCGAAGATAAATTGCTCATCTTGTTCGCGATTAACGGCAATTTGCACTTCTTTATTGAAATCTTGTACGCCGATGGAGATACGGTTAAAGCCCGCTTCTTTCAACGTGTCGAGCATTGACAGCTCTATCTCGCGAGGATCGACTTCAATTGAGTACTCGCCTTCTTCCGCAAAGTTAAAGTTAGCTTTAATCAATGACGTAAGTTTAAGAATCTGCTCTGGATTTAAGAACGTGGGTGTACCGCCGCCCCAATGCATTTGGGTCACACTGTAATGTTTGAACAGGGGCGCACGTTTGATAATTTCTTGGCTCAAATATTCAATGTACTGATCGGCTTTGTGTTGGTGGCGGGTGATGACTTTATTACAGCCGCAGTAATAACAAAGCTTGGCGCAGAACGGGATATGAATATACAGCGACAGTTTATCGCTTTTGCTATTTTCAATGGCCGTCAGCAGGTTTTGTTCGGTGAATGTGTCATCGAACTCTAATGCCGTTGGGTAAGAGGTATAACGGGGACCGCTGTAGTTATATTTTTCGATCATCGACTGATCCCAGCTAATCTGAGTGGGCTGCTTCAAGGCGTGTCCTCCGTGGGTAAATTAGCAACAAGCGAAGTATGCAAGGTTCTTAAGTAAATAAACTTGATCTAGGTTGTAAAAATGACGTCTGTCATTTTAGAAGTTACGCAATATCTATCAAAAAAGTACGCTTGTCTGTCGATATTTGGCGGTTTTGTGCGCAGGCTCACGGGAGTAAGGAGGGTAAGATTGGTGCGGGTTTTATCGAGATAACCTCAAAACCACAATATAAGTGGTCTTGAGGTATAGCAATGGGCTGGTTTAATGCATCGCTTTGGCTTGGTAATCCGACAGTTTTTTCGCATCATCACTAATGCCTTGCTCTAATGCGGCTTCGGACTTCATTCTGATCAAGTCTAACTTCATTCTTTCTTGCTTAGGCAAGGCTTGACGAGCATCCATGATGGGATGATTTTTAATTAACTCAAAGTGTTTGAATAATGAAGGGTAATCGGGAGCCACACGCTCACTTAATGACAGGATTTCAAATAATCGCCCAATCCTGACCACGCCTTCAGAGATCTCACAGCGGTCTTCAATCATAGCGGTGGCGATATAGCGGATATCATCTAAAACTTGGGCGCGTTTTGCATTCGCCGTGACTTCACGCTCGGCTTGTTCAGCCTGCTGACGCTTTTTTTGCTGCTTGAGTTTTAGGATTAAGAAGGTGGCGTAGCTACTTAGCGCTACTTTGATGATAAAACCGAGAATAATGATAGTCGTAGACACAGAGACTCCTTATATGAATGGCATAAGGAGCCACAGCTAAAAACTGAGTTCCCTATGCCTTAGCACTGAGAGGTTAGAACTTGTCTTGATAATCTTTTAGTAAGTCAGCGCCTGATTCGAACTTGTCGAACAACTCATCGTCAGACAAAGACTTAGCAGGTGATGAAGGTGTGTCATCATCCATATCGTCACTAATGCCCAGTTTAATCATCAGAGCTTCAATCTTATTTAGCTGTTGATCTAACCACTTTTGGTCAACCTCGTTGAGGTCGCGGCCTTCTTCAAGCATATCTAACAGCTGATTTAGTCTTGGATCTTCTTCCAATTTCAGCAGTTTTTGCTCGTCAGTCAGCTTAGCTTGTTTCACTTTTGGCTGAGCGGCTTTATCTGTTACCACTGCCGCAGGAATCGCTAAAGCCACAGGCTTTTTACTGCCATGACGCGGGTCTTTTTTCTTAGCGGCCTGCTGTTGCGGCGCTTGCGCTAAAATTAAGCTTTCGTTATGACGACTACCTGATTTATTGCCAGAATCTTTACGTTTGCCAGTCGCTACAGCGCGATCTTGCTTCTTCACTCTTGGCTGTAACTTAGGGCTGTTCTCGCCGCCCTTGCGTGTTTTCTTGCTACGAGACATGGTCTTCTCAATTATTTACAACGTATGGCCTTGCAGACTAAGGGTGAGCTTGTCTACAAGGTGCGAAATTAGGCCGAGTGTTATACCAGATTATGATGTTTTTTGCATCAAAACGAGGTCCTTTGCGGCAAATAATAGATCAAAATCGCTATTGTTTGCGAGGTACTCGAAGGTTTGTCGCTGATAAAAGCTCACATGGGTGAGGTTGTTCTTATAATGCCACTTAGCAAAACCATCTAATCCAGTCAGTAATGGTGTGCTTATCGCTAACCAACCACCAGAATGCAGTAGCCGAGAGAGCAAAGTCCACTCTTTTATAGGGTTTTGAAAATGCTCAAACACCCGATAACAGCAGATAAAATCATACTCTAGCTTTAACACGTCATGATTAGGGGCAAAAAAGGGATCATATTGATTTAACTTGTGGCCCGCATTTTCTATGGTCGTCAGGCTCTCATCATCGAGTATGCGGCCAAAATTCAATCCTAATAAACAGCCCGCTTGTCGCTGCTCTAATTGCGCTAACAGCGGCAAAATAAATTGCGATAACTGTTTTTGCTTCGACGCTATGCGGGAACGACCGTATCTTTGCTTCTCTGCCGCGGGGGGTAAATGGCTATTCGCATCCGCAAAGGTTAACTCACATGTCTTGCAAACATAAAAACTCCGCTTTTTATCTTGATGAAGGAGTCGTGTCTGACTGTTATGACAAAGAGGGCATCTGGGCATTGAGTCTGCTGAAGTGGTTATTAAGGCTTTGATTGTACCAATTATATTGGTTGAGTGCACATTTTAGACACTAATGGGGTGTTACAAAAGAAAAAAGGCGGCAGTTTAACTGCCGCCTTACAAAGGGTGCTTTAGCACCTTATCCTGATTCCAAGTATCCATACTTGCTATGCGACTTTCCCGGTCGGTATCCTTCTTTTTTTTACTGCTTTCCCTGCATTATTTTTGTTAACGGTCTTCCAGACACTTTATTTTTTCTGTCGCCATCCTGACTACAGTTTCCGTAGATGGTCTCGCGACACATCTTTTAAAGCATCGTCATCATTGACGTCGAGTTAACCATCCATGTTACTTAAGTACCTTCCTGTGATAACAAGCATCCAGCCAGTGCATCCTAAGCTTATCGCTTCCTTTGCTACAGTTTACATCATGTAAACTATGTCCTGATGGGGCAAGTTACCCTGAGTGTAAGGTGTTTTGCTAGAAGCAAATTGGCGTTATCGGCCATCCCTTACAAAATTGTGCTGACCTGGATTTCAAGTGGAAATCACGACTCTTGTTATTATTAGAGAGTGGTCTTAAGTATATTATTGTTATTGAGTATCTTTATTCTTATATCTTGAACGTTAATTATACCGAAACCTGTAAGTTATTATTAATCTTTTTGTACAAACAGATGGGTTTATCTCGGTACGGGGCTTATTAAACCGAAATCTGTGATCTATGTCAAGCACGAATCTTTGCAGTTTACGTCCACGTCAACTTTGGGGTGTAAAAAAAGGGTGACAATACACCCTTCTTTTCACTCGCGAAGATTACTTCAGGCTAGAAAGATACTTTGATAGCGCGTCGATATCGCTATCATTTAGTTTTTTAGCCACATCTTGCATCATGCCATTCAAGTCATTATGGCGGCCCGCTTCACGGAATTTTGTCAGCTGGATCTTGATGTAGTTTGCGTGTTGGCCTGCCAGCGTTGGAAAACCTGCAAGCTCAGCGCCTTTACCATCTGGGCCATGACATGCCATACAAGCGGTAATGCCACGAGAAACATCACCACCCTTGTAAAGTTTAGCGCCTAACTCAGGAACATCTTTTGCTTCAGCCACTTGGATTGCTTGGCTAGAAAAATATGCGCTAATGTCGAGAATATCCTGATCGCTTAGAGGCATTGCCATGCCACTCATGATAGGATCCATACGACCATCTTTACCGCCAGTTTGTGCTGCGCTACGGAAATCATGTAGTTGCTTTTGGAGGTAAGTGGCGTGTTGGCCCGCAATTTTGGGGTACATA
The DNA here is from genome assembly GCF_025653705.1 of Shewanella sp. SM87. Taxonomy (NCBI): domain Bacteria; kingdom Pseudomonadati; phylum Pseudomonadota; class Gammaproteobacteria; order Alteromonadales; family Shewanellaceae; genus Shewanella; species Shewanella sp. SM87. Next base: position 12,468 of record NZ_JAKKSC010000021.1, read on the forward strand.
TCGATCATACTGTTACCGTCCATACCGTGACAGGCCGAACAGACAATGATTTTCGTTTTTCCCGCTTCAGCATTACCTTCAGCAATCGCAGGTGAAGATATGGCGGCAATTACAACAGACAGCGCAAGAGCTAGCTTTTTCATGGCGTTCCAACTTCTGGTTAAGATTATTATCCTGAGCTTACTAGGGTGACCCGCAAGCGTGGTAAAATATGATTAATGTGATCGGAGTAATATTTTACACGAAAACGTGGAAAAGTAAGTAATTCTTCATAAATTATGGTATTGCGTAGAAAAATTTCGGAGTAAATAGTGACTGAATCTCGTATAGATTTTCGTAGGGCAAAGTTTTTAATCAGTGCACCTGACATTGCACATTTGGATCAATATCTGCCCGGCGATGTTGGAGTTGAGATTGCATTTGCTGGCCGCTCTAATGCTGGAAAGTCTAGTGCACTCAATGCATTAACTGAGCAAAAAAGTTTAGCAAGAACCAGTAAAACCCCAGGTCGAACTCAATTAATTAACGTATTTGAGTTAGATGCTCTGCGTCGTTTAGTTGACTTACCTGGCTATGGTTTTGCACAAGTCCCGCTTGCGTTGAAAAATAAATGGCAGCAGGCATTAGGTGAATATTTGCAAAAACGCGCTTGTTTAAGTGGCGTGGTTGTCTTGATGGATATACGTCATCCACTAAAAGATCTCGATATGCAGATGATCGAGTGGGCGGTTGCCAGTGAAATCCCAGTGTTAGCTTTGCTGACCAAGTCAGACAAATTAGCTCAAAGCGCTAAGATGAAAACGGTAAATGAAGTGCGTCTGGCGTTGAGTGAGTTTGGTGACTGGGTACAAGTTGAGCCTTTCTCATCGCTTAAAGGAACCGGTAAGCCTAAAGTGTTGGCTATTCTAAATGAATGGTGTCATCCGCAATGGTTGACTGATGAGTTAGATGCGGCGAACAACGCCGAATAATATTGCCTGTTTTGGCATACATGGTCGAGTTTGACTGTGTATGCCGCCCCTCTGTTTTTTCCTGTAATTTTTCCTTATCTTTCCCTCTTGTTAAGCTTTTATCCCTATTAACTTTTCGTCAATTTCAGGCAAAAAAATAGCCGATGACAGTGTCACCGGCCAAAAATATTAGCTCTTTTGGGGAGAAGCTAAATTCAACAAGACTCAAGCACCACCAAATTAGCTTCAATGGTTCTCAATGAAACTAGCATACAGCCAATTTACTTTTTATTAAAGTAAATACTCTAAAATTTACCTAAAGTCTGAAAAAAGAGCAAAAAAAAGCCTCAGCAAACAAGTTGCTGAGGCGCCAGAATTTGGCTCATCACTATAAGTGAAATAAAGGTCTGAAAGATAGAACATCTTAACCTCTGTACCCTACGCAGAGAATATTACTCCATTTATCTTTAAATGGAAAACAGTTTTTTCAAAAAAGAGGTAATTATGTGCGCTTGATCTCAGGTTGTGAGTGAAAAAGCATCTTAAATTGATCTTAAAATTTCATTAAAAATGCTTAATCGGCTGATTTAGCGGGGTAATCCGAAATTTATATACAAAAGAGATCAATATTTGAGATTTAATGTTTTTACTCTAAATCCGGCTTAATGTTTTAGTGTACGCGTGAGAGAACAACCGTTATGACACTTTTGAGTATATATAGCTGGCTTTAACACCGTTTCGATTCGTGTAATCACACCCTTGAGTCTCCATCTGCTGCGGCAGTGTATCGATGAGCTCTACTGCTAAATGAATCAGGTAAAGATTGTTTGGTAGTGAGTTATGCATGTTGCTACCGATGAAGTTGCATCGTACTTAATGCTCTAGTGTTTGTGGGGTAAGGAATGTTTGGTTGCGCAGCGCTTAACGAACTCGCGTGTTCGGAATACAGATTGTTTGGCTGTGAGTCATACATTATGTCGCCAGTTAAGTTGCGCCGAACTTGATGGTCTAATACGTGCGGAATCGAGATTACTTCGTTGAGAGTCATACATTGTGCTGCCGATGCAGTTTTTCTTAACTTAATGGTCTGATTTGTATTGTGAAAGGATAATTTGCGCACAGTAATAAAAGGGATTCAGTATTGATGTGCTTAAAGATGATTAAGACGGGAGAGAGCTAATCTGAGCTCAAAATATTGAAGTCAGATTAGCTTTATTTTCATTTAAATCATATTGATAGTGCTGTTCTGGATATTACTGAGATTAGTGGGCTTCATCCCAGTTATCACCAATGCCTGCTTCGGCAAGCAGTTCAACATCGAGATTAGCTGCTTGCGCCATCAAGGTGCAGATTGTCTTTTTAAGTGCCTCTGCTTTATCCGCATCGACTTCAAACACTAATTCATCGTGAACCTGCATGATCATAGTGATTTCGCCTTGGGTTTCTGTCTTGATCCACTGCGCAATATTGATCATGGCCTTTTTGATGATGTCGGCAGCCGTACCTTGCATTGGCGCGTTAATCGCAGCACGTTCAGCACCTTGGCGGCGCATCGCATTACGATCACGGATTTCGGGCAAGTAGAGGCGACGACCAAACAGAGTCGACACATAACCTAAGTCAGCAGCACCCGCGCGCGTTTCTTCCATATAACGTAATACGCCAGGATAACGGGCAAAGTAGGTATCGATATAGGTTTGTGCTTCATGGCGTGGGATATCAAGCTGACGCGCCAAACCAAAGGCTGACATGCCATAAATTAAGCCGAAGTTAACCGCTTTGGCACGGCGGCGTTGTTCTGTGGTGACTTCATCAAAGTCGGTACCAAATACTTCTGCAGCAGTGGCTCTATGAATGTCTTTGCCCTCGGCGAAGGCTTTGAGTAAGCCTGCATCTTGGGATAAATGGGCCATGATCCGTAGTTCGATTTGCGAGTAGTCTGCGGCCAAAATTTTACGGCCTGCAGGGGCGATAAAGGCTTGGCGAATACGGCGACCTTCTTCGGTGCGAATCGGAATATTTTGCAGGTTAGGTTCGCTTGACGATAAGCGACCTGTTGCCGCATTAGCTTGATGATAGCTAGTGTGTACGCGACCCGTTTTGGCGTTGACCATCAGTGGCAGCTTATCGGTGTAAGTGCTCTTTAACTTAGATAGGCTTCGATGCTCGAGGATCACCTTTGGCAGTGGGAAATCTAAGGCTAATTCGACTAATACTTCTTCCGCGGTCGATGGCGCACCCTTTGGGGTCTTTTTGGTGATCGGATAACCTAGCTTTTCATAAAACAAGACTTGCAGCTGCTTAGGTGAACCAAGATTGAATTTTTCACCAGCAATGTCGTAGGCTTTTTCTTCTAAGGTATCGATTTTACGCGCCAGTTCATCGCTCTGTTGGCCAAGTAACATACTGTCGATTAATACCCCTTGACGTTCAATGTCCGACAATACTTGGATTAGCGGTAATTCGACTCCGGTAAACATGGCGGCAAGTTCGGCTTCTTTCTCGAGTCTTGGCCATAAATGTTGGTGTAAACGCAGTGTGATGTCGGCATCTTCGGCCGCATAAGGCGCAGCCGTTTCCAGTGGAATTTGGTTGAAGGTCAGCTGTTTTGCACCTTTACCGGCGATTTCTTCAAAGCTGATATTCTTATGGCCTAAGTACTTGAGCGCTAAACCATCCATATCATGGCGCGAAGCCACTGAGTTGAAAACATAGGATTCGAGCATAGTGTCGAAAGCGACGCCCTGTAGTTTGATCCCTGCATTGGCTAAGATACTGATGTCGTACTTAAGATTTTGACCGACTTTCTTGATCTTTGGATCCTCAAGCAGCGGACGCAGTTTTTCTAACGCGACCGTTTTATCGATTTGAGTCGGTGCACCAACGTAATCGTGGGTCAAAGGAAGATAAGCGGCTTTTCCTGTCTCAACGGCGAAGGAAATCCCGACTAATTCGGCCACCATGTAATCTAAGCTGGTGGTCTCAGTATCGACTGCCATTAAGTCGGCTTGTTTAAGCTTAGCAATCCAAGTGTCTAATTCGGCTTCGGTGAGAATGCAGTCGTACTGTGTTTCAATCGCTTCGACTGGAGATGAGTCTTCTTGCGTTTCTGTGGATGCCGCATCAATTGAGGTATTTGCCGTCATTTTATTATCTAAGACTTCAGCTAACCAACGTTTAAACTCCATCTCGCCGTAGCATTTGATCAGTTCATCTTTGTCTGCTGGCATGAGAGTGAGTTCGTGCCAATCTTGCTCAAGTTCGACATCGGTTTTGATGGTGGCGAGTTCGTAAGAAAGCTTGAGCATGTCGGCATTTTCAATGATTTTTGCCGCCATGGTTTTAGAACCTCTAAAGCCGAGCTCGGCGACTTTTTCGGGTTCCGCTAATAAGTTACTCACACTGCCGGCTCCCGTGAGCATAGCGAGCGCCGTTTTCTCACCTACGCCGGGTAAGCCTGGAATGTTGTCGGCCTTGTCGCCCATCAGCGCGAGTAAATCTATGATACGGTCTGGACCGACACCAAATTTGGTGACGACTTCATCTGGGCCCATTATGGTGTCTGTCATGGTGTTGATGAGCGTAACGTTCTCATCCACTAACTGGGCCATGTCTTTATCGCCTGTGCTGATAAGCACGGCACGGTTTTCTAAGCTGGCTTGGCGGGCAATAGTACCGATCACGTCATCGGCTTCGACGCCGGAAATCGAAATCAGTGGTAAACCTAGTGCGCGAATAATGCGATGCAAGGGTTCGATTTGCGAACGTAGATCATCAGGCATAGGTGGGCGCTGTGCTTTGTATTCGCTGTACATGTCATTGCGGAAGGTTTTTCCCTTGGCATCGAACACGACTGCGATATGGCTTGGTTGATAACGGGTCAACAAGCTGCGCAACATATTCACTACGCCATAAACGGCACCCGTTGCTTCGCCCTTTGAGTTTGTCAGGTGAGGAGGCGCATAATAAGCGCGATACAAATAAGAAGATCCATCCACAAGCACAAGTGGGTTTTTAGCGACGGTTGGCATAGGTATTTTTCGTTTATCGATGACTTAGATGGCGCTAAGCATGCCACAGAAGCACTATTTCAGCCATGGCAAAATGACTCCCAGCCTGTGGATAAGTCTGTGAGTGAAAAAGTCAACTGAGAATAATGGCGATGATTACGGCTTAGTGCGATTTTTTTAAGTTGTTGTTTTTTATGTTTATAAAAGATTTGTGTGAGTTCAATACTGTTTCTTAAAAAATCTTCCCAATTTGTGGATTTTTTATTGACTCCGTAAAATACATCTAAGGATTGGCTTAATTTTCGGCACTCGTCAGATTCGACGAATTAAGTTAGCACGATTTTTAATCAGATCAACTAGTTTGTTTATGGTTTGTTAAAACTTAATGACATAAGAAGGATATTTTTAATGAAAAAAGTCGCAGTGTTACTGAGTGGATGTGGTGTTTTCGATGGAACTGAGATACATGAATCGGTTTTAACGCTTTTATGCTTATCCCGATCAGGGGCTCTCTACCAGTGTTTTGCACCAGATATCAAACAGATGCATGTAGTAGATCATCTCACTGGTGAGGTCGATGCTGCTGCAAGTCGTAACGTGCTGGTGGAGTCGGCACGTATCGCCCGTGGCGAAGTCAAAGCGACCACAGAATTAGATATCGCCGAATTTGATGCCTTGATCATTCCCGGTGGTTTTGGTGCGGCGAAAAATCTGTGTAACTTTGCGACGAATGGCAGTGAGTGTGAAGTGGAACCGCTGGTGACTGATTTTATCAATGAGTTCATTTTGGCGAAAAAGCCCGTTGGTTTTATCTGTATTGCTCCTATGATGATCCCGCGTTTATATCCCCACGGTGTAAAAGGCACTATTGGTAATGATAGCGATACTGTCGCAGCGTTTAATTTGATGGGCGGTGAGCATCAAGTTGCGACAGTACATGAGATAGTCGTGGATGAAGCGAATCGCATTGTCAGCACTCCCGCTTATATGTTGGCTGGTAATATTGCTGAGGCGCATTCAGGCATCGAGAAGCTAGTCGTTAAGCTACTAGAAATGACTGATCAGAGTTAGTTTGAGCGGTTTGTAGAGGAGTGAAGCGAGTCATTGAACCAAGATAAATTTCAGGATTTATCTTGGTTCACAATATTAGATTGAGCTCGAGGATTTGCGGCTATCAAATAAACCTTGGGCTAAACCTATGAGTAAGCCGCCAATGTGGGCACCATTAGCAACCGAAACCCCTAGAATGTCTGTGAATCCCAATGCCAACCATATCATCATAAAGCCCATATATGATGGTGGGAAATCTATTCCAACTGCGGGTTTACGTATACCCATGATCCAAGTGTAACCGACGACGGCGTACACTACGCCGGACAAGCCGCCGAAGTTAGGTCCACTGATATAGTATTGGATGACGTTTGGCAGTGTGCCCGCCACTAACAGTAAAATCAGCAGGGGAGCCGTGCCGATACGGGTTTCGATTTTGCCACCTAAATACCACCACCACAGTAAGTTAAAGATGACGTGCATGGCGGAAAAATGCAGCAGGCTCGGGGTAAAAACACGCCAGAATTGGCTGAACTCTGAATGAGGTACTGCCCCAAAATAGGACAGTGCTTCGTAGGTTTGGTTGGCGAATCCTAAGTTCATCGCCGCAAAAATGAGTACGCAAACCGCAAAAACGATCAACGTGACTGGGCCTGCGCCGGTAATGAATTGGGTGAACAACTGCAGCGAAGGGGCACCATAATCGAGTTTGGTTTGGGTATCGCCGTGTTCCCACGAGGCTTGCAGATATTTATTGTCGTAAGGGTGAGCAATAAAGTGGGCAAACTCTTTGCGTGCTTGCTCTACATCTTTGTCATGGATAACCAGAATGGCAACACCCTGAACCAGCGGCTCAATTTGGCAGTCAATGTCTTCCCCTTTGAGGTAATCGACAAATGCCTGCGCGGCTCTGCTGTTGGGGAGTCTGCCAATTTCTATCATGCATTCGCCTCATGCCAGGCGCTATAGCCGCCGTCTAGGCTGTAAACGTCATCAAAACCTTGTTCGCATAAATATTGCGCCGCATTTTGGCTGCTCATGCCGTGGTAACAAACCACCACGAGTGGGCTATCCATATCGGCTTGGCTAATAAATTGCGCTAGGTTTTCGTTATTCAGGTTAGTTGCACCTGCAATATGGCCGTTGGTGAAGCTATTGCCATCGCGGATATCGACGATTTGCACTGGCTGTGCTTCGGTCATTTGCAGCAATTGATTAACGCTTAAGTGTTTAAAGGAAGACATAATAAAACCTGACAAAGCTAAGAGATGGAAATCAAGATGGGATAAGTGTGCAACAAGGGGCTGCGAGTGTACAGCCCCTATCTAGGTAATGCTCTGCAGGATTAATCCCAGCTGAGGATCACTTTACCCGATTGGCCCGAGCCCATAGCGTCGAAACCTTGTTGGAAATCATCAATCTTGAAGTGGTGAGTGATGATAGGTGAAATATCTAAGCCTGATTGGATAAGACTGGCCATCTTGTACCAAGTTTCGAACATTTCACGGCCGTAGATGCCTTTAATGACCAAACCTTTGAAGATCACTTTGCTCCAGTCGATGGCCATTTCACCACTTGGAATACCGAGCATAGCGACTTTGCCGCCGTGGTTCATGGTATCTAACATGGCGTGGAAGGCCGATGGTACGCCAGACATTTCTAATCCAACGTCGAAACCTTCGGTCATGCCCAGTTCTTTCATCACGTCTTTTAGGTTTTCTTTTGACACGTTCACAGCGCGCGTGGCGCCCATTTTACGGGCCAGTTCTAAGCGGTATTCGTTGACGTCGGTGATCACCACATGGCGAGCACCTACGTGACGACATACTGCGGCCGCCATTATGCCGATGGGACCTGCGCCGGTGATCAACACGTCTTCACCGACTAAATCGAAGGATAATGCTGTGTGCACAGCGTTACCAAACGGGTCAAAGATTGAGGCTAAATCATCGCTGATATCATCAGGGATTTTAAAGGCGTTAAAGGCGGGGATAACTAAGTATTCTGCAAATGAACCTTCACGATTGACACCCACGCCAGAGGTGTTACGGCATAAATGGGTGCGGCCTGCGCGGCAGTTACGGCAGTGGCCACAGGTAATATGACCTTCGCCAGACACGCGGTCTCCAATCTTAAAACCACGAACTTCTTGGCCGATATCAACCACTTCACCTACATATTCATGACCAACAACCATAGGGACTGGAATGGTTTTTTGTGACCATTCGTCCCAGTTGTAGATGTGCATGTCGGTGCCACAAATCGCCGTTTTTTTAATTTTGATCAGCAGATCGTTGTGGCCCATCACTGGCTTAGGCGCATCGACTAACCAAATACCTTTTTCGGCTTTTAACTTGCTTAGTGCTTTCATTGTCTTAAGTCCTAAATAATGCCCATTTCTTTGGCAATACGGGTAAAGGCGGTGATCGCTTTGTCGAGTTGCTCACGAGTATGTGCCGCTGACATTTGCGTACGGATACGGGCTTGTCCCTTAGGAACCACAGGGAACGAGAAGCCAATAACATAAATATGTTCTGCTAATAAGCGGTTAGCAAAGTCGCCCGCCAGTTTAGCATCACCAATCATCACTGGGATAATCGCGTGGTCTGCGCCGCCTAAGGTAAAGCCAGCTGCTGACATTTGCTCACGGAAATAACGGCTGTTTTCCCATACGGCTTCGCGCAGGGCTTGGCCTGATTTGAGCATTTCTAACACATGGATAGATGCCGTCACGATTGATGGTGCTAATGAGTTAGAGAACAGGTAAGGACGTGAACGCTGGCGTAACCAGTCGATGACTTCTTTTTTACCCGAAGTGAAACCGCCCGATGCGCCGCCTAAGGCTTTGCCTAAGGTGCCTGTGATGATGTCGACTCTGTCCATCACATTGCAATATTCGTGGGTGCCACGGCCGTTTGCGCCGATAAAACCTACCGCGTGAGAGTCATCGACCATCACTAGTGCGCCGTATTTATCGGCTAAATCACATACGCCTTGCAGGTTAGCAATCACGCCGTCCATCGAGAATACGCCGTCGGTGGCGATCAAGATGTTACGTGCGCCAGCTTCTTTCGCGGCGATCAGCTGAGTTTCTAAATCGGCCATGTCGTTGTTGGCATAACGGAAACGCTTCGCTTTACATAAACGTACACCGTCGATGATAGAAGCATGGTTGAGCGCATCGGAGATGATGGCGTCTTCTGCATCTAACAAGGTTTCGAACAGACCAGCGTTTGCATCGAAACAAGAAGAGTACAGAATGGTGTCTTCAGTGCCGAGGAATTCGCTCAGGCTAGCTTCTAGCTTTTTATGTATGTCTTGGGTACCGCAAATAAAACGTACTGATGCCATACCAAAGCCGTGGCTGTCTAAACCCTGTTGGGCGGCTTTAATCAGTTCGGGATGATTGGCTAGGCCTAAGTAATTGTTAGCACAAAAGTTAACAACTTCTTGGTGATTAACTTGAATGGCAGTCTGTTGTGGTGAGGCAATAACACGCTCGCTTTTATATAAGCCTTCGGCTTTGATGTCTGCAAGCTGTTGATTAATCTGTGCGTAGAATGAGGTAGAGGCCACCTGATATCTCCTTAGTTAACTTTATTCTGATTTTGGGAGTGGCGGCATTCTAACTCTAAACCTAATCGGCCTACAGCCTTTTTTTCATGCAGGTTCGCAAGATAAACTAGTTTAGGGCTAAAGTGGTTTTTACATTATAAAAACTAATGTGCAACATAAGTTTGCCACTGTTTGACTGAGTATTCTTTTAAGCGTTGTAGAGCGAAAACGGGTTCGCACTCAGTACTATAATTGCTTTGAGTTTAGTTCCGAATGCGAGTTCCCAACATAGGCGTTTGGGATGATGTTATAGGGATTCTTGACTCGCTAGCGCGTGGTAATGTTGCTCTAGGCGAGTAAAAGTCGCAACGGAAGTCGGGGTTGCATAGGCTTTGAAAATCATCAACACCCTTAACACGCCTTCATAGAGAGTGGCTTTAGTGATGGTCGACGTGCTGGACTGAGTGAGTTGGTAGCCAATCCAAAAGCTGACGATCATCTTAATGGTATCCGCCAGTTGGGTGATTTTGTCGGTATCGACACTTAAAAAACCATCTTGTTTGAGTTTATGCAGTACATGGCTCGAGCGCGTTAATACCTGTTGTTGGGCGTGTAGATAACGCTGTTTCAACTCTTCATCACGGGCGAGAATATCGGCGAGATTGGCATACATGAAACGGAACTGCCAAAGGGTGTAAAACATGGCATCGAAGTAGCCAATTAACAGTTCGACGTCGACTTGCCTATCTTCATAGGGTTGAAAACCGGATTCGAGGTGGTTTTCATACAAGCTGAAAATAGAGCGGATAATGTCTTCTTTATTGCGGAAGTGATAATAAAGATTCCCGGGACTCATATTTAAATGAGCGGCAATATGATTAGTCGTGATGCTTCTTTCACCGTGCTCATTGAATAGTTCTAAGCTGGCATAGATTATTTTGTCGCGGGTTTTCATAAGTTATCCAAATTGCTAGTGAACGCTACATCATAGATCAAAGAAAGCTAACCAACGACCGCCAAACTGCTGGTAAATTATCCCTAATTTAAGTTTCTATACATCCTCGTATTTTCGCTGAACGAACAAAAATTCAATACGATGGCTATTATGCTAACATTGCCGCCATTCATCAGGCAAAACCCATAAGTATGTTTTTAATGAATCGTTTTCTTTATTCCGCGATCTTATATTTATTATCCCCCTTGCTGATAGGGTATTTAGCCTTTCGAGCCATCAAGAGTCCGGATTACCGTGGGCGGTGGGGGGAGCGTTTTGGCTTAACTCGACTCAAATCGACAGATTTATTGATCCATTCTGTGTCTATGGGCGAAACGCTCGCAGCAATCCCATTGATCCGCTTGATTCAGCAATCCCATCCCGAGCTGAGTATGACGGTTACTACAACTAGCCCAACGGGCTCCGCCGAAGTGAAAAAAGCCCTCGGTGACTCAGTGCAGCATTGCTATTTGCCCTTTGACTTACCTTGGTGTGTGGGGCGTTTCTTGCGCCAAGTGTCACCTAAATCCTGCATCATTATGGAAACCGAGCTGTGGCCTAACTTAGTTGCCTTAGCAGCCAAGCGAGGTGTGCGCTTGATGTTGGCCAATGCTCGTCTATCGGCCAAGTCGGCGGCGCAATATGCTAAGCGTTCTAAACTCAGTCGGCCTATGTTGCAACGACTCGATGTTATTGCGGTGCAGACTCAAGTGGAAGCCCAGCGTTTTATCGAGTTAGGTGTATCGCAGGACAGAGTGACAGTATGCGGTAGCTTGAAGTTTGATCTCAGTATTACGCCAGAACGTTTGGCCCATGCCAAGCAGCTGCGTCAGGCTTGGGGACGAGAAGTTTCGCCTATTTGGGTGGCGGGTAGTGTGCATCCTGGGGAATTTGCCGCCATGCTCATAGCCCATAGACAATTATTGGCTCAGTGGCCCGATGCCTTGCTGATCATAGCGCCGCGTCATCCAGAGCAGTTTAATGCCGTCGCCGATGTTGTCGCGGGCCAAGGTTTTGAATGGGCTCGTCGTAGTGACAATAAAAATGTGACGGCCACGACTCAAGTGCTGGTAGGCGATACCATGGGTGAACTTCTGACCTTTTATGGCGCGGCGGATCAGGCCTTTGTCGGTGGCACGCTGATCAATAATGGTGGCCATAATCCCTTGGAGCCTGTTGCTATGGGCGTGCCTGTTATGGTGGGGCCGAACCATTGGGACTTTGCCCAAATTACGCAGATGTTGGCGGATGCTGGTGGGTTAAGGGTTGTCGCTTCGGCGGATGAACTTGCCGCTAACTTGATTGAGTATTTTGCTAAACCTGAGTTACGCCTGCAGGCGGTGAACGCGGGATTGGCTGTGGTTGAGGCTAATCGTGGTGCCTTGCAACGACAATTTCTTCTCGCGCAATCTTTAATAACCGCTTAATTCAACTGGATAATTTTTTTAGTGGTTCAGGCGCTTTGCATCGCCGCTTGATAGCCCTGCATCAGTGATGACCAGTTATCAGCGGTGAAGGCAAGGTTTGGTAACTTGCCTTGTTCTTTATTGAAGGAACGTAAAAGTCTATCTAGATTCGATTGCTGCCATTGCGGGCTCGGTGTTTTTAACTCGCCGCGGTCGAAATCGATAAGATAAAACCGTTCTGGCGTTAAGGGTTCAGTTTGCGCGGGCTGGAACAGAATATTCTTGGCATTAAGGTCGGCGTGGTACACACCACGCTGGTGGAATTGGGCGATAGTTGCTCCCAATGCTTGCCATTGCTCAGTGCTCATGACCCCTTTGCCGAGTTTAGCGACTAAATCTTCGGCGCCTTCGACCCGTTCGATAATGATATCGGCGCGGTAAAATAATCCATCGCGCACTATGTTGGCGGCAATCGGTTTAGGTACAGCAAAATCTTCGCGATACAAAATGTCTAATAAGCGTAACTCACCCATGGCGCGGGTATTTTCGAGGCCAGTATAAACGTAAGCATCTTTGCTGAATTTCTCCATTAAGCCGCCACGCCAATAATGACGCAATACCCAATGACTGTGCTCAAATGCCACAAACCAAGTGGTGTAGCGGCCTTTGGATGAACCTACGACAGCATTTTTAGCCCGCCAAAAATCCACCGAGAACCACGCGGGATCGATATCTGTTGGCGTATCTTGGCAAACTGCCATGTGACCTTGGGCGGTTTTTATGAGCTGTATCTGAGCATTCATCGGAGATTTGTTGACTTAAGCGTGGCACCTAGGGCCATTCTACATTAAGATCCTTAGCTTGCGCCAAATAACCTTAAGAGCTTTTAGCTTCAATCCCAATGAGTTTAAATCCCAATACCATGAATTCTCTTTGTTTGCTTCGCTTATCCGCTATCGGTGACGTCTGTCATGCCGTGGCTATGGTGCAGGCGATTCAGCGACAATATCCCGAGCTCAAAATCACATGGGTGATCGGTAAACTCGAATATCAATTGTTGAAGCATTTACCCGGCATTGAGTTTGTTATTTTCGATAAATCTCAAGGATGGCGCAGTTATTTTAATTTGCGTAAGGCCTTAAAAGGCCGACGTTTTGACGTGCTGCTGCATATGCAAGTTGCGCTACGTGCAACCTTGGCTTCATTAGCCATTTCGGCAAAGGTGCGCATAGGCTTTGATGGTGCCCGCGCTAAAGAAGGTCAGTGGCTAGTGACAAATCACAGGGTGGAGCCCTTGGCAAATCCCCATGTGCTCGAAGGATTTATGGGATTCGCTAAGGTGATTGGCGTTAACGATCTCACTCCTCAATGGCATATTCCTGTGCCAATTGCGGATACTGAATTTGCCCAGACGCAGATTAAAGACAATGAAAAAGTCTTTATCATTTGCGCTGCAGCCAGTAAGGCTGAACGTAACTGGTTACCAGAGCGCTATGCCGCCGTTGCGAGCCATGCGATTGCGAAAGGATTTAGAGTCATGCTTTGCGGTGGCCCAACTCAACTTGAGAAGGATTTAGCAGAGCAAATTTTGCAGGCTTGTCCCTCTAAAATCGATAATTTAGTGGGCAAAACCAGTCTGACGCAATTATTGGCCCTGCTAAAACGCGCAAGCTTAGTGTTAGCTCCGGATACTGGCCCTGCGCATATGGCGGTGACCCAAGGTACTCCGGTGATCGGTTTATATGCCCATTCCAATCCTGGGCGCACAGGTCCTTACCTATCGCAGCAATATGTGGTGAGTGCCTATGATAAGGCCATGAGATCGCAACATAGTGGACAAATTAAGTGGGGAACTCGCGCCAAAGGCGAGCATTTGATGTCTTTGATCAGTGTTGAAGCTGTGATTGAGAAGTTTGATCTGGTGGTTCAGCAGACACTCAGTTAAGGCTTGTTAGTATCAGCATTCTTGTTCAGCACTCTTGATGTATCGCTGCGTTAGCGGTTTGTATTCAGAATATCGTTTAGGAGATAAATCATGCGGATAGCCATTGCCATTGACAGTTTAGCGGGTGGCGGAGCCGAAAAGGTCATGATTACCTTAGCCAAGCAATTTATTCGCTTAGGGCATGAGCCGCATTTTTTAGTTATGGAAGATAATCGCTATTATGAAATCCCAGATGACTTACCCATTCATCAATGTTTTGCCCCTAAGGATAAAGATTTCGACCATTTTGGGCGATTGAATGCTTCGGTTAACAAACTCAGCGCAAAAATCGCGGAAATTGAATCTCAAGTGGGCAAGTTTGATTTGTTTTTATCAAATTTAGATAAAACCAATTTAATGATGACCAAAACTGGTGTTTCACCGCTTTATGTCATAGTCCATTCTTCTGTAGAAGAAGAGTTGAGCCGCCAATTTAAACTGGGACCGTTTGCTTATTTCAAGAAGCTAAAATCCAAAAAAGCGCTCAATGGCCAGCATTTGATTACTGTCTCAAATGGCATAGCAAAGGAGATTAAAGATAAAGGTCGTTTGCATCCAGCATCTATGCAAACTATCTATAATCCATTTGAATTTAACGAAATCACATCTCAATCACAGCAAGATAATCCGCAAATCCCTCAGGGAGATTATCTTATTCATGTCGGTCGTTTTGCTAAGCAAAAGCGCCATGATGTGTTGTTTGAAGCCCTCAAGCTCACGCAAAATCAACTTCCTGTCGTGCTCTTGTGCCATAACCACAAAAAAGCGATAAAAGCAGCGAAAAAGTTTGGTATTGAAAAGCGATTAATTATTCCCGGTTTTCAAAGTAATCCTTTTCCATGGATTAAGCAGGCTAAGGCATTAGTGCTCAGCTCTGATTTTGAAGGTTTACCGACAGTCTTGATTGAATCTTTAGCTTGTGGGACTCCTGTTGTGAGCACTGATTGCCCACATGGACCCAGTGAGATTTTAACGGGTAATTTAGTGCCTTATCTCGTGCCGCGTCGTGATCCCAAAGCGTTAGCTAAAATTATAGACGAGGTTGTTAGCTTGCCGCCATCCCTCGAGCAGGTTGAGATTTTGGCCAAAGTCGATGCGACCTTAATTGCCGAACAATATTTAGCGTTGGCAAAATAATTTATCCGTTTGTGTTTTAGGAGCATGCTTGTGGAAGAAGCCAAACAAGCCAAAAGACGTTATTTATTTTACATAGCGCAAAACTATTCCTATGCGATGTTAAGGCCACTTCAACAAGTCATTTTGGAAAGAGGTGATGAGGTTAGCTGGTTCTTAGAGGGAAATGAGGTCAATCCTAAGTTTTTAAAAACCGATGAACTGCGCTTGCAGAGCATTGATGCTGTGAAAGCGTGGAAACCAGATGCGGTATTCGTCCCTGGGAACGTTGTCCCTCATTTTATTCCTGGGGTTAAAGTGGGCGTATTCCATGGATTTAATGCGGGTAAAATGAATCATAAGGGCCGAGAAGATCACTTCGAAATCAGAGATTGTTTTGATTTGTATTGTACCCAAGGCCCTGCGACGACTCTGCCCTTTCTGAAACTAGAGAAAAAGTTTGGTACTTTTACTGTAGTTGAAACGGGATGGCCTGCGCTCGACCCCCTATTTCTTGAGAATAAAGATAATCCCTATATCAAAGCTGATGACCCAAGGCCAGTAGTACTCTTTTGCTCAACATTTTCCCCAAGTTTGACCTGCGCACCTGTAGTATTTGAGCAGATTAAAGCCCTGTCGCAAAAGAGCCAATGGCGCTGGTTAGTGCAATTTCATCCAAAGATGAATCCTAAGATTGTTGAGCAGTACAAGGCTTTAGAAAACGAGAATTTACAGTTTGTTGAAACTGATAATGTGATCCCTTTGCTGCAGGCGGGGGATGTGATGTTGTGTGACACTTCATCGATTCTGTTGATGTTTTTAATGCAGCGAAAACCAGTGGTGACCTTTAAAAATCAGTCACCGAAAGATCATTTAATCGATATCAGTCGGGTTGAGGATATTGAATCTGCATTAACGCGAGCACTGAGTCGTCCTGATGATTTGATGGCGCACATCCATGATTATTGCAATCAAATTCACCCTACGGGCGATGGTCAATCTAGCCAGCGAGTTTTAGCCGCAACAGATGCTTTGATTGATAAAGGCACTGATTGGCTAAAACCTAAACCATTGAACTTGTTGCGCCATTTTAAGATGCGGCGCAAGCTAGGTTATTGGAAGTTGTTTTAGCTAGTTGTCGTTACTTATGGGCCGATATTTCAATATCGGCCCATTTTGTTAGCCTTGCAGTTTCGTTTCTTCAACCAGTTTAAAGATGATTTCTTGCATATTTTTCTGGAAATCTTCAATACTGTGGTTGGCTTTGATGTAGTTAACTGCCTTAACCGCGAGTTCTTGTCTTAGTTGTTCGTTTTCCATCAGATGGCGTATACCATTGACAAATAAATCGACTTTATCAAAACCATCTCCGAGCACTGTACCTGTAAATACGCCAAATTGACTCGTCAGCTCGTCGGGGTCACGGCAACTGACGAGAAGGGTGCCATAAGATAACGCTTCTAAGAAAGAAATAGGTAGAGCTTCGTGAATTGAAGTGTTGACTAAAATTTTAGCATCTTTGATTAGCTGGTTTTTTCGATCGCCTTCTACATGCCCTACAAAATGTAGGTTGGGAATATTTAGGTAGTCATTCATGATGGACTGATTTTTCTTTGACTGCCTAAATGACTGACCTAGCATGAAAAATTCATATTCAGGCATCAGTTTAGCTATCTCGCAAAATAACCAACCACGTTTGACTGACTCAATTCGTCCCAGAAAGATAATGTGATTTTTCTTCGGGTGTGCTTCTACATCGAAATTATGATCGATCTCGATAGGATTGGGTAAATATTTGATTTCTGTCTTGTTGTCGAGATTGTAGAGGTCCCTGGCTTTACGATCTAAAAAGCGTGCCTGAGAAATAAATGAGACTTTCCCTGCCGCCCAAAGGTCATGAACAAACTGATAAATATTACTGTCCCAATAACTTTTCTCAGGGAAAAGTTTTACGGTATTAATTTCATCCCATTCATAATCAGGTCTTGGATCTTGAACCCAAAATAGGAGTTTTTTATCAATATTGGGGATGGTTTTTAGAATGCGATATGAGTGGGTTGTCATTTCTATTGACAGAAATATATCGTAATTCTTCTTTTTCAGAAACCTAATGTTAAGGAAATCCATAAACTTAGCAGCTAAGCGATAAACTTTAATACCATCGATCATATAACGACGAGGTATTAATCTTTGTTTGCTGCAGTCTTTCTTAATGAGCACTTCTACTTCAATATTTTCGTTGGGTAAGTGTTTGGCGATTAAGTGGCGTGCTAGAAAACCGTATCCACCATACACTGTGCCTGTACCACCAAAGTACTCATCAACTAATAAAGCCACTTTAAGCTTACTCATTACTACCCCAAAAAATCATTTATTGCTAATTCTACTTAGGCAGAATTATTTGATGGGAAGTATTTTGATATTTTTCAAATAGACTATCAATGAATTTATTTATTCATAAATACAGAATGGTTAACCTTATAATAAACTGTTTTATCGATGTTCAATAATAGTAATTATACAGGCTAAATGTATTGTATTTCTGTGTGTTATCACTCTTTGTTTGATGCATTTGTTAATGCATTGTGTTTTCAGGGGCTAATTCAAATGAGCTGTCATACTGTATCAGAGTGTAACAGGTGTTGGAGGTTAAGTAGAAACTCTACTTATATTCAATAGAGTTTCTACTTTTTACCGTATAAAGATATTTATTCGGCTAAGTTCAAATATTGCTTTGCAATATTTTGACTATCTACGGCTTTAAGAATAGCAAGGTCTTCAAGCGATGGAGGCGATGCCAGACATTCCAGAGCCTTTTGTGCCAACAATGCAGGTTGGCGAACGGGAACCAAATATTTAGCTAAATGTCCGGTAAGGATTTCATTCGGGCCGTGAGGGCAGTCAGTGCTTACGACGGGGGTGCCACAGGCCAATGACTCAATGACTACCGTTGGTAAGCCTTCAAAATCTGAGCTCAGTAGCATTAATTCTGCGTTGGCAATCCAAGCATAGGGATTATGTTGAAAACCGGGCGTGATAATTCGGTGCTCAACACCGTATTTTTTGGCTAATTTACGCGCTTTATTTGGTCGATTACAGAGAAGCACGAGTTTAGGTGCTGTCGGCATATCCCTCAATGCTTTGAAGAGAATGTCATGGCGCTTTTGACGAGTGACTCTACCCACATGGATCATATAAGGCTCATTGGGAATTTCGGCGATGACTTCTTGAGTCTTAATTTTTATTTCTTCTAAGCGAAAAGGGTTGTAGATGGTTTGCACGCTCTGGGGTTTTAACCAAGAAGTGGTTCTGAGTTCGTCGGCAATACCATTTGAGACTGTGATGATTTTTTTGCCGATCAGGGCCTTGGCTTTTTTCCATCTGCGCCAGAAGTGTACTGGACCGCGTTTTAACTCCATCAATAACTCTTGTTTTAACGCACAATGACAGAAGTAGTAGCAAGGATCGAAATGACAGCCGGAAACAACAACATCGCAGTCAGTTGAATTACTTAGAAAGAGTGAAAACTTGCCCGTTTTTTCGGCGGCGCTCACTTTAGCTTTGAGTTGTTGTATCTGCTCCTGTAGCGAAGGTTTTTGACCCGCTTCAAACAGATAATGAATGGTCACATTTTGCGGAGGTATAAAATCGCCTTCCCTGTGAAACACAAATAAATGCACATCTTGTCCTGCTTCCTGTAACACTTCTGCCTGCGACAAGGCGACTTTCACTGTGCCGTTGGAGAAAAAGTTATGGCAAAAAATCGCGATTTTCTTCATATATGCTCTTCTGCGTGTCTTCAAACGTCGTTTTTAAACCTAACACTGCTCAGTGTATATCGTTAAATAGGGGAGCAACATTGTATGTGGTCGGTTTTAATTTCGTGCAACATTATACCTGTTCGTGCCTTTACATGGGCTTAATCAATAGCGTTCTTGCTTATTTTGAAGCTTTTTATCGGTATTTAAAGTCGTTTTTGCTGCGATTATTCACTCGCTTGGCTAAAACGAGTAGACTGGCGAGCAATGATTTTTGGCATCCATGTGAGTTGAGTCAGCAAAGTGCATACTAGAGCAATTTACCCAGGGACATTTGATCCTATCACCAATGGTCATGCCGACTTGATTGAGCGTGCGGCTAAACTGTTTAAACATGTGGTGATTGGCATTGCGGCTAATCCTTCCAAGCAGCCTAGATTCACCCTTGAAGAGCGAGTTGAATTGGTCAATCGGGTAACTGCTCATTTGGATAATGTCGAGGTGGTGGGGTTTTCGGGGTTGCTAGTGGATTTTGCCAAGGAGCAAAAGGCCAGTGTACTTGTGCGTGGCTTACGCGCGGTATCCGACTTTGAATATGAATTCCAATTAGCAAATATGAATCGCAGATTGAGCCCTGATCTGGAAAGCGTGTTTTTAACGCCCGCTGAGGAGAATTCTTTTATCTCTTCAACCTTAGTAAAGGAAGTCGCTTTGCATGGTGGCGATGTGAGCCAGTTTGTTCACCCTGAAGTAACGGCTGCATTGGCGGCAAAGCTTAAGTTGGTTAAACCTTAGATTTTACCTGCGAACTAGATAGTTTTTACGTAGGAGTTTTGTGTTAACTTTGAGGCATTGTTGCCTTGTGATGATACTTAAAAGGATGTTATGAAGGCTTTTTTTTCCCCCACGATCCTTGCTACTAGCATTGCCTCTGGCCTATTTTTTTCTTCAATGCTTGCTGCTGCACCTTGGGTCGATGCCTCTGATATATATCTTAGAGCTGACATTCAAGCACTTGCTGATGCGGGTGTTATCACTGTGCCAGTGAATACTTATCCATTGATGTGGTCAGGCATTGGTGGTGATTTAGCGAAAATTGAGCCTGAGCTGCTTTCTCCTTCTTTAGTACAAGCCTTTGCACGGGTTAATTTTTATTATCAAAATGCTGTCGATAATCGTGGTAATGCACGGATAAAAGTATCGGCAGCATCTGATCCTGCTCGCTTTCAACATTATGGTTCTGACTATCGCGAGAAAGGTGAAGTGCTGGGCTCCTACGAGTATTTAGGATCGCGTGTTGCTTATAAGGCGACTGTGGCAGAAACCTATGATCCGCAAGATAATAAAAATTTCCGCCTTGATGAGTCTTATTTTGCCATCATTTTTGGCAATTGGATCGCAACCTTAGGCGCGGTTGAGCAGTGGTGGGGACCGGGGTTTGACTCGGCTCTACATCGTTCTAATAACGCCCGCCCTATGTCATCGTTAACCTTGAGCCGTAACAATGCCGCGGCTTTTGAAACACCTTGGTTATCTTGGATTGGCCCTTGGACCTTTAAAACCGGATTTAGCTTAACTGAAGTGGATCGTGCTGTGCCTAAGACGGCGGAGTGGGATATGCGCTTAAGTGCAAGACCGATTAAACAGTTAGAAGTGGGATTGTCTTGGTCGACCTTATTTTGTGGTGAGGGCCAAGATTGTAACTTTGACTCTTGGTGGGATTCGGTTGCGAGTAATGCTGTTTGTATCGATGGTACAAATGATTGTGCGCCGAATGAGCGCCGCGATGCAGGCCACAGAACTCAAAGTATTGATATGCGTTATGCCGATACTTTGCAGGATATCCCCGTTGGATTATATCTCGAACATAGTTGTGAAAATGGTAGTGACTGCGGCTCACTTTGGGGTATTGATACCCATTTTGGCACATCGGGTAAGCAGTTTAAGTTGTTCATGGAATATTCGGACACCTATGTAAAATGCGATGGTGATAGTGCCAATTGTTTCTATGAGGATCCTGTCTATCTGAGTGGTGCTCGCTACTATGGTCGTGCTTTGGGTTCTACCTATGATAGTGATGCACAAGTGTTTGTGGTTGGATTAGTTGGCCAGTTTAATAACAGCCGTGGTTTTACCTCGTTGCTGCGTTATGCGAAGCTGAATAAAGATGGCTCCAATGTAGCGAACACTTGGGCACCACAACCGCCAAAAGAAGATTTATTGATGCTGGAGCTTTCTTACCGTATGCCTGTGTGGAAAGGTATGTGGAGCTTAGGTGGAACAGTATCGAGATCGGAGTTTGAAGTTCAAGAAAATGATACCAATGCCACGCTATTTAGCAGTTTTGAGTATCGTTTTTGACAGATATAATTGATTGAATAACGAAAAATGCCAAGCACTTGCTTGGCATTTTGGCTTATAAATAACGCAATATTAGCGTGTTTGGCAAATGCCACAAAATACTGTGGTGCGCTGGCCTAAACGGATTTCACTCAGCAAGTTACCGCAGCTTGTGCAGGTTTCACCGCCGCGACCATAGACATGCAGTTTTTGGGCGAAGTAGCCCGGCTTGCCATCGGCATTGGTGAAGTCTTTCAGCGTGGTGCCACCCTGTTTAATGGCGTGGGCTAAGATTTGCTTCACTTCTGCAACTAAAACGGTCAAACGCTCGATATCGATTTTACCTGCTTCGGCCTCTGGATGAATGCCCGCCGCAAACAAGGCTTCATTGGCGTAAATATTGCCTACACCCACTACGATATGATTATCCATCAGGCAGAGTTTGATCGCTTTTTTCTTGCCCGTTAAAGCTGCTGCTAATTGTTTGACATTAAAAGCATTAGTCAGTGGCTCTGGCCCCAGTTTGGCGAGTAATGGATGCGCTTCTTCTGGGAGTTCACACCATAGCCAAGCACCGAATCGTCTCGGATCGTTAAAACGTAAAATGCGGCCGTTGGCGAGCACTAAGTCGATATGGTCATGCTTTTCCACTGGCGTGTCGTGGGGCAAAATCCGTAAACTCCCTGACATACCCAAATGCACTATGCTGGTGCCCGCGTCAGTGTCGATTAACAGATACTTAGCACGGCGTCGCACTTGGCGTATAACTTGGCCGATAATCTGTTTGGCTATGTCAGGCACAGGCCAGCGCAACGAGCCATTGCGGATCACAAGATCAACTACGGTTTGCTCGACAAGGTAGGGGGCAATACCCTGACGGGTGACTTCAACTTCTGGTAATTCCGGCATGGATTCTTTCTTATCTTAAGTAAAATGGGGCGGTATTAAGCTGCTGGTTTCGCATCGAGGATCGGTTGCAGTTTAGCTCGTAAACTCGGTGGTACTAAATACCAATTACCTGCGGGAGACTTTAAGGCGCCTTCATTGGGAAAATAGGTCCACAGTTGAGCATCGCGGATATCTGCAATCTGGATGACTAATTCTTGTGGATTATCTGTGGTTTCTGGCGTGGCGGTTAAGGGGGATACCCGTATGGTTTGCCACGCCTTTGCCCACTCATCACAGTTGAGGACTGTAGTGTCGCACTCCCATTGTGATGCTTGCTTGTGCAGCCATAACCCGTCGAGTTGCAGTTGTGAAAGCGGTGCATTATCGTCAAACAGTCGCTGAGCATCACTCGGAACATTATTGGTTTTGTTATCCATAAAAGTCAGCACGGCGACCATAAAGGCGCAGGCGACTATGATGATGTTATTCCATTGCTTACGAGTTAATGCCATAGAAATGTGTAACGCTAAGTATGGGGTGATGCTTCGAGTTTATCACGGCCAAATTGAGATGCTAGCCCTTAAGCGATGGAGTGGTGATGCTTAACCGCCAGTGGCGTTCATAAAGCGTAGGATTTGTACCTCATTATTGCCAAAGTCGTGTTGCTTAGGCTTGAGATTAATTCCCGCGAGAATAGCGACTTTTAATCTTTCAATATCAGCCGGAAATTCCCGGACTATGCTTTTGAGATCAACGGCATGTTCATTGCCTAAACACAGCAATAATTGGCCTTCGACTGTGACGCGCACGCGATTACATTCGTGGCAGAAGTTGTGGCTGTGGGGCGAGATAAAGCCGATATGGATTGGGCTGTCAGCCATAGTGTAATAACGTGCTGGGCCGCCGGTACGTTTGTTGGAAAGCTGTAGCGGATAGTGACTATTGATGATGGCTTTTACTTCATCGCTGCTGCAATGACGGGCGCGTTTCCGCTCATCCATTTCGCCAAGCGGCATTTCTTCGATAAAGGCGATGTCTAAGTTACGGCCACGGCAGAAATTAACTAAATCAATAACTTCATTATCGTTCTGCTGTTTTAAAATCACCGCATTAATCTTGATACGTTCAAATCCCGCCGCAATAGCCGCATCAATACCATCGATGACTCTGTCTAATTTGCCGTTACGCGTTAGCTGAGTAAACAGTGTGGGGTTTAAGGTATCTAGGCTGATATTGAGGCGCTTTAATCCTGCATCAAACATGGGTTTAGCGAATTTTGTCAGCCTTGAACCATTAGTTGTCATGGATAAATCCGTCAGCCCAGGCAGTTTACCAAGCAGACCCACTAGCTGGTCGCAATCAGTGCGAACTAAGGGCTCACCGCCGGTCAGGCGAATTTTAGTCACACCAAGCTCGGTAAAGGCTTGGGCAATCCAAGCTAATTCTTCGAGGTGGAGTACGTGGTCCTTTGGCAGAAAACAGGGATCTTCCGTCATGCAATAAACACAGCGAAAGTCGCAGCGGTCGGTGACCGAGAGCCGTAAATATTCGACCTTACGGCCAAAGGAATCCACAATTAGACTCATAAAAACTCACTGGATCCTAAAGCAGATCCGCAAAGGGTTGAATAAATACAGTTTCACCTGCATTCACGGCTTCTGCATCATCCCCTATGATGATGAGGCAATTCCCTTTAACCATTGAACTTAACATCCCAGAACCTTGGTTGCCCGTGCTACTCACGTGTAGGCGTCCATCTTTACCAAGCTGATAAATCCCGCGAATAAATTCGGTGCGGCCTTGACGGCTTCGTAGAGTTTCATCACTTATTGCAGGGAATAGCTGCGCTTGCCAGTTCACTTCACCTGCTAATTTTCGTAAAGCGGGCTGCACAAATTGCAGGAAAGACACCATGACTGCGACCGGGTTGCCAGGTAGCCCGAAGAATAAGCTGTCATTCACTTTACCAAAGGCGAGTGGCCGACCCGGACGCATGCTAATCCGCCAGAAATCAATTTTTCCGAGGCGTGCAAGCACGGTTTTGATGTAGTCCGCATCGCCGACAGACACACCACCCGAGCTAATGACGACATCGGCAAGGTTGGCGGCTTTAGCGAGAGTTGCTTCAAGGGCGGCTTCAGAATCTTCGATAATGCCTAAATCGATAACGTCACAACCGAGACGTTTTGCCATCGCTTTGATGGTAAAGCGGTTTGAGTCATAAATGCAGTTAGCTTTGAGCACTTCGCCGGGCTGGCTCACTTCATCGCCGGTAGAGAATACTGCAACAGTTGGGCGGCGATATACACTCACGTGATTGAGCCCGAGTGAGGCCAGTAAACCTTGTTCGGCGGCGCTTAGGCGAGTGGTTTTTGTAAGTGCGACTTGGCCTTGAGCAATATCTTCTCCAGCGAGGCGAACGTGTTGGCCAGAAAGAATGCGGCCTTCAAAGCTAACAATGCCATCGACTTCCTTGGCAAGCTCTCGGGGCTGCACTGTATCAGCACCTGCAGGCACTGTTGCGCCCGTCATGATACGCACGGTTTCGCCGACTTTAAGCGTGGCCGAATATTGATGACCGGCAAGAACCTCTCCCACCAATTTTAAGGTGGTAGGCATGGGGTCTTGATAGACAAAGGCGTAGCCATCCATCGCCGAATTGGTTTGTTGTGGCACGTTGACGGGAGAAATGCTGTCGCTGGCTAGTACGCGGTTATCTAAGGCATCTAACTCAATGTCTTCAATCTCTGCCACAGGTGATACATGGGATAAAATCTGCGCTAAACCTTGGCTGACGGTAAGGTTTTTGTTGTCGCCTATGGCGCAGGTATCCACGGCCGAAATGGGGTATTGGAGTGGCGCTTCCCAGTTTTGGGCGTACTCCATCACAAAATCGGCAATCTGGCTGACATTGTTGAGATCGAGACGGCGCAGCTCATTCGGGAGTGCGTCGTTTGGCAACTGAGTGTCATCGCAACAGGCGATGGCGAGGATATTCTCATCTTGGGTGTAGATAAAAGGTTTGCCGTGGGCGGCGCGGTGCAATTCAATTTTAGGTAATGCGAGCTTTTTAAAGCCTTCGACGAGGACGATATCGACTTTGTCGGCTTCGATTTGCTTGAGTAAATGGACTAACTCAGGATCGCCATCGCGCGCATCTTCTGTCATCAGCGCCCAGCGTACATGGGAGGCGACCAGCATTTGTCGCGCACCCGCTTTACGCATTTCGTAACTGTCTTTGCCGGGAATATCTACGTCGAAATTATGGTGGGCATGTTTGATTACGGCTAAGCGCAGGCCACGTTGATTTAATTCGGGGATCAATTGCTTGAGTAAGGTGGTTTTCCCCGTGCCACTGTAGGCACAAAATCCGAG
This sequence comes from Shewanella sp. SM87, assembly GCF_025653705.1. Lineage (NCBI taxonomy): Bacteria > Pseudomonadati > Pseudomonadota > Gammaproteobacteria > Alteromonadales > Shewanellaceae > Shewanella > Shewanella sp. SM87. The sequence goes on from NZ_JAKKSC010000021.1 coordinate 37,891, forward strand.
AACGGGAATAGCGAGCGGATTGACGAAGGGGTTACTCATTTGCACCTCTAATTTGGGTTATTGGAGCCTTTTTAGCTATTGGGTGATTTCTATCGCTAGTCGTTGTTTTTGTTCTGGCGTATTTACATTCACAAAAGCATTGGGCTGGTCGGCGAATGACGCTACGACGAAGTGATGTTTGATATACCAAAAGTCCACTTTACGCTCACCCGCCTCAAGAAACGCTTTCATCGAGTCACGTAAGCTAGGTTTTAAGAGTAAAACAACGGGTTGTTCATACTCACCGTCACTGGCGACAGCAATCTCGGCTTTTTCTGCTTCAATTGCTGCCAACATACGCGGAACAAGGTCGAGTGGCAGGAGTGGGCAGTCGCAGGGCACTACTAATAAGTAGTCTGCATCTGTTTGGCCCATAGCGGTGATCATACCCGCTAAAGGTCCGAGGAAACCACTATGCTCGTCACTTATTACCTTAAAACCGAACTCAGCATAACGTGTTTGGTTACGATTTGCGTTGATCAGGATCTCCTTAACCTGAGGTTTTATTCTATCTATTGTGTGCTTAATCATGGCTTCGCCGTTTAATTCGACGAGACCTTTATCGTCGCCACCCATGCGACGGGCCATACCACCGGCGAGAATAACGGCATCAATTTGCGATGACATACAAAGGCTCCTGTGCTGGCAAAGATTCAGGCTGTTGATAAGAGGTCATCACGCGCTCACCTTCTATGTGCCACTGTTGTTCGCAGATGGCGGTTAGCGCGCAATTCTGATGGCTACTCAGTAACATTCCTGTGCCTTCGTGTTTGAGTTGTTGGATCATTTTTAATACTAGCTCTTGGGAATCCTTGTCCATATTGGAGGTGGGTTCATCGAGCATTAATAGTTTAGGTTGTAGGATCCAAGCGCGCGCAATCGCGAGGCGCTGTCTTTCGCCACCAGAGAGATTACTGGCCCTTTCGTGCAGCAGCGACCCTAGCTGCGCCATCTCAATCGCTTGAGTAATCCGCTGTTTCGCTTTGGCTTTTGTTTCTGAGCTGAAATTCAGACCATAGGTGAGATTATATTCTACTGTGCCGTCGAACAAATAAGGATGTTGGTGCAGATAAACAGCCTTACCTAACAATGGATTGCGTCGCCACCAAGCATTTTTGGCAAAACCGACAGCCTCAATATGGCCTTTGGTTGGTGGCATTAAGCCCGCCAGAATTTTCATCAAGGTTGATTTGCCTGTGCCATTGTCGCCTTGCAGATAAATCACATCTCCTTGGCAGAGCGATAATACGTCGGCTTTGAATAACAGGCGCGCGCCAAAGGACATTTCTACGTCACGGGCGATCAGTTTGACCTTAGTCATTGCTTAATGGCTCCTTGGCATGGCTTTGCCGCGTAAACTACCTAAGGCAAAGTTGAGGATCAAGGCCAAGATTAGCAGCACTAGCCCGAGGGCGATAGCTTGGGCGAAGTCACCTTTGCTAGTTTCAAGTGCGATTGCGGTAGGAATATTACGGGTCACGTTTAAAATATTGCCGCCGACCATCATAGAGCAGCCGACTTCGGTCAGAATGCGACTAAACGCTGCGACAATCGCAAGCAGTAAGGGCATGCGCAGTTCTCGGCATACTGTCCACACTGCACGGCACCAAGAGGCACCTAAGGTGCGTGAGGTTTCCCAAGCTCTGCGATCAACGCTAGTGAATGCGGCTTGGCTCATTGCAATTAGCACGGGGGCACAGATGAACATTTGCCCGAGAATCATGCCTTCTTGGGTAAATAACCATTTTAGATCGCCCATAGGACCGTTGCGCGTTAGCAGTAAATACACGAGTAGACCGATAACCACTGTCGGGATTGATTGCAGAGTTTGAACTAAGTTAGTGACTATCCATTTGCCGCGAAATGGCGCAAACGCCAACACAAAGCCGAGCACCATGGAAGGAACCAGCGTGATCAGCAGTGCCGCGAAAGAAACCGAAAACGAGATCGAAATGATGGACCAAACGTCAGGGTCTAAAGAAAACAGCAGGCTTAACGCCTGCTGTAATAGTGCTAGCCAGCCGTCGTTCATTCGCTATAAGTTGCCTTGAACAATTGCTCGCCTTCAACTTTGAAGCTGTTGATCATGCTTTGACCTTCTTTGCTGATCAACCAGTCGCTGAATGCTTTAGCGCCTTTGTGGTTCAGATCTGGGTATTTAGTAGGGTTGATGAGAATGACTTGGTATGGGTTGGCTAAGGTTTTACCACCATCGAAATCAACGGCAAGATCGAGCTTAGTTTTATAAGCCACGAAAGTACCACGGTCAGACAGAGTGTAACCTTGCATTTCGTTTGCCATCAGCAGGGTTTTACCCATGCCTTGACCGACTGAAGTATAACCTTTGAAGTTAGGAGTAACATTTGCCGCTTTCCATACTTCTAACTCTTTGATGTGAGTGCCTGAGTTGTCACCACGAGAGATAAAAGGTACGCCTGATTTTGCCATTTTAACGAAGGCTTCTTCGGCCGTTTTGCTGTCACGGATTTTTGCTGGGTCGTTTTTAGGGCCAAGTACTACGAAATCATTTTCCATAATGCCACGGGGCTCAACACCAAAACCATCGGCTACGAATTTGGCTTCGGCGCTAGGCGCGTGAGTCATGACTAAATCCACATCACCTTGCTCACCTAGTTTCAGGGCTTTACCTGTACCTGTGGCGATGACTTGAACCTTGTAGCCTGATTCACTTTCGAACTTAGGTAACAGTTCTTTCAATAGGCCTGAGTTTTCTGTGCTGGTGGTGGTGGCTAACTTGATAATTTCAGTCGAGTGAGCGGGTAAAACAGTGAACATACTGGCTGCAACAACCAGTCCCAGTAATGACTTCATATGAGATTTCATGTTTAGCATGGGTACTCCTTGGCGGAAAATAGGATTCCAACTCAAATGCCTACTGAGTGGAAGGTCTCGTAAATTGTAATACGTTCGGTTGAAAGCAAGTTAGATGCCAAGCTGAGAATGCGGTCATTTTCTTCACAGCTTAACCTAATTTGTGAGCTTGATCGCAAGCTTAACAAATACTCTACAGACAAATTGTCTCAGGACAAACTTCTGATGGTTCATAGTGACCTATTCATCTATTTTCAGTGCTAGAATTGGTCGCAAATGAGTCAAAATGTCCAGAAGCAGACAATATGAGCCAGATAGATAATAACCTCAAGCCTCTTCCATCGGCTGTATCGGTACTGATTGTTGATGATGAACCCGGAATGCGGAGTTTTTTAAATAAGGCACTCTCGAAGAAATTTGCCTTAGTCGAAACGGCGGGCAGTATCGAAGATGCTGAGCAGCTGCGTAGCCGTTGCCATTTCGATTTGCTTATCGTCGACATTCGTCTGCCTGGTCGTTCGGGTATCGAATGGCATGAAGCGTTGGATGAGCAGGGGCGTCGTTCGGACATCATTTTTATGACTGGCTATGCTGACATGGAAGTCGCGATTACCGCGCTACGCGCTGGTGCTTCTGACTTCATCATGAAACCTTTCCACCTCGAACAAATGATGACTGCGGTCGATCGCTGTATCGAACGTCGCTTGCTTAAACGTGAAAACTTGATGCTGCGTCGTGAGGTTTCAATCGGTTATTCATCGACCATTATTGGCAGCAGTGAAGCCATGAAGTCGGTGAAACATATCATCGAACGTGTGGCGCCGACCAATGCCGTCGTCTTGATCCAAGGTGAGTCGGGCACGGGTAAGGAATTAGTCGCACGGCAATTGCATTTGCTTAGTGGACGTCAGGGACCTTTTGTCCCAGTTAACTGTGGCTCTATCGCTCCTGAACTGCTCGAAAGTGAATTGTTTGGCCATACCGCCGGTGCCTTTACGGGTGCGAAAGGCAATCGTGAAGGTTTATTCAGTTTTGCCTCGGGCGGGACGATTTTTCTCGATGAAATTGGCGAAATGCCACTGAAAATGCAAACGGCTTTACTCCGAGTATTAGAGCAAAAAGCGATTCGTCCTGTGGGCAGCGAGAAAGAAGTTAACATTGATGTGCGAGTGATCGCGGCCACTAACCGTACTCTGATTGATGAAGTGGATGCAGGGAATTTCCGTCGAGACTTATATTATCGGCTGAATGTGCTCGATATTTTAATCCCGCCATTACGTGATAGACCCGAAGATGTAGTGGAGTTAACCCATCATTTCACTCGCCAACTTGCCGCTGAATTAGGGGTAAGAGAAGTCGTATGGAGCCATGAAGATATGGTGAAACTACAGCAACACGAGTGGCCTGGTAACATTCGTGAACTGCGCAACATGATTGAGCGTTGTATTTTGCTGGGCAAACCGCCAGCGGAATATTGGAAGCAACAGCTGAAGAGTGAGTCTTTATCCACATCGGGTTATCCATTGGATTGGCCATTGAAAGACGTGGAAAAACACCATGTGACCAGTGTTGTGGACTTACATTCTGGCAATAAGTCTGCCGCGGCGAGGGATTTAGGCGTATCGCGCAAAACCTTAGATCGCAAGTATAAAGAGTGGTTTGATTTTAGTGGCGAACAGGAGTCATAGAGTGTCATTCTTCACTCACTTTTTTGGTGTCAGTTGGCAGCAAATGCAGGCCAAGGTGCGCTATCGCATATTAATCCTGACGTTACTGCCCATTCTACTGACACTGGTGAGTTTAGTGTTTATCACTATTTACTGGAACATCAGTTATACAGGTAAGCAGCTGTTTATGAAGGTTAAAGCTGACTTATCTGTTGCCGAAAACACTTTGCAGCAAGTGCAAGTACGCCAAGAAAAACAACTTGAACGTGTGGTGACGTCTTGGACTTTTCAAAATGACTTTAGGCCACTTTTCAGTGGTAAAGAATTAAGTGGCGAAGTCAGCTACCGAGCCAGTATTGATGCTTTTCTTCTTGAACAGAAAAAACAGCTAAATCTCGATTATTTGCGTTTAGTTAGTGTTGCCGAAGCGGCCGCAGACCCCGATTTACGACAAATCCTTCCTAAGTTAGACGGTTTATTACCTTACTCCGGCTTGATGGTGCTGCCGCCCGAGCGTTTAGCACGTATCGATCCCGAATTGGCTATCACTGCGAGCATTCCGATAGTTGCAACCTTGCGGGCGCAGAGCCCCGTTAAAACCGTTGAAGAACGTGGTTTATTGAGCCGTAGCCTATTGCCCGTCCCTGATATGGAAGGCAAAGTGGCTTGGTATCTCGATGGTGGGATCTTGTTTAATCGCGATACTCGAATTGTTGACCACATTCGTGATCTGGTATACGACAAAGGCACCTTGCCCGAGCGTTCCATCGGCACTGTGACCATCTTCTTAGATAACATCCGTATTTCCACCAACGTGCCGCTGCATTTTTATCCCACAGGCAATGAGACGCTGGGCCGCGCGCTTGGCAGTTTAGTGTCGGAGGAAGTGAAAGACAAAGTGTTAACTCAAGGCGAGCAGTGGGTCGATCGCGCTTTCGTATTTAACGATTGGTTTATTTCCGCTTATGCCCCCTTGGAAGATGTTCGCGGCCAACGTGTCGGTATGATCTATACCGGCTTTTCTGAATCGCCATTTATCCATAATTATTTACTCAATATCATAGAGCTAGGCACGATTCTAATGTTAGTGCTGTTGGTCTCTGGCCTGCTGGTTTATCGCGGTGCTTATAGTTTATTGCAGCCCATTGAACGTATTCACCATGTTGTACAAGCTGTGCAGTCGGGGCGCAATATTCGTATCGGCGCCTTAGGATTAGATAGGGATAATGAGTTATCGAACTTAGCCGAGCAATTTGACAGTATGCTTGACTTGCTACAGCGTCGAAATGCCCAAATTCAAGCGGCGGCAGAACAGCTTGAAATGAAGGTTGAAGAGCGTACTCGTAGCCTGCAGGATAAAACCTTAGAGCTGCAACGTAACGTGGCATTACTAAACGAAACGCGTCAACAGCTCGTCACTAACGAGAAGCTCACAGCTCTTGGCGAATTGACCGCAGGTATCGCCCATGAAATCAATAATCCGACGGCCGTTATCCTCGGCAATATGGAATTACTGCGCTACGAGCTTGGCGATAATGCAGAAGTAGTGAAAGAAGAAATTGATCTAGTCATTCAACAGGTTGGGCGGATCAGCACTATCATCCGTAGCCTGTTGCAATACAGCCGACCAGGCGAATTCAACGCACCACTAGAAATGCATCCGATGACTCCTATTATCGAAGAAATGTTGGTGTTGGTGCGACATTCGATTCAAAAACAAGAAGTCGTGTTGATCACTGAGTTAAACGCCAGTTGTCCAGTACAGGTTAATCGTCCGCAGTTGTTGCAAGTCTTGATTAATCTTGTAGTGAATGCGGCGCATGCGATGGACGGTAAAGGACGTATTTGGGTGCGAACCTATGACTGGGTGCAGCAGGATATGCCGATTGGCGTCAAAATCGAAGTGGAAGATGAAGGCTCAGGGATAGCGCCAGAGCAGCTTGGACGGATTTTCGACCCTTTTTATACCACACGTAAGGATGGCACTGGTTTAGGTCTTTCGCTCAGTTACGGCATTATCAAGCGGATTGGTGGCACGATAGAAGTGAGTTCAACTTTGGGTAAAGGGTCTTTATTTACCATAGGTTTGTATCATGAAGCGAAGGAAGATCAGCAAAATAATCCCTACGATGGCTTACACTTTGCGGGCAACTACAGCGATATGTCTGCAGATTAGTCTTATCCCGTTAGATAGGCAGTGTGTTGTATTTGGCTGATTAAGTTTGAATTAAAATATGTCGAGCGATTGCTGGCTTTGTATTATGTGGCTTTGCATTACTGATTTTTAGGCAAAAAAAAAGCCGGATGATGAGTCCGGCCACAAAGAGTGTGTGTGAGCAATGTCGTGCTTGCAAACTCAGGAGCTCCATAACAACGTCGATTACCAGTCATCGTTGTTAAAGATGAGTTTTGGAACGCACGTTAACGATAATCATTCTCAATTGTGTTTGCAAGCTATTTATTGCAAAAAGTGCACATCTTTACAAATATCGTTTTGCCCTCATCCATTAACGGTTTAGATCGACTTGCACAGATACAGTTTATGATCGACTAAGCTTTTAGGATCGGCTGTTAGTTCAGTAATTAAATATTGATTACTGATCAATAAATTAAGCATCGCAGGAAAACGATTCATCGTTTTCACCTGAATATGATTATAGCCATGGCGGCGTGCCCAAGTTTCTTGATATTCGAGTAGACTCTGCGCTAAGCCTAAACGTCTAAAGTCGGATGCAACGCCACCTAACCAGCTATAAAATATAGCCTCTTCTTGCTCGTAACCCAGTTTAAACCCTGCCAATTCACCTTCTACATATGCGACTAAGATCAAACATGTCTTGCCCTGTAAGCGCTGGTCCAACACTTCGTTTGTGAGTGGGTGATCGAGCTCAGGGATTTGTTGGCTAAGTTCGATAAGCTGAGCGGCTAACTCGGGAGTCAAACTTGACTCTGCTTTAATTTCAATAGAATACATAGTTTACTCTCATAAAAAATCAGCCCCACTCGCGCGTTAACAGGAGCAGGGCTGAGCTATTAACTGGTTAAATTATAACAGGTCTGGCCAGTTGGGTTAATTAGGAAATTGATTCTTGCGGATTGGCTCGCAAAATCTTGTCCTGTAAGACTTTTAGCAAAACACCGTATGCCGGTAGGAAAAGGCCTAAGCTCACGATTAGCTTAAAGCCGTAATCGACTGTAGCGATTTCGGGCCAATTGGCTGCCATAAAGCTATCGGAAGAGGCGTAAAAGGCGATACTGAAAAAGACTAAAGTATCGACCAGATTTCCGACTAAGGTTGAGGCGGCTGGGGCGACCCACCAAGAGCGACTGGCTCGAATACGGGCAAAAACCTTAATATCCATCAACTGACCAATCAAATAAGCCGCGAAGCTGGCAAAGGCAATTCGGAACACAAAGGTATTCCACTGTGCAAGTGAATCAGCACCTTGAAAGCTGCCTTGATGGAACATCACTCCCATCACGTAGGAAATCATCAAAGCGGGAATCATAGCTTTGAGTATGATGCTGCGTGCGGCTTGTTGGCCAAAAATACGGACAGTGAGATCTGTGGCTAAGTACACGAACGGAAAGCTGAATGCTCCCCAAGTTGTGTGGTAGCCAAACAGTTGAAATGGCAATTGTACTAAGTAGTTGCTGACGCAAATAATCAGTATGTGAAATCCTACTAATAGGAATAAAGCGCGGCGAAGCTGCGCTGTGGTTAACATTAACATATGTGGCCTTTTTAGTTGTGTAGGGCGGGGTGAGGGAACCCGCTAATATTCAATTTATTATGTTTACGACTTTATTGCCGGTGACAGCGTGCTGAAATCGGGTCGCCATTATAGTGGTCGAGTTTTAAGATGCAAGTCTGCTGTTTAAATGTGCACATAGAATGAAAACTCTTCTACACTTTGAATACGTCGAAGGAGGATAGCCATGAGACGATTTTTTGCTACTTTTTGCTTATTTTTAGCTGTGTTACCTGTGTCTGTTTCCGCCGCTCAGCCGATAGTGGTCGATGTAGCAACGTCAACTTGGGAGGGATTTGCCAATCGTGATAAAACGGGTTACTACTTCGAGTTACTTCAGCGGATTTTCCCTGAGCCAGAATGGCAACTCAATGTGCAGTTTATGCCTTTTGCCCGCAGTTTATATCTTGTTGAGCACAATCGTACCGATATCACGCTCAGCGTTTACAAGGGTGATATTAAAAAGGGGCTATTAACAGAGAATATGGTTGAAGTGGACTCTATCGATGTGGCTGTTACTCCCGAGGTGGCAGCAGGCTGGACCGGTATTGAAAGCCTATCCCACAAGAAGGTTCAGGCCATGCTGGCCTACAGATACAATATGCTGACACCTGTGCCTATGTATTACGAAGAAAGTAGCGATATGTTGACTATGCTCAATAGCTTAAATGCTGGACGTATAGATGCCGTGCTAGATTACAAACCTAATTTGCTTACGTTTGTTCCTAAATTAAAGGCGCCACAAAATTTTGTGATTATTCAAGGTGTACTCAAGGCCGAAACCTATTTTGTTTTCGCTAACACCGAGAAAGGCCAGATGTTGAAACAACATTTTGACCTTGCACATAAGCGCTTAATCGATTCGGGTGAACAGGACAGGCTTTACCTTGAAACGATTGAAAAACGAAGGGCTGATGGCGCTGAATAGTCTTAATGTTTACTAGGCTTATTACATTTCGAATAAAATCGACATTATGGTTGCGAGTTTATTTTCAAGCTCTTGCCACTCAGCTTCAGGCTCAGAACCTGCAATAATTCCCGCCCCCGCAAATAGATTAATCCGACCTGGTTCGATCAGCGCACTGCGGATCGCTACCGAAAACTCACTCTCATATTTATTGAAATAGCCGCAGGCACCGGCGTACCAACCGCGAATATAACCTTCACGTTGACGAATAAAGTTTAGCGCTGAATACCGCGGCAAGCCGCCAACTGCAGGAGTAGGATGCAGGGCTTGCAAAAGTTGGAAATCATTCACGCCCGGCTTCAATTCGGCTCGAATTGCACGGTGTAAATGTTGAATATGGTTCAGCTTAAAAATAGTCGCTAATTCATCGGCGCCAACATAATTGCTCAGCGGCGTGAGCATATTCACTATGTGACTGCGAACAAGTTGGTTTTCAACGCTATTTTTGTTGTCTTCTAATAAAGCGTTCGCCAGCGCAACATCTTCTTCTTGATTGAGACCGCGTACCGTTGTACCAGCAAGTGCCTCGGTAAATAGCTCCTGCTGACGGCGGCGGAATAAACGCTCTGGTGAGCAAGAGATAAAAGTGCGATCTGGACTAAATTGAAAGCCAAACTGGAAACTATTGGGATTACGGCCCTGCCAGCAAGCCAGCACCATCCAAGGATCGATAGGTTCATTGACTTCAAGTTGTGTTAAGCGGGATAACACGACTTTTGGGGTATCTTGATTGAACTTAGGATCCACCACTTGCTCGACTAATGTCTTCCAACGTTCAAAATCAGGTTTGTCACTGCGCCCAAGTGGAACGATCTTTTTAGGTGGCGAGAGTGGCTTCGCAGGCATGACGGCTTCGATAGCGCCGATGGCCTTATCTATCTCGCTATGGTGATCATTATCAGCAAAATTAAGATTCACTAATAGGCTAAATTTGTTCCCACTGCGTCTAAATTCAATGCGCGGCAGGATAAAGCGGCTATTACCGAACTCAGGCCAAGACTCTATAGTGCGATCAAAGGCAACACCGCCATAGTAGCGAATATTCTGATTCGTCGATAAGGCTCGCTGCTCTTGGTAGGCCATGGCCAGTTGCTGATCATTGATTCCGGTTTCAAATCTAAAGTCTTTGCACGCCCCTATCGCCGCGACTTCTTCGATTCTGTCGCGCCCATGCCAGTAGATCCTTGGGTATTGAGTCTGGGATGCCAGCCATGAAATTAAAGGCATAGCGACAGTGTTTAGTGACAACTGCACTATCGGTTCCGTCGGTGGAACTTGCTTTAATTGAATGAGTTTGTCGATGAGAGACTTAAGGTCTTCAGACAGGGCATGAACGGGCAAATAGAACTCCAAAGATAACGGATGAAGGCGAAAGCTGAAGGTCACTCTGTCAGCGTCAATAAATTCGAGTCAGGTTAATGTCCTCTTTTACAAGCCATTTACCTGTAGTGATTTTAGTCTGTAAATAAGAATCTTTCGCTCAAATTAAAGGCCACGGTCGAGTGTGTCAAGATGTAAGGCCCTATCGTGTGACTTTCGCCATAGTCTCATTTTACGCTGATAAAAAATGTGACTTGAGTGGGTCTTTTTGTCGGGCAAGCCACCCTCGGTGGACATTTTGTCTCTTAGTCGTTAAATGTACTTTCCCTTTGTCGTAATTAGTCGATCTAGGTTGGTTTTTAAACGTTTTTCGGTTGAGACAGAATAATCGCGGTCCACAATAGCTTGCACATCTTAAATTTTCTACGTGACAAGTTAGATGTCTATTAACGTATGACTCGCCGTGGGAATGAAAAGACGACTAGGGTGCAGCCTTGTCATAGGCTGTTCGTTAGATCTTTATAGGCAGATATAGTATGAAACTCTTAGATCTCGAAGGCGTTAGCTTCAACTATGGCAGCCAGTTACCGACGGTATTGCAGGAAGTTAACTTGGCGATTGGTACCGGCCAATGCCATTGCGTGAGCGGTCCTACGGGCTCAGGAAAATCGAGTCTGCTAAATCTACTGGCGGGCGTGTTAAATCGCCCGCATGAAGGTGACATCTGGCGTTATCCTCAATTGGTTACGGGTCTGGTAATGCAAGACCCACAAACTCAGCTACTAAGGCAAACCGTTGGTGCCGAGGTGGCTTTCGCCTTAGAAAACCTCGGTATTCCCGCCGAGCAAATGCTACCTAAAGTGCAATTAGCACTACGGCGCGTGGGCTTGTATCTGCGCCTCGATACCCAAGTCAGCACGCTTTCCCTCGGTCAAAAATATCGCTTAATGATCGCCGCTCAGTTAGTGTCAGAGCCGCATTTACTGCTGCTCGATGAACCTTGGGCACAACTCGATGATCACGGTGTGAGTGAGCTGCTGGTCGTGCTTCGCAATCTTATCCAAGATGGTATGGCGCTAGTATTAGTTGAGCATAACGCCTCGGCATTCGCCGAGATTATTCAGCATTATTGGCAGTTAGAGGCTGGTAAGTTGTCCGAAGGCATCTATACCGTGAGCGATGCGCCGCAAATTGAAGCGCCTGCGTGGCGAAATCAGGCTAAGTTTGAGCATTTAGGCAAAGTCTTGGTCAGTGCCGAAGCCTTTGATTTTGGGTTCGATGCTTGTCCCACGTTATTTGCGTGTCCACAAGGATTCCAATTGCAAGCGGGGGAGATAGTGACCTTAGTGGGCGATAACGGCTCTGGTAAAACGAGTCTATTGAAAACTATAGCGGGCGTGCACAGTTTAAGGCAGCGTCTTCCTCTTAAAGTGCTAGGGCGAAGGCCTAAATTGGGGATTTATGGTGCTGAATTGGGACTGTTGATGCAAAGGCCGAGTCGACAATTATTCGAGTCTAACGTGCTAGCCGAAATGCAGTTTAGCCTTAGGCGCTTTGAACTCCCCAAAGAGCGAGCGGTGCAAATGTTGGACGAGTTGGATTTATTTAGCTTAGCCCATCTGTCGCCCCACAAATTATCCTACGGCCAACAGCATTTGATTGCCTTAGCGTCACTCGCCTGTCTACGCCCTAAGGTGCTGCTTTTGGACGATCCATTGGCGGGGATGGATAAGCATTACTACGGCAAAGTGTGGTACTTGCTAAAGCGGTTAAGCTCCCAAGGTTGCGCTATTTTGCTCAGCACTCACAGAAGCATTGAACACAGTGCAGTGTCACGGCAACTGAGTTTACGTAATGGTTTATTGGTGGAAGAGTCAACTGAAATGGCTGAGCGTTATGTGGGGTAGTTGTGAGCTTTTCGCGCGTGAGGGTCGCTGGTTTTGAATGCCTAGCCCTTAGGCATTTTTTGAAATAATGAGAGATTGAAATGGGTCTAATCGACACCTTAAGCTCTGATTTCATCGTATCTTGTTTAAGCCCCTTTATTTACCAAGAAAGTCTATGGTGATTTTCTAATCCTCGTCTTAGAATGCCCCTCACGTCTGTTCTATAATAATCAAAAATAACAACAGAACATTTGAGCGTAAGTCGCTTTAATGTCGTATGGTTAAGTTGATATTTTATTCAGGCACATCATCCTTGGGGTTGTAGATATGAGTGAGTCGGCAGAATCAGTTGAACTTATCAAATTACCAGTGTCACAGCTGACATTGGGTATGTTTGTCAGTGCCATAGACAAAAATGATAAAGGTCAACTTGCTATTGCAAATGCTGGACAAATTAAGCACAAGGATGCGATTTTAAAACTGGCCAAAAGCGGTATTAAATTTGTTTGGGTAGACGCCGAGCGTTCGGCTGAACATTGTGGGTTAAAGAAAAAAATCACTAACGATAATCAAACTGACAATAAAAAAGCGCTCATTAGCCGCGATAAGCAACAAGCTCAAGCTAAAGTCATGCTTACCGAGGCGAAAGACCTCATTCGTAAAGTCTTATCTGAGACCTTCGAAGGTAAAGCCATCGAAGTTGCCCCCTTCGAAGCGTTAGCCGATACCATGATAGAGTCAGTGATGTTGGATGCTGATGCGCTTAAATGTATGTCTGCACTCCGTTCAAAAGATGCCTATCTACTTGAACATTCAGTGAATGTCGCCTTTCTACTGGTTACCTTTGGTAAATACTTAAAGCTAGATCGCGTCATGCTACGGGAAATGGCGGTCGGCGGGATTTTGCACGATATTGGCAAGATTAAAGTCGACAATAAAGTGCTGCACAAGCCGGGCAAACTGACGCCGGAAGAATTTGAACATATGAAGCTGCATCAAGTGTATGCGCTTGAAATTATGAACGAAACTACTGGTCTGTCGCAGATCAGTAAAGATATCTGCTTAATGCACCATGAAAAATTAGATGGCAGAGGTTATCCAAGGGGTTTGAAGGGTGATGAAATCCCCCGCCATGGCCGTATGAGTTGTATAGTCGATATCTTCGATGCTTTAACAGCAACGCGATGTTATAAAGAGGCGATGAGCCCTGCCGCGGCCTTTAAAATTTTACTCAGTCTAACGCCATTCCATTTGGATCAAGAATTGGTCTATGAGTTTATTCGTTGTATTGGTGTTTACCCTGTGGGTTCCTTAGTTGAATTGTCGGATGGTCGTGTTGGTATTGTTTGGGCCTCGAAAGATAGGGATGCGCTACATCCAATCGTAAAGTGTTTTTATTCTTTAAAAGTAAAACGTTACACTGATGTCGCTATGGTGGATTTATTAAAATCTGAACTTTATATTGAACGCGGTGTGTCACCGAGTACATTAGATATCGATCCGACTCCTTTCTATTAATCTTCAAATCCTACCTTAAATGCCGGTCATCTGAGTCGATGGCTGGTGTGAATGATTGCAGAGCCTGCGCTAAAAACCGTAAACTGAAAGTATTTCTCTGGTCGAGCAATGCTATGAACAGTGCTATGAAATCTCTATTTCCTATTTTTATCATTATCTTATCCTTGGCTTTGTTAATCCCTGGGGTGACTCAACCAATTTTGAGTATCAGCGGCAGTATCGATAAGGCCAAGCTGGCGGAACAAGGCATAGAGCAAGTTGCCCAAAGCTTTGATGAGGACTCTGGGCGTGAAAGTGCCCGCGGTATGTTAAGCATGGTCAGTGGCTTGCTTGGGTTTAATAGTCTTAAAGGTGAAGTCCAAGTGCTGCAGAAGACTCGTAGTATTTGGGGAACAGTGACCGAGCTTTATCACTCTGGTAATGGACTCGTCGCGGGATTAGTCATGTTATTCAGTGTGATAGTGCCTGCCTTGAAGTTGAGCTTAATGCTGGCACAGCAATGTGTGAGTTCGATTGGCCTGAAACTGAGGATTAATGCCGTCGTCAACTCACTCGCCAAGTGGTCGATGGCCGATGTGTTTGTGGTAGCGCTGATCATCACCTTTATGGCGGGGAACGCCTCAGGTGGCATGGGGGAAATGCTAAAAACACAGGCGCAATTTGAAAACGGTTTTTACTTCTTTACCGCTTACTGCATTTTATCGATCCTGAGTGGTTTTTTAGTGCGTCGCCCAACGCCAATTCTTTAGCTATTTTAAAGGCATACTGACTTTAGTGACAAAGTGAGTATGCCTTGCTCAGTGAGATCAACATCAATCTAGATTAAGACAGAGTACCATTTTGATAGATGGGCATAATCCAATAGCGACAGGGATTATGTTTGCAGACTAACGCCAGTGCCGCGAGCAGCGCCGCTTGTTGTGCAGCGGGATGCATGATTTCGAATTTACAAAACTCCCGATAACCTTCCACTTGTTCCTTGATATTAAAATGGCTGTGTTCACGGCTAAAACCACAAATATTCCCTAGGCTAAAACCCGACAGAAACTCCAGCTCTATCAAGGTATCGACTATGTCGTCCTTAATATCATTTTGGGCGATCAGTACTAACAGTTGTTCTGTGCTCATTTACGTTTCTCCAGCCAAAAATACAGAATTGGCAGTAAATACAGTGTGGTAATGGTTGAAGTGAGCAGACCGCCAATCACCACAATCGCTAAAGGTTTTTGAATTTCAGCCCCAGGACCTGAGGCAAACACTAGCGGCATAAGACCAAACATGGCCGTTGTCGCCGTCATCAAAATGGGGCGTAAACGCCGCGCCGCACCTTGTTCTACCCGTTCGCGCAGGTTACTGAACATGTGCTTGGTTTGTTCGTAATAGCTGACCATCACCACGCCATTGAGTACAGCGACACCGAGCAGGGCGATAAAGCCAACTGAGGCGGGCACGGACAAATATTCCCCCGATAAATACAGGCTAACTATGCCGCCCATCATAGCGAAGGGAACGTTGGCGAGGATTAAGCCAGCTTTGGCCAGTGAGCCAAATGTGGTGAATAAAATCAAAGTGATCAGTGCGATAGCAATGGGGATCACTAGTAGTAAATTGCTGGTGGCCCGTTGTTGGTTTTCAAACTCGCCACCAAAACTTACGCTATAACCGCTCGGGAGTTTGATTTCCTTTGCTATTTTAGCGTTGAGCTCTTCTACAAAACTCACAATATCGCGACCCTGCACGTTGGTGGTGATCACTGAAAAGCGATTCCCTTGCTCACGCTCGATAAGGATGGGGCCTTGCTTATAGCTTAAGGTGGCGACATCACTCAGGCGTTTTAAGGAGTGATCTGGCATCACCAGTAACTGATTTTTAAGCTCATTAATGCTGCTTAAGTGGCTCTGATTATTAGCCATCAGCACGGGCGTTCGTTTCTTACCCTGTAGCACTTCGGTCACTATCACGCCTTCGAGCTGACTTTTCAGGTAGCGAGCAAACTCCATGGTGCTCATGCCAAAGCCACGGGCGAGCTCGTTATCTAAGGTGAGGTTGATAAAAGGACTGCCTTCGATCATCGCCATTTTCACATCGACGCTGCCGCTGGTGGCATTAACCAGCTGTTGGATTTGGCTCGTGAGCAGACCTAAGGTGTCGATATCATTACCAAAGACCTTAATCGCCACGTCGCCAATGCTACCGGTGAGCATTTCGGACACGCGCATTTGTATCGGTTGAGTGAAGTTAAAATTAACGCCGGGATAGTCCAATAACACAGTGCGGATCGCATCGATAAGCGCTTCTTTATTTGCAAAGCGCCATTCGCTGCGGGGCAGAAGTTCTAAGAATACATCGGTTTCATTGAGCCCCATGGGATCTAAGCCGATTTCATCCGCGCCAGTACGCGCCACCATTTGTTTGATTTCAGGAACTTTAGCCAGCAAGGTTTGCTGAATTTGCTTGTCGATGGCAATCGAAGCTTCGAGTGAAATCGACGGGGATTTCTCCAGCTGCAGGATAATGTCGCCTTCATCTAAGGTCGGCATAAAGGTTTTTCCCACTAACCCGAACAGCCCTAGGCTGACGATAAGCAAGCTAAAGGCGATCACCATAAAGCGTTTTTGATGGCTAAACGTGCTCTTGAGGCTGGCCAGATAAAGCTGTTTAAGCTTTTCAATCGCCTTAGGTTCCTTGGCGGCTTTTTCGTTGACGAGATAAGAAGCGATAACCGGAATAACAGTTAACGACAACACCAGCGCCGACAGCATGGCAAACACGATAGTGACCGCAACTGGGGTAAAGAGTTTGCCTTCGAGCCCGCTCAAGGTCAGCAAGGGTGAGAACACTATCATGACGATCACAGTGCCCGACACCACGGGAATGGCAACATCCTTGGTCGCGCGAAAAATCAAATGCAGCCGCGGTAATCTCTGCTTAGTGGCGATGAGATTCACCATGTTTTCGACTACGACCACAGATGAATCCACTAACATGCCGATGGCGATAACTAGCCCGCCTAGGCTCATTAAGTTCGCAGAAAGATTAAAGTAATCCATCATCAAAAACGTCATCAGCGCGGCGAGTGGTAGCGAGAGTGACACGACTAATGCGGCGCGCACGTTACCTAAAAATAGCGCCAGCAAGATGATCACCAGCACTACGGCTTCGAACAAGGCATTGGAGATAGTATCAATCGCG
The DNA here is from genome assembly GCF_025653705.1 of Shewanella sp. SM87. NCBI lineage: Bacteria > Pseudomonadati > Pseudomonadota > Gammaproteobacteria > Alteromonadales > Shewanellaceae > Shewanella > Shewanella sp. SM87. The sequence continues at coordinate 55,064 of NZ_JAKKSC010000021.1, forward strand.
GTATTGATCAGATTCGCGCGGTCGTAAAAGGTGTTGATCTGGCTCCCTTCTGGTAAGGTTAGGCTGATTTGATCGAGTTTTTCTTTAATGTTTTTGACTACTTGTGCGGTATTGGCGTCTTTCAGGGCGATGATCAAGGCTTCGGCGGTTTCGTTACCGTCCTTAGTGACTGCGCCATAGCGGGCTAAGTGGCCAATTTGAATATCGGCTAAATCCTGCAGTCGATAGACTCTGGCATCATCGGCTTTGATCACTAATTGTTTGAGCTCGTCGATGTCATCGATGCGACCTTCGGCGCGCACTATGATGGTATCTGTACCAATCGTGAGCTTGCCCGCACCTTCGTTGTGATTATTCTCCACTATCGCTTGTTGCAGCGCCGCAAAACTTACGCCTGCGGCCGCCATAGCCGCAGGTTTGGGGGTCACACTAAAGCTTTTGGCATAGCCACCGAGGATATTCACATCGGCGACACCTGCAACGGTTCGTAGTAGCGGACGGATTTCCCATTCGAGCAACTGCCGTCTTTCCATCAGCGAAAGATTGGGATTTTCGAGTGAAAACATAAAGATTTCGCTGAGCGGCGTACTCATTGGCGCTACGCCGCCCGTTACACCTTCAGGGAAACTGTCCCACACGGCGGCGATGCGCTCGCTCACCTGCTGGCGCGCCCAATAGATATCTGTACCTTCGTCGAAATCGAGGGTGATATCGCTGATGGCGTATTTAGTGGTCGAGCGAAGAATCGATTGATGGGGAATACCTAACAGTTCGGTTTCAATCGGCACGGTAATTTGCGCTTCGATTTCCTCCGGCGTCATGCCGGGCGCCTTGAGGATGATCTTCACTTGGGTGGGCGAAATATCGGGAAAGGCATCCAAGGGAATGGAAAACCAGGCTCGCGCTCCCGCTAACATGATGATCAGCGCCACAATCAGCACAAATAAGCGCTGCGTAAGCGAAAAGCGGATGACTGAGGTCAACATCTTATTCGCCTCCTAAGCCAAGCATTATGCCTTTGACTGCAGCAACTGACTGGGATAACACTTGGATTTGGCTGAGTTCTTGATCGCTTTCAACGATATATTGCTCAGGGGTTGAGCCAAGAATATCGATTGTAATCGAGGTGAGCGTGTCTGCGGTTTTAGTGAAGACTTGGCTGTCTTGCTCCCAACTGAATACGCTATTTTTAGGCAATAAATACACTGCCTTTTGATACTCGGGTATCACAGTGATTTGTTGTCCTAACAGTAAGTTACACTCCTGCGGTACGGGTGATGACCAAGCGGTCACAAAAGCACCTTCGGCGATGGCCGACACGGACTCAATGGCGATATGGCACTGATTGATATTCACCGCCGAGAGCGAATGTGACTGACTCATTGGCACACTGACCTTGACGCGAATGCTGTCGCTGGGCACCAGTGAGAATAGCTGTGAACCCGCCATATAAGGTCCATTCACTTGGTTGAGTTTAACGATCCCCGCCACTGGCGTGCCTACCACTAGGGAGTCTGTGGTGGCATCTGTGCTTTTGACTATCTCCATAAAATGCTGCATGTGCTCGTATTCGAGGTGAGTGCTGAAGTAGTCTTGGCTGATCTCTTGCCATTTTTCTGCGCTAATACTGCCATTGTTTAATAAGGGTTTATTGCGCTCATAACGGCTTTTGGCTAGTTGATACAAGCTGCTGGCGGCTTCGACTTGGGCGAGGTAGTGGAACACTTCTGGCCCAGTCAGTTTGACAATCGCTTGGCCTTTAGTGACGAGCTGGCCTTGGCCGACGAGAAAGGTGATCTGCTGGATATTCTCCGGCGTGCTGATCCAGTAATCATTACCGGGGAGGATTTCAACCTGCGCGGGCAACGGGCTGCCCTCATAACTGGCGACTTTCTGTGGTTGCACGTAGCTCAGGTCTAAATTACCGAGGGAACTTATCGTTAAGGATTCAGCCTGCACTAAGGTGGCAACACTGGCGGATAAACAGAAAAGGCATGCGCCGTACTTGGCCATCATAATGAAATTCCTAAGGATTGCAGTTGTTGGGAGTGCAGTTGTTGCTGCGCGACTTGGTTCAGTGCCAAGCGGGATTCGGTATCGAGGGCATCCATATAGCGGCGCAGCCAGACTTCGTAGCTAACTTGGTTTTGGTCTTTGACCTTAGCCAGCTCCTCTGTGATGGTGCGGCTAAGGTGTAAGGCTTGAGTCAGCAATGTTTGTTGGTCGAGCAGATTTTGTTGCTGTTGCTCTAGTTTTTTAAGCTGAGTTTTCAGCTCGATATAGGTACGGTCGAGGTTGAGCGTGTGCTCGGTATTGGCTTGTTGCCATTGGGATAATTCGGTTTGTGATAGGGCAGAACCTAAGGTCAGCGGTACAGAAACGGCGATGCCAAGCTGTTGATCATCGACTTGATTATCTGCGGTATTTTTGGCCGTGAGTGAGACTGCCCAAGGATCGTTATTCCCTGCTTGCTGACTCTGGATGATCAACAGCTGTTGCTGCTTCTGCAGGCTCAGTAGTTGCCATAATGGATGCTGCGCGAGCATGTCATTGGGTTGGTTGTTGGCAGAAAGTGGCCGCGCGGTTTCGGCTATGTTCTGCGGTATTTGCTCTTGTCCGGTGAGTTGTTGATAGAGGGTAAGCGCCTCAGCTTGTTGCTGGTTAAGGTCGACCCGCTCCAGTGCAATATCCACCAGTTCGCGCTCTAACAAGAGAATGTGGGCAATCGGCAGTTCGCCCGCATCTGTGAGTTGCTTTTGCTGATTATGGAGTTTGTCGAGTAATTGGGTCTTGCGATCTAACTGGGCCAGTTTCACTGCGGCAAGACGATGTTCCCACAGGCTTTGTCGCAATAATCCCGATAAATACAGGCCTTGCAGCGCGACTTGTTGCACCTGAATGCCTTGGGTGAGTTGTTTAATTTGCTTATCGCTGCTGTGCAAAGCAGGGGATTTTATTGGCAAATTGAGTGAGAGTTCCTGCTCGTAGCTGTTACCATTATCTAGGCTGCCTAAGTGACTCAAGCTAATGCTCGGCAGGCCATTGAGCCAAGATGAGCTGCTTAAGCTTATTTGTGATTGCGGTAACTGGCCGCCCGATTGAGATAGAGAATGTAATCTTGCTTGGCTGGTGGTGAGTGCTTGAGATAGCTCGGAATTAGCTGCGTGGCACAGGAAACTGCTGCTGACTAAGGTCGCCAACAGACATAACTTGATACAAGACGTACTGACAGACATAGGACGATTCTATGGTAATAAAGTGTGTTGTCAGTGTAGGGATTAGTGGGCGAAAGTCGTGGGGGACATGTATCATAAAACCGTCTATGGTACATATGTCCCATAAATTAATTATTTGATTTTGCTTTTATTTAGGAGTTTTTCGATGAAGGATCTTGTCATTATTGGTCTGTTGGCCTTGATCATATGCTTTAAGCTTTTTGACATCACTTCCGACATTCAATTGGGCATTCCCCAATGGCATATTGCGCAGGAAGCCATGTTATTAGTGCTCACTGTGATTGGTGCCATGTACTTAAGTTATGACCTTATTCGTCGCTCCCGCGAAGTGAAAGCATTGGCTAAACGGTTGGAGCATGCGGATAAAAAAATCGACAATATGTCGACGCAAATGCGCTCTGCCAGACAAGAATACAGCCAAGCGGTGTCGCAGCAATTCGAGACTTGGGGCTTTACTAAGAGTGAGCAGCAAGTGGCTTTTTTATTACTTAAGGGCCTAAGCTTTAAAGAAATTGCCGAAGTGCGCCAGACTAAAGAAAAAACCGTCAGACAACAGGCATCGACCATTTACGGTAAAGCGGCAGTCGATGGACGCCATACTTTTTGCGCTTGGTTTATGGAAGATTTTATTCAAGAACATAATCAAGATCTTGCTGCGAATGAAGCGGCATCAAGCCCTAAGGCAGCTTAATCAACGCAGGATTGGCTTAGCTGTTATAGCTATTTGTTATTGAAAATCGATATTTGCTGAGTTTTTAGTTCTAAACAATAATGAGCATCCCCTAAGTTTGCAGGAAGATGCAATTGAAAAACTGGCTGATTATCGTGTTTTGCCTGATTGCCTTGGTCGCTTCGACGCAAACCACAGGACTCGTGCGTTCACTTATCGAATTCTCCGCCTTTGTTGGCGTCCTCTACTGGGCTTGGCGAATGAAGCCGACGGCAGAGTAGATTGGCTTTGAGTTAAATCTTAGCTATTGAAAATAAAGAATATACACTAAAGACGTGATACCAATCGCTGCCCACAGCATCACCCCAAGCAACAAAGGTTTTGGGCCACTCGCCCGCATTTTCTGCACTGTAATTCCTGCACCAATCAAAAATAAACACAGGACTAATGCCCGTTTCGACACCATAAATAAGGTGTCATAAACAGCGTGGAATTGTGGCAACCAATGGGCCACGGCAATGGCTAAACAATAAAAACCGATAAAATACGGCAGGTTAAGCTTGCGCTTATCGCCACCAAACAGCATAGCGCTGACCAATGCGATCGGGATAATCCACAGGGCGCGGGCGAGTTTTATGGTAGTTGCGGTTTTTAAGGCTTCATCGCCGTAAGCCGAAGCCGCGCCGACAACCGATGAAGTATCGTGGATGGCGATGGCGCTCCACACGCCAAAATCGTATTGACTCATATTGAGCAAGTGGCCGAGAGCGGGGAATAAAAATAGCGCGACTGAGTTCAGCACAAATACGCAGGCTAACGCAGTGGCGGTTTGATCGTTACGCGCATTGATGGCCGGAGCGACTGCGGCAATGGCGCTGCCACCGCAAATAGCGGTACCAGAGGCGATTAAGTGGCCCGTGACATGATCAAATTTCAGGGCGCGGGTGAGCACAAACCCTAAGCTGAGGGTGAAAAAGATTGAGCCAACAATCAGGCCGAAGTTGTGGGTGCTCGCCTCGATCGCCGCGTTTAAGTTAATCCCAAACCCTAAGCCAATGATCGAATAAGACAGGAGTTTTTTGGTGAGTGCGGCGATATTCCATTGCACTGGTACCCAACCAAGGCTCGCTAAGGTAAAACCGAGCACTAGCGCCATGGGCGATGAGATAAAAGGCGCGAGGCATAACAAACCCGCACAGATGAAAACGATGCGATGAGTCTTATTATCTTGCTGTGATGTCGATGAAGAATTCATAACGCCTTAGGCTCGAGCGATTCGGTTTATCGTTCCAACCACAGATCTTCACATTAAGCGACGGATACAAAATGGCGATCAATTGGATTGATCATGGAGACAGATGCAAGAGGGCATTATAGCTGTGTGTATGAGCCTCAATAAAATCAATTAAACTTATCTAGTTAATCAATTTTATTGACTCTTAGAAGATTTGGCAAAGCAGGAGGGGAAATCGAAGAAGATGAACTGAGCTCAGTTCATCTTCTTGGCTAGATAATAAATGGCGAGGTTACAAAGCGTGAAATTATAAATTTACGATACTTTTCAAGTTGTAATCGCTGCCATCCTTTGCGGTAAACAACTTATCTTGGGTGTCGTTGGCGCTGGACATTCCCGCATGTAATAGGCTGAGCCAATGGCGCGATGCGGCAGAACGTGACTCTGGTGTTCCGACTACCATGTTTAATGACGTTCCGATTTGGATATCTTCCAGATTGGCAACGTCTCTCGCACCTATCATGCCACTGCGGTCGAAACTGAGTTCAACGTGGCAACCTAGGTCCTGTAACACTATGGCGCAAGGCGCATCTTTAGTGCCGTTAAAGGCCACAAACTGTTTTGGCTGACGTAAACCACTGTGGCTGCCGTCGGCAAAAAAGGCCAACAGGTGTTGGTAGTAAACCACATAGCTGCTCACATCTTGGTGTGAACCAGAGTTAAGTGGAAAGAGGCGGTCGAGGAATTGTTTCGCATTAGCGATCTTCTCGTGCTCGGCGACATTCACTTGGGCCACGGCTAGCACTTCTTCTGCGATGAGGCTGTTTAGATTCGGTTGGATCTGGTTGCTCTTGATAATTGACATATTCATCGCTTGTTCCTCTCACTCTTTCAATTTAAAAAAATTCAGGGTTTTGATTTAACTTTTGGCTTATCAAAGTTTGTCTTCAATTTGGTTTGTCCGCTTTGAGTGCTTAGCCACTTTTAGTGGGAGTGGTTAAGCATTTCTTGTACTGGAATGGCTTAGCTTGTTCGCATTAGCCTTTCCTTGATTGCTTGATTTGTAGTCTAGTCTTTTTTTGACTACAATTTCACAATAAAAATTTTACACTGTGAATTTTACAAAATGCGCAATGACCAGAGCTTGATGAGAAAATCACATTTCCTAGGCACAAAAATACGTAACCTACGGAAACGTAATAATTTAACGATGGAAGATTTGTCAGCACGATGCATTCGAGTCGACGCCGGAAGTGCGCCCTCTGTGTCATATTTGTCGATGATCGAACGTGGCAAGCGTGTGCCGAGTGCCGGAATGCTGGCAGTCATCGCCGCAGTTTTTCAAAAAGACGCCGAATGGTTCTTAGACGATGTGCCCGAAGAAAACGCCATTACGCCAGACAAGGGCCGACGTGGTGGCATAAGTGGTATGGCACTTGAACCCAGTTTTTTGTTTTCCAATGATATTTTACAAATAGCGATACCTGAGATGCTGTCGCAAACAGGGATATCAGGTCGGCAGTTTGCCCATTTATTGATCCGCGCCCATCAAGAACACCATCAAAATCATTTCCCTGATCTTGAACGTGCCGCCGAAGAAGTCGGCCTCAAACGTATGCCCTTATCTCTGGACGATATGCTGGATATCGCTAAGGAAATGGGATTAAAAATCAAGTGGATAGATAGTACGCCGCAGGAAGTTATCGATGAAATGGGCGTGAGTTCGCGTCAGTTGATCACCTCATTTATTGAGCCGCCGAGCACGATTTATGTAAATAAAATCCTCAAAAATCGCCCCAACAGACTCAAATATGATTTAGCCGTGCACATAGGTCATTGCGTGTTGCATAACAAGGACGGCCTCAAGAGTGTGATGATCTCAGGCCGCAAATTAGAAGTGGATGAAGAGGCGGGTATGCAGTCCAATACCTTGAACGCGCAGGATATCTTGCATGCGTGGCGCGATTTTGAATCGAGCTTCTTCGCCGGTGCGCTGCTGTGTCCTAAAGTGCCTTATCGCCAATTACTCGACCGCCACGGTTATGAGATTGAAGTACACAAGCAACTGCAAGTGTCAGCTTCAGTCGCCATGCGGCGTATGACTGTCGTCTCTCCTTATCCCCATTGGCATTATTTCGATGCTTACGCACCGGGCAAGCTCAAAGCCGTTTACCGTGGTAACGGGATTCCACTGCCTTGGGGCAATATGCGACTAGTGGAAGACCCTTGTCAGCATTGGGCCGTCTTTAGGATGATCAGCGAGCCGACGGTCGGCACTTCGGCACAGATTTCGATTTTAAACGTCGGCAACGAACCACGCATTTACTGCTGCGAGTCGATTAAAGTCGAAGACTCGGCGGGCAACCCGCATGTTCTCTGTGCTGGCATAGATTTAAATCCAGCGATTGAAGCACAGGGTAAAGATGCCCTGTCTATCGCCCACGACCTGAAAGATGCCTGTGTCGCCAGCGGCGGTTCAGTCACTATTCCCAAACACATTAAAAGCGATCTGGTCAGCGTCGCAAAAATCCTCAATATCAACTGGATAGAACGCGGGATCAAAAACGATGCCCGCCTTATTTGCTCTCGCGGCGCCGTATGCCCACGTCAACCCAGCTGTTATCAAGCGGGTAAATCACAGTGTGATGGGGTGGAGTAAACTATGCCGCGAAGTTTTGCACAGGGTTTAGTAAATGGCTGCTATTAAGCACTCTCACTTCAGTGACACGCCACCTTTTTATTTTATAAGAAGTATCCCTGAGGGCTCGACGGCGGCATCTGCTGCATATGGATGTGCAAAATTTTAAATTTCCCAGTGTATCAGGGTAAAACTATCGCTTACCTTGACCAGAATATCCTCGATGTGTTTGTAAAGTTCGGCATGATAGATTTCGCACATATGTTAAAGGAAAACTTCCAGATCGTTTATTCTGATGAGACACTAAATGAGATAAAACGGTCTGGAGAATATGCGAATAAATTTTTGGATGTGTTAAACGATTTAAATGCATGCCATCTCAAACAGATGATGACAGATTCATTTGAACCAACAGATAAAGCTACTATTTCTAAAAAAGATTCATATTTAGCTTACAAGGAATACTGTGATCAATTACCTTTGTATCAGGAATTGCTTGGTTCAATGATGCAAACAGTATTTAAAATATATGGTGGTCGAAAAGGTGATAACTTTGAAGAGATCAATAGTGAGTTACTAGGAGCTTTTTCTAATCTTATGGTTCATCTTCATGAGCAAGCAGACACTCTAAACGATAGTAGCCCTAATTTAGCTTACATAATTAAAGATACTGCAAAAACTTCCTTGGAACACATGGATAGTGTTCTTAAGCAATCTGCATCATTGATGTCATCAAATGTGAACAATGAGGAAAACTGGTCAGGTGTAAGAGATTTCAGAAACGCTATGAATATTGGTCCAGTGGAGTTAAATAATATATCGCCTCCAAATGTTCTTGAAAAAATATGGGATTTATACAAGGACAAAGAAGAATATAAAAATTTAAATTGGACAGTAGACGATTTCTTCTTCCTAAAAGCAGACCTTATTTCACCTGGGAAGTCATTATTTAATTTTCAAAAAATTACATGTATATATAATCATCTTAATTTTATTGGTTATTATCCAGATTCTAAGACTTATAAAGAGCGTCGTTTTACTGCTGCGCTTAGCGATCAAGGGCATGCATCTATAGCTTCATTCACAGACGTAATATTCTCAAGAGATGAAAACTTTGTTAAAAAAACAAGAGCTGCATATGAGTACCTTGGAATTAAAACAGAGGTAATTTTGGTTACTTTAGATTTAAGAAATAAACCGTAAAATATTTAAGAGTAATTTGTAATGCGTGACACTTTGTCTTAATTGATCTAGTTGCTTAAGATCATTGTGCAAGTTTATAAATGTTGTTACTCATAAAGGGCTTTTGAGCGATGACCATTATAACTTCATTGAATCACCTGTCACTATGTATAGGGTTGAGTTAGAAATCGTTAGTAACAGGAATACACTGAAATTAACGAGATTAAGCGCTCGCGTGTAAGTGACCGTTGGCGGCATGGATGCCGCCGTCGAGCCTATAGGGATATATTCACGGCGAGTCACTGGAATGAGAGTGCTTAATCATTTCAGCGTCGCTTATTAATATGTTCGGTCTAGCATTTTACGGTGCGATTGGCTTCAATCAGAACCATTATCTAGCTAATGGTTAGCGGATAGCAGCATCAATTCCAGTAGTAAAAATTCCCTAAATCTTGTCTGTATTGAGCCTGATTGACGCCATTTGGTGTTTAAAATCATTGATTAATACAGCAAACCGAGCAAACACACTACGGTGCTGGCGGGTAATATGGGCTGTAACCAGCGTGGTTTGTAACTGAGTAAAATCACTAGAATTATCGAACTCAAACACACCCAGCCGAGCAGTAATACGCTGGCGTACGCTGGGCCGTAATGACGACTGGCAAGCCAATAGCACAGGACGAGCATTGCAGTACCAGCGGTGCGAAATCCGCGTGCCTGTGCATCGGTTAACGGGCGGTTACGCACGGCGCGGTGGTGGTTAAAATAAGATAAGGCCAACAGCCCCATGGCGATAAAACAGGTTAACAATTCGACTGTGGCTATCATGATTCAACTCCTAATTCTGCCGTCGCTTTGGTTACCCGTGTAGCCAGCACTTTTTTAGGGCTACGCAAGCGTTTGGCTGCCATGTAAAACAGCGCTGCAAGTCCGAGCATCATGAGATCAAATCCTGCGAGAACATAGGCTTGGCGCTGTAGATTGCTTATCAGCTGATACTGCGAAGTCATGGCGTTGAGCAGAGGTAGCAGGCCATAAAGCAAGGCGGTGAGTAAAAAAAGTCGTTGCCATGTTTGTTTGTCTCGTTTGAAGCAAGCGAGCAGTGCGACTAACGCCCAACTGATAAAGAAACAATGGATTTCCCAGTTTTCTCTATCCGCAAAGGTGACGGGTAAGAGTCGATTGGCATAAAAATAACAGGCTAGCGCAATGGGCAGGCCAGCAAAGGTGGCGAGATTCAACATGTTCACTAGCGTGAGCCCGCTATGATTCTTATCTTTTTTAAGCTGCTTTTGTGCCAGTTTATCGGCCCACATAATCGCGCCGCTGGCGATCATCACGCAGCCCGTTAATCCCGCCAGTAAATACAGTAAACGTAGGCCTTGGCCAGCAAAGCGACCACTGTGCAGGGCTATCATGGCACTTTGGGTTTGATTCGCTCCCGAAGTCACAGCCGACTGCGCCAACACTGCACCTGTCACAGTAGACAAGTGATACCAAGGCGCTTGCTGATTTAAGCTGTGCTCAGGGGCGATTTTGACTGTTACGCTGGCATTGCTGTCGTTGAGATTATCAAACTGCAAGCCTTCAAGTGGCGACTCACCCACGACACTGTGAATCGCACTGAGTAAACTCTGACTATCGAGCATAGTGGCTGGCGTGCCAGTGGCGACGGGAGTTTGGTAAATGGGTTTCCATTGCGAATAAAAGGCTTGAGTTTCATCACCATATTGCGTGTTAAGTCCCCATGGCATATACATAAACATCAAAGTCACTAGGCCGGTGTAAGTGATCATAAGATGAAAGGGCAATGCGAGAACTGAGCTGGCGACATGGGCATCTAACCAAGAGCGCGGGCCTTTTCCGGGGCGAAAACTAAAAAAATCCTTAAAAATACGTTTGTGGATCACTATCCCGCTGATGATGGCGACCAGCATGAACATAGTGCAAAAGCCGACAATCCAACGCGCCGTGAGCACACTCATGTAGTACAAGTCGAAATGCAGTCGATAGAGAAAGTCGCCCCCTCGGCTTTCCCGTGCTTTAGGTAAGGCTTCACCTGTCGCAGGGTTAATAAAGCCTTGATGATAATCACCAAATCGCTGGCCTTCAGCGGCGGGATCGCTCCATGCATAGGTCAGTAATGGCACCCGTTGTGTGGGTAAGTAAATCCACCATGACTCAGCGTCAGGCGCTTGTTGTGCCAAGGACGTGAGGCCATTGAGTATCAATTGTTGATTATCCGCATTGGCATCATATTGGCTGCCGTGGTTTTCGGGTTGCATCCACAGGTTGATTTCAGCACGGTAATAGGCCGCTGTTCCGGCGAAAAAAACCAGAAACAACACCCAGCATGTGAGCAATCCAACCCAAGTGTGTAGCCAAGTCATTGAACGAAAAAAGGAGTCTTTCATAATCCACTCCCTTGAACACTTGTAACATCAAACGCTTTAGCGGCGAGGTAAGCTAAATACAGCAGACCGCTAAGCGCGAATAAATCCAGCCAGTATCGCCATGTTGATTTAACGCTGAACACCCAAATCACGGCGCAGGTGTATACAGTAAATGACAGCATCATGGCGGTTAACACCCGATCAACCTGAGATAACGGCAGGATTTGTGCGAGCAAAATAGTCGCTACCGCACTTAACAAATAGCCACCAAAGGTTGCTGCGAGGCAGCGATTGCCTATGTGCAGGCTATCGTTCCAGATGGCTGACGTTTTCCAGCGCATCAGTCTTTGTGTTAACGGAGGAGTTATGTTGGTTTTTTCAGTCATGATGGTGTGCCACTTCTGCTGAATTTGTCTTGTGGGTGCGGGATAGCACAGAGATTAACAGGGCGGGTAAAAAGGTTAAGCTGAGTAGCGTTGCCACGATGAGGCCTGCCAATACCACTATGCCAACGCCGCGGTAGAGTTCGCTGCCAGCACCGGGGAATAACACCAGAGGCAATAAGCCAAACAAGGTCGTCGCGGTAGACATTAGAATCGGTCGTAATCGACTGGCGACGGCAGATTTTACGGCTTCAACGACACCAAACTGACCCGATTGCAGGTTTTTACGGCTCTGTTCCACGATCAAAATCGGGTTGTTAACGACAGTGCCGAGTAGGATTAGAAATCCAAGCATAGTAATCATATCAAAGGGTTGGTGCCAACCTTGGCCGCCAAGATACGTAAATAAGCTGCCAGTATAATTAAGCGCTTGTAAGCCGACTAAACCGCCCGCAAGTCCGAGCGGGATAGTGATCAGCACAAATAACGGATAACCCCAGTGATTAAAAATCGCGACTAATAACAAGTAGATGATCAACACGGCGACCAGAAAATTGCTGGAGAGTGCCGCTTTCGTCGCTTCGAGCTGATCGGCTGCGCCCGAAATATCCAAACTGACATCTTTGCCGACAGCACCCTGTTGAAAGAGGATGGGGACTAATTCTTCCCGCACCTTAGCCACAGCGGTTTCTAACGCAATGGAACGCGGCGGAATAATGTAAAGAGTCACGGTTCTGCGGCCATCGACGCGGCGTAAACTGTCGCTATCCATTTGCTCACTAATGTCGGCCAAGGCTTGCAGTGGCAGTACATTACCCTTAGGCGTGACTATCGGCGCGAGTGCTAATTGCGACAGACTCTGTTGATTGCCTGCCAGACTAAATAGAAAGATATCCACCTTGTTATCATTGAGGAAAAACTCGTCGACATAGGCGCCATCGCTCAGTGCCGAAACTGCATAGCCAAACTCGCTGCCGCTAAAATCTTGTTCTACAAGACGTTGCCAGCGAGGGGAAATCTGCCACAGCGGTTGATCTAGCGACAAGGTCGATGGGTCTGAATACAGCTGTGGTTCGGCAAATACTTTTTCCGCCGCTTGATACGCCGCTTCTGCAGCACGATAGAGGCTGGCTTGATTTGGGCCAGAAATATCCAAGGCGACAGCGCGGGTGCCACCATCGTTGCTGGAAATAATGGATCCCCGCGATGAATAGGCGCGCATGCCAGGATATTGCTCAAACAAGGCGGTGAGTGAGCTCATCATGGCATCCATATCTTGGCTGCGAACGGGCTCGCTCATCACCCAAATACTGCCGACACCCACGCTGAGGGTATAGTATTTTAGCGGCGGGATCTTTTGCTCACCACGTTCAAAGGATGCCGCCTCGGCATTGACTCTCGCGGATAGCTGAGTCGTTAATTCTTCAGCAATTTTAGCCATTTCCGATAGGTTGTAACCCGGCGGTGCGACCATAGAAGTAAAGGCTTTTGGTTCTTCGCCTTCGGGTAAATATTCGGCCGGAGGCATAAGCCAAGCCGCAAGCCCGATCGTCGAGACGAGTGACAGCACAATCACAAAGGTGCGGCGTCTTGCCGACAGTACAAGTTGGCTGACTAAGCTCAATATGCGTGATGCTTTGGGGGGCTCACTTTGGTTTGTCTGCGCCAAGTGCATCTTACCGAAACCAAAACGGGCAATAGCGGCGGGTACGATGAACACCGCGACCAGCATAGAAGCGATAATGGATGAAGCGATGGCAATCGCGATATCCGAGTACAGTTGTCCCGCTTCTTGTTTGATAAATAGAATGGGTACAAACACTAGTACTGTGGTGAGCGTCGAGGCCAGTACCGCAGGCCACACATCGTAGATACCACTTATGGCTGCTTTGAGACGATCTAATCCGCGTCTGCGCGCTTGTTCAATGCTTTCGAGCACCACAATGCTGTTATCGACCGTCATGCCTATGGCAAAGGCAACACCCGCCAATGAAATGACATTAATGGTGCGATCAAACACCAGCAGCCCGACGAAGGCGGCTAAGGTACACAGCGGAATACCGATAACACCAATCAGGGTGGCTCGATTCGAGCGCAAGAAGAGGTACATGACCAAGGTTGCCAGTAAGGCACCTAGACCTAAATTCACCCAGACATTTTCAACTGAATCTTGCACATAGCGCACATCATCACTGAATAACTCTAACTGCATGGCGTGCTGGGCGAGTTGATTTTGATTGATCTGCGCTATCACTGGCATCATGGCATCTTTGATGGCGATAACGTTAGAACCGACATCCCGTTTGACCGCTAAGCTGAGGGTACGTTCTTGTTCGGCAAAGGACAGTTCTCGGATCTCGGCGTGGTCGAGTTTTATCTCGGCAACGTCTTGCAGCAGAATATTCGTATTACCTTGGCGTTTTAAAATCAGTTGCTTAAGTTGATTTAAATCCTCAAAACGGCCAATTACCCGCAGTAAATAACGTTTTTTACCACTGTCGATATCGCCCGCAGAAGTGTCCTTGTTGCGATCTCGAATGGCTTGGCGCACGTCCATAATGCTGATGCCACGTTGGGCGAGTTTGGCGGGATCGAGCCGTATTTGAATTTGCCGTTCAGCGCCGCCTTGAATAGTGACGGAGGAAACGCCTTTGACGCGCTCCATTTGTGGGCGAATAAAGTCGTTAGCGAAATCGCGCATCATGTCTATGTCTAGATTCAGCGGGTTCCCCGCGACAGGCACGAGGCGGAAATACATGAAAGCGTTGTCTGAATATGAACTGCTGTAAAGCCTTGGTTGATCGACGTTTTCAGGGTAGGACGATACTTGGCTGAGCGCATTGCTAACACGAATAAGCGCGTCGCTTATCTCAGTGCTTTGGGGGAATTCGAGTTCTATCCATGCCGAACCCGTATCAGCCCAAGATGTCATGCGTTGTAAGTTGGGCAGGGTGCGCAGGTAGCGTTCCTGCTCAAGTAGAATTTCTTTTTCGACGTCTTGCGGTGTTGCCCCCGGCCAACCTGTGGCCACGCTGATGGTGCGCACATCTAAGTCGGGGATCATTTGGATTGGGATACGCAGTGCGGCAGCCGTGCCCAATACGCAAAATATCAAGACGATGACCGACAGTAAGGTGCCATGTTTAATTCCAAACTTCAGCATCTCACTAACCTCCTACTGCAGAGTTGAGTACAGAGACTGGCTGTTGGTCTTGTAGGCTTTCGTTACCGCGGATCACTACGGGCGCGTCTTTAGGTAATGGGCTAAGGATTTCAATCCCGATGGCACTCGTATGGCCCACTTGAACGGTATGCCGTTGGGCTATGTTGTTTTGCACGGTAAAAACACTGAACTGGCCGTCCGGGTGACGGACTAGCGCATCTTGCGGCACGACAACACTGTGTTGCGCCCGCTGTAAGTGGAAGGTCGCAGTGGCCGATGTGCCGGGCATCAAAAGTCCACTCGCATCAGGAATGGTTAAGCGCACCAAGAAGCTGCGAGCATTGTGGTCGCTCACGGGGACGAGTGCATTCACATGGCCGATAAACTGCTGTTCAGGCAGCATATCTGCGGCAATATCGACTTGAGTTGCAGTGGCTATGTTTTGGAACATTTCCTGTGGGACTTGAATATCGAGCCAGAGCTGTTCTTGGGATACTAAGGTGAAGATTTCAGTGCCGACATTGACCCATTCACCGGTTTCAGTTTGTTTGCTTGAAATCACTCCCGCAAACGGCGCGATCAGTTGGTGGCGGGCGACCACCTCTTTTTGGTGTGCTAATGCCGCCGTTAAACTCTGCAGATTAGCTTCGGCTTCGGTTAACGCCGCTTGACGAATCGCGCGCTCAGTTTCGGGAAATAATTGCTGAGAACTGAGTGTTTGCGCTTCGGTGAGGAGTCGCTGCTTTTCTGCCAGCATGGTCTTAGCGGCCATTACATCGGCCTGACGCTGTGCTAATTGGTGTATGGCTAAGGTGTCATCGAGTGCGAGCAAAGGCTGGCCAGCGGTAACGTTAGAGCCCGCATCGACCAGCACTTTGGCGACTAGGCCATCGGTACGTGCAGATAAGCGGGCTACCCGTGCGGATTTAATGGAGCCACTGAGTGGCAAAAGTTCATTGGTACTGCCTGTTTGGGGCAAGGCGACTGTTACAGGTGCTGTGCTTGCGTGGACTGCAGAACACAGCATGTATAAACCTATCATTAAATAACGCACGTTAACTCCATCTCATTATAAGATTATTACTGAGTGATAAAACTCGTGGTGGTGATGTGTAAAACGCTATCAACCTCGTTGCCTGCGAGTGTTTGTTTACCTTCTGTGGTGTGATTACTGACGAGTAAGTAGCGGCCCGCATCTGGGGTATCGAGGGCGAATTTACCTTGGGCATCGGTGGTGAAAGATTTACTCCAAAAACCGGGGCGATAAACTTGTACTGGATGATTCACCAGTGGTGCGCCTTTATAGCTAAGTACAAACTCGGGAACGCCTGACTTTACTGGCGTAAATTCAAAATCTTGCAGCGCTTTTGTGTGTTCTTGTCCCGTGCGGGCATAGAGTATTGCGGCTTGTAGTCCAGTCTCGGTTTTCCATGGTTGCCACGCGGTATCGGCATAGAAACTGACATCACTTTTGCCATCTTGGGTTTTGACCAGTAGATGATCGGCCTGCGCTGTGGCGGTTAACGGTGTCTTGGCATTGGCGGCGAAAATACGCGCCGCGCTTAACGATGCTAACTCTTCTGCCGAAGCCTGCTCTGAACCCGGTTCGCCAAATTGCACTTTAACCGAACCATCGTTATTACGCTCAAGCCATACTTCATGTGCTTGAGCCGAAAAAGCGATACCGCCGAGTAAAGTGAGTATTACAAGTGCTTGTTTCATTTGATCATCCTTAATGTTATTTCGGGTTAGGGCTATGTTTTAAAGCGTCCAACGTAGTGATAGTGTGGCATTACGTGGCTCGCCAAAGTCGGCGTAACCCCAGAGTGAACGGTTGTAGTTCTTGTCGAAAATATTGTTAATGTTCAATTGCATAGAAATAGAAGGTGTGATTTGGTAGCCAAACATTAAGTCAACGAGTGAGTAGGCTGATTGTGTTTGGCGGTAAGCCACATTCGGCGCGCCATCGACACCCCAAATAGTGCCTTGATAGAAGGTGCTGCTCTGCCAGCGCCAGCTCGCACCTGCAGTAATGCCTGGCAGAATATCTTCAAAGTTATATTTAGTGGTGAGTTTGAAGATATCTTCGGGCAGATAAGTTTGACGACGTAGGCCATCTTTATCTTCTGCATTGTTGTGGGTATAACCACCGCTGATATCCCATAAGTCGGTAAGACGTCCGGCTATTTCTAACTCATAGCCCTTGGTGGTAATCCCATCCACACTTTCGTAGATAGAGTCACCGGAAGGTAGCTGACCTTTACCTGCATACTCGGGTTCGTTGTCTTTATTGGTTTCGTAGATGGCAGCTGACATGTTTAGCGTGTCATCGAACAACGCGACCTTGACGCCGCCTTCGACGTTTGTGCCTTCTGCAGGTTCGAGCAGTTGGCCATCTTCACCAAAATAGGTGCCAGGTTTGAAGATTTCAGTACGGCTAGCGTAGACAGCGATCTGCTCGGTCACATCGTAGACTAGGCCGTAGTAGGGGATGAAAATACCGGTTTTTTCCATGGTTGCATCTGTGCTGTTACCCACGAGATCATGCTTTTCATAGGACCAGTTACTTACGCGTCCACCGACCATTAATTTCAGTGAATCCAACACATTGACACGGACAGTGCCGTAAACACCCGATTGGCTTTGTTCATTGGTTTGGCCATTGGTGGGGGAATTAGGAATATTAGGCTTGGGGTAATTGCCCTGATCCGCGACGTTATAGCGACGTTGGGGGGCGGAGTTCGTGTTGATGTTATCGAACTCGTTGTCACCATAGTTAAAACCGATCACAGCGCTATGTTCACGGCCGAGTAAGTCGAAGTTACCCGTTGCATACAGGTTGAAACTGTTGGTATCGGATTCACGATCATGTTGGGCTGCATAGGTATCGCCCCAAGGGCCAACAAATTCGCCGGTTGATTTGACGATATAATCGCCTGGGTAAAAGGCCAATGCGTCTATGGTGGCGTTGGCGATACGATAGGCACTGACGAGTGACCAGTCGTTATCGAATCTATGTTTAAATTCGGCCATGAGACTCTTTTGGGTCACGTCCCAATGGGTCCAGTCCTGTGAGCTAGAGTAGCTGCGGCCAAAATCGACAGCTGTGCCATCGGTATAAAATGCGGGATTAGAGTTCCAGTTATACACACCGTCGGTTTGTGATTTTTGATAGTCCGCAAACAGCGACAAGCTAGTATCGGTACTTAGACTCGTTTCAACTACGCCATAGAGCACTGTGGTATCGCGCTGATAGCGATCGATAAAAGAATCGCCTTTCTTCACCGCACTGACGAATCGACCTTTCACATTGCCCGAATCCGTTAGCCAGCCAGAAACATCGGCTTCTAATCTATAGGTATTCCATGAGCCATAACTCGCACTTGCCGTGGCGCGGGTGTCATCCGTTGGACGTTTACGAATAAAATTAACCGTGGCAGAAGGTTCACCTAAACCACTTAAGATCCCAGCCGCACCTTTTAATACTTCAACCCGTTCGGCAATCACAGGGTCTAAACCTTGATCAATTGAGCCGCTGTAAACATGGGATGAAGAGGTCGTGATTAAGCCGTCAATTTGCACCCCGCTGTCTAGTGCATAGCCGCGCACGAATATCTGACTATTTTCAGAGGCATCGCCCACCATAGTGACGCCAGGAGTGTGATTTAACACTGACTCCATAGTGACCAAACCTTTGTCACTGATCATCTCTTCGGTAATCAAAGTGACGCTTTGTGGGGTTTCTTGGAGTGACATAGACAAACCCGTGGCGCTATTCATTGCCGCGCGGGTGTATGTTCCTACCACGTTCAATCTTTCTATCTGTTCTGTATCTTTTTTCTCATCTTGCTTAGGGTCAGTATTGGCTTGAACCGTCAGAGTAAGTGTGCTGAGAAGTACAGGGATCAATGGCGAGCGCCAAGACGTTAAAACAGATAGGGGAGGCATGGTATTTCAATCCTTTCAGGCGATTTCAGATTAAATAATGATTGGTGATCCTGAGTGCAAACAAAGTGTTTAGGTGCAAATGAGAATCGATCGCATGATAGGTTTGTTTAAAATAAATGCAATATGCTCAATGTGTAAATTGTTTAAGCTGGGTTGTAACTTATTGGCGAATAGCTTGTCAGCGAGCTGTGATAAGCCGTCGCAGTGGGATCTGCACTTTTAGCGCATGCCTTACTATAACTCGGTTTCAGGGCATTGACTGGGAACTCAGGCTGTTGTGGTTCGAGTCAATTTAGCCAACAAAAAGGCCACAGTCGTTACTGACTGTGGCCTTTAATCTTTACAATTGAATCGAAATCCAACGGACTTGTTAAGCCTAAAAGTGTGATTTACAGCTTAGGTTTACGCCCGCACTTGGCCTGTGCCTGAGACTAAATACTTCTCAGCGGTCAAGGATTCGAGTCCCATTGGGCCATAGGCATGTAGCTTAGAGGTCGCGATGCCGATTTCTGCTCCAAGGCCGAGTTCGCTGCCGTCGGAGAAGCGCGAAGAGGCATTGACCATTACCACAGAAGCATCGACCGCACGTTGGAAGTGTACGGCAGTGACTTCGTTTTCGGTGCAAATCACTTCGGTGTGCTGGCTACCAAAACGGGCAATATGTTGGATAGCATGGTCAAAGTGATCGACTTGGCGAATGGCAATTTCGAGATCTAAATACTCTTGGCCGAAATCGTCTTCTTCCATATACGTACAGTTTTCGAAGTAGCCACCGGCTTGAGTACAAGCGTTGATTTTAACCTTATGCTCGGCCAGCGCTTTGGCTACTTTAGGCAGGAATTGCGAGGCAATTTCTTGGTGTACTAATAGGGCTTCGAGGGCATTACATACGCCAGTGCGCTGGGTTTTACCATTGAGCAGTAAGTCCATAGCAATATCCAGATCGGCATCTTTATCGACGTATAAATGACACACGCCTTTAAAATGCTGGATCACTGGGATTTTACTGTTGTCAGTCACAAAGTTAATCAAGCCTTCACCGCCGCGGGGAATGATCACATCGATATAATCTCGTTGCTGCAGCAGTTCTAGCATGAGGGCGCGATCTGGGTCGGGCACTACTGTGATTAACGCCTCGGGCAAGCCGTATTGTTTCAATACGCTTTGCAAAATCGTGGCGATAATTTTACTGCTGTGCAGCGCCTCTTTACCACCGCGCAGGATCACGGCATTACCGGATTTAAAGCACAGGGCACCCGCATCGGCGGTGACATTGGGGCGCGCTTCATAAATCATACAAACCACGCCTAAGGGAACGCGCATCTTACTGATGGATAAACCATTAGGTCGTTGACCAATATAGCGTTCGTTGCCAATGGGATCGGGTAAGGCGGCGATGGCTTCAATGCCTACCGCCATAGCTTCTATACGCTCTGGTGTTAGCGTTAATCGGTCGAGCATGGCTGGGCCGACGTTATCGGCTGTTGCTCTGTGTAGGTCAATTAAGTTAGCGCTTTGGATTTCGTAGGACTTTTCGCGTAATGAGCGTGCCATATCGAGGAGTACAGTATTTTTAAGCTGTTCGTCAACTTGGGCGAGAATAAGAGCCGCTTTGGCAGCTTCTTTAGATAAGTTTTTGATTAAAGTCATATTTACTCCGCTTAGATGTTTACTCGCTTAGTTTTATTCGGCTGATGCTTATTCGAGAATGGCGATGTTTTTCTCGGAAATAATCGGTCCAGTCTTTTGCTGAAATTCACTGGCAAACTCGCGATCGTCTTGGTCTGTGATAAAGCTAAGTAAACAACTGCTGTAATTGGATTTGGCCTTTGCCAATTTAGTGCCATCGTCTTTGCGTACTAAAATGGTGTCACCGACAGAAAAGTCCCCATTGATGGCAACGACATCGTCACTGGTCAATTGCTCGCTATGGATATCAAGGGCGATATTAAAGTCATTTTCAACAATGACTTCGCCTTGAGCCTGCGAGGTATGTGTCATCCAGTGCAAGTGATCCTGCATTGGCTTCTCATCGGGGGTAAATAAGGTTCCTGGGTTTTGGCCCTTCAACAATTGGTTGAATGAGTCGGCATCAAAACCATTGATAATAAAGGTTTCGATCCCGTGGGAAATCGCCTTCTTGGCGGCTTGTATTTTAGTCCGCATTCCACCCGTACCGACGGCACTGCTGGCGCCGCCTGCCATGGCGTAGATCTCGGCATTAATCTCGGTCACCTGCTTGATAAGCTGTGCATCGGGATATTCATGGGGGTTTTGTGTGTAAAGCCCATTCACATCCGAACAGATAATCAGCGTATCGGCATCGGCCGCCGCGGCGACCATGGCCGAGAGATTATCGTTATCGCCAACTTTGAGCTTGTCGGCGGTGACGGCATCGTTCTCGTTGATGATAGGCAATAGCCCATGTTCGAGTAGGCTGAAAATCGTGTCTTTAATACTAATGTAACGATCTCGATTGCGTAAATCACCGTGGGTTAACAGTAGCTGTGCGGTTGGGAAATCGAATAACTTGTTCCATGTGGCCATCATATCGGCCTGACCAGCTGCAGCCATGGCTTTCTTCACTGTGACGCTCGGTTTATCAACCTCGCCAAAGTGATGCCATCCTGCAGCGACTGAGCCCGAAGAGACCAAGACAACTTGGATCCCTTGGGCACGACAATAAGTAATAAATTGGGCAATGCCGAGTAAGTAGTGGCTGCTGCAACCTTGTTTGTGTGGAGCAATCAGGGCACTACCTACCTTAACGACAATGCGTTTCCAGGGTAAGTCAGTCATACCTGCGCGCCTCATCTGTCTTCGGCTAAAACACGGCCAGCCTTATGGAATAATTTAGTGGTTTTGGCACAGGGATCAGTATCGAGTAACGAGACTATCCAAATCACCACACTGCTCACGGCAAAGCCGGGGATCATCTCATACACCACTGTGGTTAAAGCTTTACCGTCAGCAAGTACTGGTGCATAAATCCAAAACAGCACTGTGGCTGCACCTGACACTATGCCGGCAATCGCGGCTTTGTGGGTTAAGTTAGCTTTATACAAGCTAAACAAGACTAACGGACCGAAGGCTGCACCGAATCCTGCCCATGCATTACTCACCAATGACAGCACACTGCTAGAGCGGTCAAGCGCCAGTAGACTTGCGACAATTGCCACGCCAGCTACGCCAAAACGTCCCATTTTCACCATGTCTTTTTCGCTAGATTCTTTCTTCGACATCACGCGATAGATATCTTCCGTTAGCGAGCTTGATGACACTAATAGTTGCGATGAAATGGTGCTCATGATCGCGGCCAGAATTGCGGCTAATAAGAAGCCACTAATGATCGGATGGAACAACAACTCAGAAAACACAATAAAGATGGTTTCAGGATCGGTCAGCTTCATGCCAAATTTATTGGCGTAAGCGATACCGACAAGACCTGTTGCCAGTGCACCCACAATGGTCACTGTCATCCAGCCCATACCTATGTGTCTGGCGGTTTTAATGTCAGCGACTGAACGAATTGCCATAAAGCGCACAATAATATGCGGTTGGCCAAAGTAACCGAGTCCCCAAGATAAGCTTGAGATAAGCCCTAACATAGTGACGTTTTGCATGGCATCGGTGAAGTGTGGAATCGATTGATACGCAAAGTTCAGCATAGTGTCAGCGCTGGTAAACTCTTGATATGCCACCACAGGCACTAAGATTAAAGCGACAAACATGATACAGCCTTGGACAAAGTCAGTGAGGCTCACTGCTAAGAATCCGCCCAACAAGGTATAAGAAACCACTACGCCGAGGGTGACGACTAAACCTATATCGTAGTTCAGGCCGAATGCTGACTCAAATAACTTACCGCCAGCCACTAAACCCGCTGAGGTATACAAGGTAAAGAAGATCACAATGATCACGGCCGAGATAATTCGGATACTGCTGTTGGCATTGCCGAAGCGTTTAGCAAAAAACTCCGGGATAGTAAGGGCGTTATCCGCGACTTCGGTATAGACCCTTAATTTGGGTGCAACGACCAAGTAATTAATTAGAGCACCAATCAATAGTCCAAGTGCGATGTAAATGGTTTCGAAACCAACCAAAAACATTGCGCCGGGAAGACCCATTAGCATCCAGCCACTCATGTCAGATGCACCCGCTGAGAGTGCGGTGACCTGTGGGCTCACCTTGCGGCCGCCCAAAATATAGCCGGATACATCGCTGGTGGATTTTTTATAGGCGAATAAGCCAATAGCAAGCATGGCGATAAAGTAAATCGCTAAGGAAACGTAAGCCAGGTAATTCATGGGTTATTTGTCTCCTAACGCTTTGTTATTTTGAATAATACTCGGTTTCAAAATGACAAAGAGATAGGTGCTTAATATTGCGCATAAACACATAAACTGCATTGTTTCCTTGGCGTGTAATCGGGTAAAGCTTGCTGCTTGCGAGATAAGATTTTCCTCTGGTGGGTTCTCCGTAGACATAATTGCTCCTTGGTTGATAATTGAATTTATATCACCAATATAGTTAGTGATCTAATTATATTAAGGCATTTTATCGGCCAAATATCAAGCTTCTATTGGATTTAAATGGTTTTGGCGGCGGTGCGAGAGTGGCTTTGGGGGCGGAAAATAATTTGAGAACTGACTATTTTTCAGAGGTGTTTTTCTGCTCGGCGATACTGTGGGCGGTACGTTCGAAGGTTAAGGTGATGCGTTCAAACATCCCAGTAATCAGAGTGAATTGTTCGTGGGGTAACGGGCATTGCGCCAGCGCTTGTAATAAGGCTTCGCTGCTGGTGTTAAACTCTTCTGCGACTTGGCCGTGGGCGCAGGCGATAAATGCCTGACCTAAATTGTATTGCCAGAGGTTGAGTGCATTTTCTAAGTCCGAGTGCGTATCTGATATCCCCTGCAACATGCGTCGCATTCGAATCGACACATGGCCTAGATTCAGTGCAGTGAACACCAGATCGGTAAATACCCTCGAACTCTTGCCCGAGCCTTTTTCGTAACTGGCTATCCGCAGCAGTCGATCGCCCATGCGGGCGTTAAACCAAGGCTCAGGATCGTCATGCTGCGCGATATGCACTAGATCTTTTTGGATGGATTGCAGCAGACGATATTGCATCAGCCGCTGGCTCGGTTCGGTAATCAATTTAAACAACCAATACAGCACAGTAACGCCAACAAAAATCGCTAAGGCATTGCTGACAGTGTTTTCTATCGCAAATGAAATGGTGTTACTGGGCTGTACTAATACCGCAAACGGCACGCAAATCCCAAGACCATAGGGCAAGGTCGGTCGATTCGCTAAGGCGAGTAGCCCAATAAAAAAGGGGCCTGCGAGCACTAAAATGAGGATTTCGAAATCGCCGCTACTCTCTGCCAGCAAAGGTAAAGCGTAAAACACTGTGAGGGGTACAGCGATAGTGATACCGACAAGAATACGGCGCAAAATCGTGGTTAGCATCGGCAGTGGCTGGCGCGCCATCATGATGGAAAAAACCACAGGCATCAGGATCATCATGAGTACCGCGCTCGACCCTGTGCCGATCCACAGCGAAGCCCCAATGACAAATACCGCCATGCTGCGTAGACCGGTCGTAAACCCTATCAGTGGATCTCGGTGAAATTCCATTGGCGGCGCGTTGAGTTGTACCGCAGAATTGCTTGTCAGTACGTTATAACTCTTGAGCACCATGATCAGATCGGCGCTTAACTCCATCGCAACTTTGAGTAAGCGAGTCTCTAATGGGGTTCGGTCGCGGTATTGCATCAGGTTTTGCTGGAGTTGATACCTTAGGGTACGCGCCATTTTGTAGCATTCTTGGTCATCAGTGGATTGCGCCATCAGGGTAAAACTGCTGCGCATATTGGCTAAGGTTTTCGCGAGCGGTTCGCTGACCAGATGGGAATGATTACGTTGTAGTCGGCCAAATATTTGGATTGCCGCCAACAGCGAAAGGGTTTTATTGCAGAGAAAGTTCGCCGCATGGCTCTGCCCGCGACCTTCGGGACCTTCATAAATCACCGCGCTGGAGTCGTCACTCAGCGCCGATACTGATTCCATAATAGTGTCGATATGTTCATGGCGGCTCGCATGTACGCCCTGTAAATCTAGTTCTAATGCAAGATAGTTAAGCGTTTGATTAATTGTGTTTTTAGCATGCAGTTGCAGGCCATGTTTTACCTTAGTCGGCCAAAGTAGCGAACTGACCAAGACGGCACAAATTGCGCCGACGATAATTTCGCTGATCCTCGCCTGCGCCACATCGAATATTTTTGCACTATCGGCTGTGCTCGGGCTCGCCATCACAATGAGCACTATCAAGCAGGCTGTCATGCCCGCCATAGCAAAGGCATAGACAAAGTTTTGTTGGCGCACCATGGCCGACAACCCAGAATTTAACCCTATCCAGCAGGCGAGTAATCCTAAGGCGAGTTCGGGATAGGGCGTAAACCCGTTGAGTATGGCAATCCCCGCGAGCGCGCCGACTAAGGTGCCGCCGATTTGGCATAAGCCCTTTTCGATCACGAGCCCGCTTTCAGGGCGGATTTGCAGAAATACCGCCGACACCAGCGCCCAATATGGTCGTTCTAGATTTAAGAACATGGCCACATATAAGGCGAGCGCCATCGAGATCACGCCTTTAATCGCGAAGATGAGGGTTCGTCGGTCAGGAAAAAATAAACTCTTCAGTAACAGCGTCATAATGACTATTTGTCAGTCTGTAGCTGGATGGAAACTGTCATGCCGACGCTCAGCTCTATGTCCTTAGGAATGCTGTCTAGCTGGATATCGACCGGAATACGTTGTGACAATCTCACCCAATTAAAGGTTTGGCCGATTTGCGGTAATAACTGCCCATTAGCGGTGACATTGGTATTGGCAATCGCCTTACCTATGCTGACCACTTTGCCGTGCAAGACATGGCCACCACTCATCAGGCTGACATCGGCGTTTTGACCTATGTGAACCAAGGGGATTTTGGTTTCTTCAAAATACCCTGTGATATAGAGAGAGTCTTGTTTGACGAGCGAAAATACTGAGTTGCCTTTGCTGACATAGTTGCCATTACGCAGGCTTAAATTGATCAGGGTGCCATTTTCGGGAGCGTGAATTTGCGTCCGCGCTAAGTCAATTTTGGCGGTATTCAATTGTGCCTGTGCGAGTTCATAACTGGTTCTTGCCAGTTCGGTATTGATAAAGGCTTCGTCGAAGGTTTCTTTGCTGACTAAGTTGGCGTTGGTCAAACCAATACGGCGTTTGTATTTATGTTTTGCCAGTTCCCATGCTAATTTTTGGCTTTCCGCTTTGGCATTCAATTCGGCAATGGTGGCTTTGTAGCGGGTATCGTCCACTGTGAACAATACATCACCTTTATTAACGATTTGATTGTCTTTTACATTCAGTTGGTTCACCCAACCGGATACATCTGGCGCTATGGTAATTATTTCGGCGCGAACTCGGCCGTCGCGGGTCCAAGGAGAATAAAGGTAGTGCGACCATATCCAATGTCCGGCGATACCTGCAATCGCGACCACAATAAGGGTGAGGCTGATACGAAAGATTTTTCCCATGAACAATCAACTCCCAAGCAAGTAAATGACCAAAGCCAGATAGCAGATAAACAGCCCAACTTCGAACCAAGCTGCGCGCCACAGCTTGTGATAGAGCCCAGTTTGATAGAGTACCCAGCGAGTGATGCAGGAAAGCAGAAAAGCTAAGGGGATAAAGATAATTAATGGACTAAATAACAAACCATCGAACGCGAGTTCTTTAAGCATTACGCTATTCATCCCGATGACAGTGGCGCAGCGATAACCGCACTAAGTGTTTAAAATGCAAAGTACTCAGTCGAGATTATAGGAAAGTCGCGTGAGAGTTAATGGTTTTATGCTATCTGTGATCAATTAGGGCCAGCATAAGCTGGCCCTAAATATGATGAAATCAAAGCGAAAATCGCTTCTACCTCATGGTAACAAACTCTTCCGCGCCAGTTGGGTGGATAGCAACGACCGCATCGAAATCGGCCTTAGTCGCGCCCATTTTCATGGCGACGCCGAAACCTTGAAGGATTTCGTCCATACCAAAACCAATACCATGAATACCAACGACTTTTTCGTCCTTGCCAGCGCAGACTAACTTCATCTTACAGGCTTGGCGATGGGCCGTAACGGCGGTGTACATGGAGGTAAACGTCGACGTATACACTTTGACGTTATCGTCGCCGTATTGAGTACGGGCCTCAGGTTCGGTCAAGCCCATAGTGCCGATAGGCGGATGGCTGAATACAACGGTTGGGATCAGGTTGTAATCCATTTTGGCATCTGTCATACCGTTAAATAAACGCTCAGATAACAAACGGCCCGCTTTAACCGCAACAGGGGTGAGCTCTACGCCGCCCGCCATAATGTCGCCGACACAGTAAATCCCTTTGTGAGTCGTATTTTGCTGCTCGTCAGTGATGACATAGCCTTTGCTATCTAATTGCACTTCGGTGTTTTCTAAGCCGATATTGCCTGTTGCAGGTGAGCGGCCAATTGCCCAAATCAAGCAATCGACTGTAATGCTTTCACCGTTTTCTAAGTTTAATGTCAGGCTGTCATCGGCATTTTTAACCACGGCTTTTGGCACACTATGGGTGTGCAATGTTGGGCCTTCGGTTGCCATCGCATCGACGAGAGCATCGACTAAGATGGGGTCAAAGTTACGCAGCGGCGCATGTTTACGCACTAATAAGTGAGTTTCACTGCCCAGAGCGTGTAACACGCCAGCGACTTCTACGGCGATATAACCCGCGCCAACAACGGCAACGCGCTTAGGTTGCTCGCGTAGGGCGAAGAAACCATCGGAGTCGATACCGTATTGCGCGCCAGGAATGTTCGGAATCGTCGGTGCGCCGCCAGTGGCGATAAGGATGTGATCGGCGGTGTAATGTTCGCCGTCCACTTCGATGGTGTTGCCATCCACAAAACGGCCGTAGCCATTTAACAGCGTCACTTTGTTGTTGGCAAAACCACGGCCATAGGCATCGTGAATACGACCAATGTAGGCTTCGCGGTTTTCGACCAAAGTGTTCCAATCGAATTTATTAACAGTGACGTCGAAACCATAATCTTTGGCGTAAAGGTTCATCGCTTCGGCAACATGGGCGCCATACCACATGACTTTTTTGGGTACACAACCTACGTTTACACAGGTGCCACCCACGTGTTTGGCTTCGATGAGTAGAACCTTAGCACCACGCATTGCCGCTCGGTTTGCTGAGGCGATACCGCCGCTGCCTGCACCTAGGCAGATATAGTCAAAATGTTGAGCCATGAGTTTCTCCGTCTTACTTCAAGGATGAGATGCTTTACAGCAGAAGGTCATTGTAGGGGGCTTTGCGGTAACAGACCAGCCTATTGCATCACTAACGTATAAGGCATTGCTTTTAATAAAAATACTCCTAAAGTTGCATTCAGTTGTTATCGCGTGGCTGTTTCGCGGCGATATTGGCACTTAGAGTGATCGTTTTGAGCTGGGCCTTCTGCACCACATTTCAAACATTGCCACTCCTTTTGGCGGGCGCTGAGTTCATCGGCTTGATGCTTAGCAGCGTTATCTTGTTTGTCGCCGAGTAGGGACTCTAGCTGATCCATACGTTTATCGAGCCAACGGCAGTTAGGATCATTGGCGACATGTGCACGACTGGCGAGCTGTTGCTTGCGACTGAGTTTTTTACTCTTAGCGGCTTTGTTCGATTGAGTGGCTTTAGTTGATTTAGTGGTTTTGGATGGCTCTGCGGGTGTAACAGTGGGGGGCGAATACTCGAACGCACTTTGCACTTGGTTAGGCACATTAATCGGCTTGCCCTCATTGTCGAGTAAAGTGCCTAGGGGCAAAGGCGCGGTTTGTGTCGGTTGTGCTAAGGATTCTAGACTCGGTTCAGGTTCAGATACCTGTTGCGCATTAGTCGAGCTTGTCACTTGGATAAAAAGCAGGGGCAAGGTAATGACAGCGGTTCGGATAAGATAGAAATGATGCGTTAACATTCCCTGTTCCTCGGCAAAATCGATGTGAATAGTGAGTCGCTCCGTCGACATTTTGAGTTTAGTTAGTGAGCTTTGTTTTTGCCAAATGTTGCGGGATAAATTGACTGAGGAAGGTTGTAATACGGCGCTAGAAACACAGGGCTAAAACGACATTAAAACGTTACCGCAAAGTGGATGCCAGCATAGGTTTGATCCTGTGAACTTATATCGCCATTGGCTGAGGCTTCTTGCTCAATATCACTCTGGGCAATGCTGTGGCTAATGTGTCCGCTAATACTCATGCTTGGGGTCAGTTGATAATTCGCTTCGAGGCCAAACTGCAGGTTATTACTGCCATCGTGTTCTTCTGTGCGGTATTTAAAATCAAACCCTTGAGTGATATAGGGCGTGAGGCTGAACTGGTCTGTGATATTCCAATAACTGTGCAAACTCACTTCAACAAAGTAGCCTGCCGCTTCTGTGGAATAGACATAACTCACCGATGGTACCAACCAATTTGTGGCGCTGTAGGCGAGTTCTGCAAATAGCTCGTTATCTTGGCAGCGGCTATTGCTATAGCCTTCAATGCGCTGATATCCCAGATTGGCCTCTAGGTTTTCGGCTAAGTCGAACCCATATTCAAGGCCGATATTCCACTCTGTATAGGCTTGGCTATCACCGCGTCCGACTAAGGCATAAGTGGTTAAGTTGCCGTGTTGAACAGCAGCATTGAGCCAATAAATACCCCCATTTTGCAAGTTATTGCGACCCTGTGAGACATATTTGCTGTCCCAACCTAAATCCAGCGTCACCGCCAAAGGTTCTGTTATCTGGCGGGGTAATATGGTGTTTGAAATACTATCGACTTGTTCTAGGCCCTCATTAGCAACTGCGTTGTGACTAAGGCAGTTGATCCCTAATGTGCAGAGGACGCTGGCGATAAGTTTCACTGAGTGTGTTGCCATATTTTTACTGATTTTGGTCGAGGTACGTTAGTTATGCAGATAATACCTTGCCCACATACAAACATTAATGCGAATTGATTCGATTTGCGATCGAGATTGCAACAATGTGTAGGTAAATAAAACGTAAATCCTAAATGCGAACTAGTTCACTTTTTTCAAGGGAAATAGGGTTAAGTAAGGCGTTCGAAGGGGACAATCGGTTTTCTCGCCTTGATAAATAGGCCATTAGCCCTTATTTATAACAGATACAGATTGTTGAGGAGTCAATATGAGCAACCCTTTGCTTAGCGGCGCAAAATTACCGCTTTTTTCACAGATTAAACCGGAACATATTCAAGTCGCCGTTGAGCATGCCATTGCTCAGTGCCGCACTAAGATTGATGAAGTGCTGCAGAACCAAGGTCCTTTTACGTGGGACAACTTGGTCGCGCCATTAGAACAGGTTGACGATGAGCTAAGCCAAATTTGGTCGCCAGTTTCTCATATGAATTCAGTGACTAGCACAGATGAGTGGCGTGCCGCCCATGATGCTTGTTTACCTCTTTTATCGGAATACGGCACTTACGTTGGTCAACACCAAGGTTTGTATCAAGCCTATAAAGCGCTGCGAGCATCCAATGAATTTGCACAATTGAGCCAAGCCCAGCAGATGGTGATAGAGCACAGCCTGCGCGACTTTGAACTATCGGGTATTGGCTTAGATGACGCGCAAAAAGTGCGTTATGGCGAGATTGTAAAACGTCTTTCTGAACTCACCAGTGGTTTTTCGAATCAATTACTGGATGCGACGCAAGCTTGGACTAAGTTGATCACTGATGAAGCTGAGCTTGCTGGTTTGCCTGAGTCTGCCAAAGCCGCCGCTAAAGCGATGGCGCAGTCGCGTGAGCTAGAAGGTTGGTTATTTACCTTAGATTTCCCCTCTTATCTACCCGTCATGACCTACAGCGAAAACCGCAGTCTTAGGGAAGAATGCTACCGTGCGTTTGTCACTCGCGCTTCAGATC
This sequence comes from Shewanella sp. SM87, assembly GCF_025653705.1. Lineage (NCBI taxonomy): Bacteria > Pseudomonadati > Pseudomonadota > Gammaproteobacteria > Alteromonadales > Shewanellaceae > Shewanella > Shewanella sp. SM87. The sequence goes on from NZ_JAKKSC010000021.1 coordinate 85,902, forward strand.
AAGGTCCCAATGCCGGAGAGTTTGATAACAGCCCGCTGATGGACGAAATTCTTGCTTTGCGCCACGAACTCGCATTGTTACTCGGTTTTGACAGTTTTGCTGACAAATCTCTGGCGACGAAAATGGCTGAAACGCCGGCGCAGGTGATGGCATTTTTAAATGAGTTAGCGCTGCGCTCAAAGGATCAAGCTAAGGCAGAACTGGCTGAGCTGAGAGCGTTTGCCGAGGCCGAATATGGCGTGACTGAAATGGCCTCTTGGGACTTAAGTTTCTATGCTGAGAAGTTGCAGCAGCATAAGTATGAGATTTCACAGGAAATCCTGCGTCCGTATTTCCCCGAAGATAAAGTGCTCTCGGGTTTGTTCTACACAGTATCGCGTTTGTTCGGCCTTAAAATCCTTGAGCAAAAGGATTTTGACCGATGGCATAAAGACGTGCGTTTCTTCGATATTTTCGACGAAACTGACGAACACAGAGGTAGCTTCTACCTCGATTTATATGCCCGCACAGGTAAACGTGGTGGTGCTTGGATGGATGACTGCCGTGTGCGCCGTCAAACCGCCAATGGATTACAAAAGCCAGTGGCATATTTGACCTGTAACTTTAATGGTCCGGTCGATGGCAAACCTGCGCTGTTTACCCATGATGAAGTGACAACCCTGTTCCATGAATTTGGCCATGGTATCCACCACATGCTGACCAAAATCGATGTTGCAGGCGTGTCGGGTATCAATGGTGTGCCTTGGGATGCGGTCGAGTTACCAAGTCAATTTATGGAAAACTGGTGTTGGCAGGAAGAAGCCTTAGCCGAAATTTCTGGCCACTTTGAAACCGGTGAACCATTACCTAAAGCCTTATTAGATAAAATGCTGGCGGCGAAAAACTTCCAGTCTGGCATGATGATGCTGCGCCAACTCGAGTTCTCGTTGTTCGATTTTAGAATGCACCACGAATACGACCCAGCTAAAGGCGCGCGCATTCAAGAAACCTTAGACGAAGTGCGTCGTCAGGTGGCCGTATTAACGCCGCCGGATTTTAACCGTTTCCAACATGGGTTTGCCCATATTTTTGCGGGCGGTTATGCCGCAGGTTATTACAGCTATAAATGGGCTGAAGTGCTGTCGGCGGATGCGTTTTCCCGTTTCGAAGAGGAAGGTATTTTCAACCCTGAAACGGGTCGTCGCTTCCTGCACAATATCCTCGAAATGGGTGGTTCAGCCGAGCCTATGGACTTATTCAAACAGTTTATGGGACGCGAGCCGAATATCGATGCCCTGTTAAGACATTCAGGCATTGCTGCATAAGCAATTGTGAGTTTTGATAAATCAGCCCATTTTAATGGGATGATTATCTGAGGTATTTAGCTTAATCGAACGATAAAAAGACGCCCTAGGGCGTAATGCCGATCAGTTAAGACAGATCGCTTGACGATCTCGCTGAAAAGATCAAAATCCGATGACCTCATGTCATCGGATTTTTTTATGCAACTCTCAGAAGCACTCGCCCGTACTCATATTACCCGCCTAACCGAATTCACCTGCTTAGCAGATGTGTTAGAACCTGAGTTAATTCAATCTTGCCTAGACTCTCAGGGCGTTGCGACGTTAAGACGGCGTAAATTGCCGATGGACGCGATGATTTG
>NZ_JAKKSC010000022.1:0-80348 GCF_025653705.1 Shewanella sp. SM87
GCTTTTAACCAATTGGTCGAAGGTTCGAATCCTTCACGACCCACCACTTATTATTCGCATTGTTGATGCCAAAATAAGTGAACATTTTTATCGTAATACCTAGATGGGTCGTTAGCTCAGTCGGTAGAGCAGTTGGCTTTTAACCAATTGGTCGAAGGTTCGAATCCTTCACGACCCACCACTTATTATTCGCATTGTTGATGCCAAAATAAGTGAACATTTTTATCGTAATACCTCGATGGGTCGTTAGCTCAGTCGGTAGAGCAGTTGGCTTTTAACCAATTGGTCGAAGGTTCGAATCCTTCACGACCCACCACTTATTTTTCAGCTGTATCTCTCTCGAATTTCTCCCTGAATGTCCCTCGTTAAACTCCAATACTGAGTACCGAATTTAATACCTTCGTTTTACTTATTCCACTGCAAAATATTTTTCTAACATAATTATTGGCATTAGCAAGTTCGACTAATGCAGCATCTTTAAAAAGAAATGTATCTTGAGTTTGGCGATTATATTAAAGCTGACATTATGTGCAGTGATGATGACAATGGTGCGTATAATTCTGGGGGGGTCTAGGCAGTTTATGTACCGAGCACTATTTATGGAAAGCTCTAATCCCACTTGGTTGTGATAAAGACTAAAAAGGAGACCTTAGGTCTCCTTTTGCATTAAGCGGATCACATATCTATAGAGTTTAATCTAACAGATTGTTTTCGCGAACATATTGTTCGAAATCTGTGCAGCCACCTATGTGCTTCTCATCGACAAAAATCTGCGGTACGGTTTCAACTGGCTTACCGACAGTTTTTTCTAAATCTGCTTTAGAGATGCCTTCTGCATGGATATCGACATATCTGAACTTAAAGTCATCACGTTTTTCAACGAGTTGCTCAGATAATTGCACAGCACGAACGCAATAAGGACAGCCTGGACGGCCAAAAATAACAACGAACATAATAGCTCCTTAGGATTACTTTAGTCGTTTTATACCATAGGCCTAAGTGAATTGATAATGTCAGCCACGTTTATTTTCAGTTTGATAGCGACCTTGATAATCAAAATAGCTTTCGAGCAGATCCCAGCCTTTTTTATGTTTCTTCAGCAGCAAGAGATCGGGCATGCGGAATTTATCCGCGTCGCTGATTAACTCTGTCACCTTAGTGTATTTTTTCGGTTTTAATCCCGGTGTACGGCTATGGGGAAAGATGAATAAGGCATATAGGGCTCGCCACTGGGCCGGTGTTTGTAATTTAAAGCGGCGATTGAATTCATTACCGTCGATATCGAGGTACTGCACTTTCAGATTGCCGTCATCGTCGATGAGGCTCATATGCTGGCAGCGGAATAAATGATGGTGCTGCAGGCTGAGCACTTGGCGTAGGCGTTTATCGGGATCGATGAGGGTCGATTGGCAGTGCTGGCAAATGCGCGCCGCGATATCATTCTCTTCGCCGCAATCAGGGCAAGATTTAGATCTAAATCGAAAGTCGCACTGCAGCTTTTTACCTTGCAGTTCGACTATGCCCTGACAGCGGCGACCAAAGTGTTCGATAATGTCGCCATCGTCGTCCGTGAGTCCCCAGAATATATTGGCAAAATCGCATACTGGGCAATGCACTTGCACGGGGACCGATTTACTGTTGGGTTTCGCTTGGCCGACCTCAGGGAAATACAAGTCATAACCATTGGCAGCATAGTCGATGATAAGACAATCTTTTTTGCCTTCAGCGATTCGCAATCCACGGCCGATCATTTGTTGAAACAGACTGACTGAGGCGGTAGGGCGCAAAATTGCAATCAAATCCACATGGGGCGCGTCGAAGCCTGTCGTCAACACAGCCACGTTGACTAAAAACTTAAGCTCTTGGGCTTTAAAGCGTTCAATCGTCGCGTCACGTTCATTGTCGTGCGTTTGTGCTGTGATAATGGCACTTTGTGCAGCGTGAGCTTGGTTGAGTAGGTCAAAAATCTCATTAGCGTGGCGCACCGTTGCCGCAAAAATGATAATACCTTTTCTATGTTGGCTCAGTTCAATGAGTTGTTTCACAATCGCAGTGGTCGCGCGGCCGTAATGTCCCAGTAAATCGTTAACCTCGGCTTCGGCATATTCGCCATTCTCGTTTGCTTTAAGTTGGCTGAAATCGTACTGGGCACTGAGGCCATCAAACAGGGTTGGCGCTGTGAGGTAACCTTGCTTAATGAGCGGCCTTATGGGCAGCTCGAACACACAATGTTTGAACACGGCATGTTCGGGAGACCCCACTTTGCCGTGATAGTGTTGCTGATAAATCCAGCCAGTGCCAAGGCGATAGGGCGTGGCGGTGAGACCGAGCAATCTTAATTGGGGATTTTTCGTGCGTAAATGGTTGAGTACTTGCTGATATTGGCTGGTTTTTTCTAGGCTGACTCTGTGGCATTCATCAATAATGACTAACGAGAACGGCTGATCGAACTGCGTTAATCCCCGCGCTGCCGATTGAATACTGGCAACGACGGTTTTTCCGTCGGTGGCTTTTTGATTGAGTCCCGCCGCATAGATACTGGCTTGTGCTGTGAGGAGGCCGACTTTCTCGGCATTTTGCGCAACTAATTCTTTCACATGGGTGAGCACTAAGACTCTGCCTTTGGCGATGCGCGCCAGTTCGGCGATCACTATGCTTTTGCCGGCGCCTGTGGGCAATACAAGTACGGCGGAAGCTTGGCTTTGCCTAAAATGGGCGATGGCGGCATTAACCGCTTGCTGTTGATAGTCTCTGAGTTTGACTGACACGCTGATAAAAAATCTATGCTGAATAAAAGTGAAGTTGCAAGCTTAACATAACAGGCAAAAAAAATGCCCCTGGTTGGAGGGGCAAGCTAGAGAAAGGAGCAATCACACACACTCTCTCAACAGGGTTCACTTTTAACCTGAGGTTTAAAAAGGGAGGTTCAGGTTACGCTTAACCTATTGGGCATAGACTAAGCGTTGTGGACGTTATTCTTAACTCGGATATTACTCAGTACGATTTAAACGTGATTCAATCAAGGTCTCGATCACAGCTGGATCGGCCAAGGTTGATGCATCCCCTAAGTTGGTCACTTCGTTAGCGGCAATCTTACGCAGGAAGCGGCGCATAATCTTGCCTGAACGTGTCTTAGGTAAGCCCGTCGCCCATTGGATGAGATCTGGGGTGGCCAGCGCACCAATTTCTTTACGAACCCATTGACGCAGCTCTTGACGTAGTTCTTCGGTTTCTTCAGTGCCGCGGGTTAGCGTGACATACGCATAAATACCTTGGCCTTTAATATCGTGTGGGTAGCCAACTACCGCAGCTTCTGCAACCAGTTCGTGTGATACCAGCGCACTTTCGACCTCTGCCGTACCTAATCTGTGGCCGGACACGTTGATCACGTCATCGACGCGGCCAGTGATCCAGTAGTAGCCATCTTCATCACGGCGTGCACCGTCACCGGTAAAATACATGCCGCGGAAGGTTTTAAAGTAGGTCAGTACAAATCGTTCATGGTCGCCATACACAGTACGCATTTGGCCCGGCCAAGAATCGAGTAACACTAAGTTACCTTCGTTCTCACCTTCTAAAATATTCCCCATGTTATCCACTAAGGCGGGTTGAACGCCAAAGAACGGGCGGGTAGCTGAGCCGGGTTTAGTATCGGTCGCGCCTGGCAGTGGGGTGATCAAAATGCCGCCCGTTTCAGTTTGCCACCAAGTATCGACGATAGGGCAATGTTCATGACCTATGACCTCATGGTACCAACGCCACGCTTCTGGGTTGATAGGTTCACCTACCGAGCCCATGATCCTCAAGCTGCTACCATCGAACTTATCGAAGTGTTGCTTACCTTCTGCCATCAATGCGCGAATTAACGTTGGCGCTGTATATAGAATGTTCACTTTATGGCGGTCAATCATTTCGCCTAAACGGGCAGGGCTTGGATGATTCGGCACACCTTCATGGATAAGCACAGTCGCACCATTGGCGAGCGGGCCGTAAACCATGTAAGAGTGGCCAGTGATCCAACCCACATCCGCGGTACACCAGTACACTTCACCCGCTTTGTAGTCGAACACATATTCATGGGTCATAGACGCATAAACCATGTAGCCGCCAGTGGTGTGCAATACGCCCTTGGGATTACCGGTTGAACCTGAGGTATAAAGCAAGAATAACGGTGCTTCGGCGTCCATTTCTTCTGGTTGGCAGTGCTCTGATGCGGTTTCCATCAGTGAATGCCACCACACATCACGGCTTTCTACCCAATCTACTTTGCCACCCGTGCGTTTAAGTACGATGACTTTTTCAACCGTAGTGACATCAGGGTGCTTTAAGGCATCATCGATGTTGCGCTTCAATGGAATAGCACGGCCACCGCGCATACCTTCATCGGAGGTAATAATGACTTTGGATTTTCCGTCAATGACGCGAGAGGCGATAGAATCAGGTGAGAAACCACCGAAGACCACAGAGTGCACAGCGCCGATACGGGCACAGGCGAGCATAGCCACTGCGGCTTCTGGCACCATAGGCATGTAAATTGTGACTATATCCCCGCGGCGCACGCCTTGGCTGCGCAGTGCGTTGGCAAACTTACACACATCTGCATGTAATTCACCGTAGGTGATTTTGCGTTGTTCGCTGGCGTTATCGCCTTCCCAAATAATCGCCACGCGATCACTGTGCTCGGCTAAGTGACGGTCTAAACAGTTGGCTGAAGCATTCAAGGTGCCATCGTAAAACCAATTGATCGATAAGTTATGGTCATCAAAAGAGGTTTTTTTAATTTTGGTATAAGGTTTAATCCAATCAATACGCTTGCCGTGTTCTCTCCAGAAACCTTCAGGATTGACAATCGACTCTTGGTACATTGTTTTATATTTATCGTTGTTTACAAGTGCATTGGCAGCGATATTGCCGGAGACTTTGTAGAGAGACTGCGAGCTCATAGGGCTTCCCTTTTGAAAAATTGCGTGGACTGAGTATGGTATGCAAGGGGGCGGCAACTCCATTAGACCTTGGTCTAGTGTTAAATTTTCCTTTATATTTAGTCTGTTGCATTAAAAATCCGGCTAGATTTTAGACAGGTTTTATCGCACAATAATCAGAAAAAAGAGCAAAGTATGAATTTAACCTTAGTCGTTGCTGTTATTGCCGTCTGTTATGTCTCGCTTTTATTCCTATTGGCTTGGGGGGCGGAGCGTTGGTTTACTCAGATCACTAAAAAGCTTCAGGTCGTTATCTATGGTCTGAGCTTAGCGGTTTATTGCTCCTCGTGGAGTTTTTTAGGCACAGTTGGGCAATCGGCTAAGGATTTTTGGTCTTTCTTACCGATTTTTATCGGCCCTATTCTGATTTTTACTTTAGGCTTTGGCATGTTACGCAAGATGGTATTAGTGTCTAAGGCGCAAAATATCACTTCCGTGGCCGACTTTATTGCCGCCCGTTATGGCAAATCTCAAACCTTAGCCGCCTTAGTCACCTTAATTGCCTTGTTTGGCATCATGCCCTATATCGCCCTGCAGCTTAAGGCGATGGTGTTCAGTCTTAATTTGTTTCAACCCGCTGACGATCCCCTCGATGGCGTGACGATTCCGTTACTGATCACTTCGCTGTTAGCCATATTTGCCATTTTATTTGGTACTCGCAAACTCGATGCGACCGAGCATAATCCCGGCATGATGCTCGCGATTGCCTTTGAGTCTCTGGTGAAACTTGCCGCATTTTTGTTGGTCGGCATCGTCATTAGTTTCGGAGTGTTCGATGGTTTTGGGGATATTTGGCAGCAGGCCAATGCGCAGTCACTAATTAATTATCCTAATCCACGTATTGAAGCCTTAATGCCTGAGTTACTCGTCGGAATGGCGGCCTTTTTATGTATGCCAAGGCAGTTCCATGTGATGGTGGTGGAATGCGCCGATGAGTCTGTGTTGTCAAAGGGGCGTTGGCTGTTTCCCATCTATTTAGCGCTTTTCGGTTTATTCGTTGGACCGCTAGCCTTGGCGGGGAAGCTCATCCTCGGAGACTCCGTGTCGGCCGATACCTATGTGATTAATTTGCCGCTGGCGTTAGATCAACCCTTGTTGGCTGTGATTGCTTTGCTGGGCACCTTATCTGCGGCAACGGGTATGGTCATTGTTGCTGTAGTGACTATCAGTGTGATGGTAAGTAACGAATGGCTGGTGCCAGTGATGCTGCGCACGGGTCATATCCGCGAGAAAAACTTCAGTCAGTTCTCGCACCTGTTGCTTAATGCCCGCCGCTTGGCGATCGTGATTATTCTGGGCTTAGGCTATGGCAGCTATTTGGCATTATCAGACAGTGATTCCTTGTCCCATTTAGGCATGTTGTCTTTTGGTGCGTTTGCCCAACTCGCGCCAGCTTTAGTCGGTGGACTCTATTGGAAACACGGCAATCGTGCTGGGGTATTTTTAGGACTCGGCGTGGGCTTTTCGCTGTGGTTCTACATCATGTTGCAGGGCATGACAGATGTGCAAAGCTCATCGGCGTTCTTGTCTAGTGTCGCGAGCGAGAAAGGCCTGCTAGATGCGATAACGCCCAATGTGCGTGATGCGCTGACGGCTCTTTTTGCCAATATTGCCTGTTATATTTTGGGTTCTATTTGGTTTAGAGCGGGTGTGGCTGAGCGTATTCAGGCCAGTGCTTTTGTGAGTCCGGGTAAATTGAAAAACAGCGCCAATAAGAAAAATGGTCCGATTTCACAGCAGGACTTACTGATACTGGCGAGTCGTTTCGTTAGCCCAACACGCGCCTATGAGAGTTTTAGCCGTTTCTCGATTGATGCGGTAAAAAGTGATAGTTGGCATAAAGCGGCGCCGCCGGAGTTGATTTCCCACACTGAACGTTTATTGGCGGGGGTGCTTGGCGCTTCAAGCGCAGCGCTGGTGATGGATTCCGTGCTGCAAGGGCGCGATTTAGCGCTGGATGAAGTCTTTAGTCTGGTCGATGAAGCCTCATCGAAAATCATGCTCAGTCAAGACATGTTGCGCGGCGCGATTGAGCATGCCTATGAAGGCATGAGTGTTATCGATAACGATCTCAATCTTGTGGCATGGAATTACAAATATGTGGAGTTGTATCAATATCCCGATGGATTTTTACAGCAGGGCATGCCCATCAGTGAAGTGATCCGCTTTAATGCGGCGCGGGGTTATTGTGGTGAAGGGGAAATAGAACAGCAGGTTGAGCAGCGGGTGCAGCATATGCGTAATGGCACACCGCACACTTCTGAGCGCCATCGCAGAGACGGCAAAGTGATTAAAATTCAAGGCAATCCTATGCCAGATGGCGGCTTTGTGATGACCTTTACCGACATTACTCAGTATCGCGAACAGGAGCGCGCGCTGCTCGAAGCCAATGAAACCTTAGAAAGCCGCGTTAATGAGCGAACCTATGAATTAGCCATGTTGAACAGTGAGTTACTCGAGGCTAAAGCGCAGGAAGAAATCGCCAACGCCTCTAAGAGTCGCTTCTTGGCTGCTGTTGGCCATGATTTAATGCAACCGCTTAATGCCGCGCGGCTGTTTACTGCGTCGTTATCTCAGTATCCCAATCTAGATCGTGAGGCCAGAACCACCTTATCCCATGTGAATAGCTCGCTAAAAATTGCCGGCGAGTTGCTCACCGACCTATTGGATATTTCTAAACTCGACTCAGGTATGGTGGATGTAAATCGCCGTGACTTTGCGATTTCAGAACTGATCAATGGCTTATCTGTTGAATTTGAAGCGATGGCAGCGGATAACCAAATTCGTTTTAAGATGGTCCCATGCAGCGCAACCGTTAATTCTGATCCTTCGTTACTGCGCAGAGTATTACAAAACTTTTTAACCAATGCCTACCGTTATGCTCGCGGTGGCAGAGTGTTATTTGGTTGCCGTCATCGAGGTCATTACCTTGAAATCCAAGTGTTAGACACGGGTTGTGGTATTGATGAAAAAGAAACTCAAGAAATTTTCAAAGAATTTAAGCGGTTGAATAATCCTAAGAGCAACAATGTTAGCGGCTTGGGCTTAGGTCTGGCGATTGCTGATCGCATCAGTAAAGTGTTAGAACACGGTATTCAGGTTTCGTCCCATTTAGGGCGCGGCTCGGTCTTCTCCATTTGTGTTCCGCTTGGAGAAACTGTGCGTCAACCACAAGTGAAAGCGTTGCCGTCGCTGCTGCAGCCGTTATCGGGTATCAAAGTGTTGTGTATCGACAACGAAGAGGCCATTTTAGCTGGATTAGAAAGCCTATTAAGCCGCTGGCAGTGTGAGGTTATCTGTGCAAAAGATTTATCCGATGCACGCATTAAACTAGGACTGAAAGGCGTCGCGCCTGATATTGTGCTCGCGGATTACCATTTAGATGATGGCCAAAATGGCGTCGATGCGATGGACGGTATTCGTGCCCTGTATGGCAAAGATCTACCCGGCATTTTGATTACCGCCAATACCCGCAAAGAGTTGGTGGAAGATGTGCAACGCCGCGGCTATCACTATATGGCGAAAATGATAAAACCTGCCGCGCTACGTGCCTTGATTTCTAGCTTGGTAAAATAAGCTTGGTATGCGTGTTCGGTAACATGAGTTTAGTGACGTCGGCACGTTTAACGAAATGCCAAGATAATCGCGTAATTTTTTATGCGGCTTATCTTGGCTAAACGGTTTGACACAGGTTTGTGGGTGTAACTAAATACATGACTAGAGTTTGAATACGGCCAGTTTATTGTTTAAATTCAGTGATAATTCGGCCAAACTTTCACTTTCTTGAGCCAAATAAGTTGCCGATTCAGAGACTTCGAGCGCTGAGTTATTAATCCCGCACACGTTTCTGTTCATGTCTTCTGCGACCACACTTTGTTCTTCTGCGGCGGTGGCGATATGGGTTGCCATGTCACTCACATGTTTTATATGAGCAACGATAAGCGATAAATCCTTCCCCGCTTTTGCCGATTGACTCACACTGTTTTCTGCCAAAGCTCGGCTTGCATCCATTGCCTTAGCGGCGCTCACGGCCCGTTGTTGCAATAATGAAATCGTGTTTTGAATTTCTTCGGTCGATTGCCTAGTGCGACTTGCGAGTTGCCTCACTTCATCGGCGACTACAGCGAACCCTCGCCCTTGCTCGCCAGCGCGGGCGGCTTCAATTGCCGCATTCAGTGCCAGCAAGTTGGTTTGGTCTGAAATCGCGCTGATAACAGAGGTGACCTCGCTGATCTGCATGACTTCCTCTTTAAGCATATTCACTTGATCCGTCGCTTGCTCCACTTCTTTGGCAAGAGCATGAATACCATCTACGCTGGCGTGAACATCTTGGTCGCCAAGGCCAGCTTCCCAAGTGGCTTCTTTGGTATCTTTGGCTGTGCTCTCCGCATTATTCGCGACATCGGCGATAGTGGCGCTCATTTCATTCATGGCGGTGGCAAGTTGGGCGAGTTGATCCCGCTGATTATTTACCGCTTGATTGGTTTCCTCTGCAGTTGAGGCGATACGAGCCGAGGCCTGTGCAACATTGTCAGCGCTATGACTCGCTTGAAGTAAAGTGCTACGAATTGAGTCTATGCTTTGGTTTATATTGTGGGCTAAGATGTCAAGTTCATCTTTACCATAGATTTTTAGCTGAGTCGTTAAATCACCTTTTGTGATGGCGAGCATAGCCAGATTCACATCATCCAATGGCTGCGTAATAGAGCGACTAATGGCATATCCTAGCCAAGCCATAAGCACAATAATGGCAAATGTAATGCCTCCCATGGTGAGGTATTCATTCCAAATGGTGGCTTCGATATCTTGGAGTAACATACCTGAGCCTAAAATCCAGCCCCAAGGTTTAAATCCCATGACAAGTGAGATTTTTTGCGCTGATTTGCCATTCGCCGTCGTCCAGCGGTATTCGACTAATCCTTGTTTGCCATCACGGCCGAGTTCGACCATTTCGAACCAATAATTCTCTTCGCCTCGATTACCCATTTGTTGGCCAACCAGTTCTTTTTTGATGGGATGAACGATAACGTGCCTCGATTCATCAATCACAAACAAGTAGTTATCACCATCAAAACGCATGTCGTTTAACATGTCTTTAGCGGCTTGCTGTGCTTGCTCTAGGGGTAGCGATTGCGACAACGCTTGGATACGGCTACTGGCGAGGGATAATACGGCATTAAGTCGTGCTTCACGCTCTGCCATCAGGTTGTGCTTGAGGGCTGTGACGGAAATAGTGAGTAAAATTAAGGCACCTGCGAGGGCGATAATGAGCTGTAGTGCGAGTTTTCGATTAACGGGGATGTCAGCGAGTTTGAACATATGCTCTCCTTTTCTTTGTGTAGCGATTTAAGCCATTCCCTCTGCTCAAGTTGTTGTCAGCTTTTGGCGAAAGATATGTTGTGTAAAGTGAGTGATATAAGCATCGTTGGCTTTGATAAAATTTCCAGTTGGCGGATTAAATAAATGCACTAAATTACAGGGTTTTAATGGAAATTGTGAGCAATATTGCAATTGCAACCTTAGCGCGTTTATCTATCGAGAGGATGCGAGATTCGAACAAGGGAAGGGGCTGCTGAGTACTGATATAAGCCAGGCAGTTCGAACCCCTAGCGCACAGTGCGCAGGGGTTCGTTTATTTGAGAGCCTATGTAAGTTGAAGGCTTATTGAGTTGAAAGAGCGTTAAGCTAAAAGATGGTCAAGCGCTAAAGCATTAACCGTGGCTGATAAGCTGCGGCTCAAGACTTTTTGATACCGCGCTAATACCTGCTGCGACTTGCTTCATCGCACTGGTGAGTTGGCTTAATTGTGCTGAGCTAATGATATAGGGCGGCATGATATAGATAAGGTTGGCGAAGGGACGCACCCAGACGCCTAAATCGACAAATTGCTGCTGTAACTCAGCGGTATTGACGGGTTCGTGCATCTCTAACACGCCGACAGCGCCGAGCACGCGCACATCTTTTACGCTTGGCAAATCAATCGCATCGTTAAGTTCAACGCGCATTTGCTGCTCGATAGCGGCCACTTGCGCTTGCCATTCATTACGGTTAATTATGTCTAAGCTTGCACACGCCGCCGCGCAGGCCAGCGGGTTGCCCATAAATGTCGGACCATGCATAAACACGCCCGCAGGAGATTGGCTGATTCCTTGGGCAACTTTATCGGTACATAGCGTTGCCGCTAGGCTGATATAACCGCCAGTTAGCGCTTTGCCTAAACATAAGATATCAGGGGTAATATTGGCGTGTTCATAAGCAAAAAGCTTGCCTGTCCGACCAAAGCCAGTGGCTATTTCATCTAAGATCAGCAGGACATCAAATTCATCACATAGGGCACGAAGACCCGTTAAATAATCTGCGCTGTAGAAACGCATACCGCCAGCGCCTTGCATTATCGGCTCTATAATCACAGCGGCAATCTCATGGTGATTAATGCTTAATATGTCGCGCATTGCGGTTAAATCATCGGCTTGTAAGGCTTCGCCAAAGGCGGTTTGTGGCGCGGGCACAAATGATTGCTTGGTTACTGCATCGCCAAACATAGTGTGCATGCCGCCTTCGGGATCGCATACGCTCATCGCGGCAAAGGTATCGCCGTGGTAACCCCTCTTAACGGTAAGAATGCGTTGTTTTAGCGGTCGCTCTTCTCCATGTATACTTTGCCCTTGCCAACTCTGACCTTGCCAATATTGCAGCGCCATTTTAATTGCCACTTCGACTGAGATAGATCCAGAGTCGCACAAAAAGACCTTTGTCAGCGGTTCGCAGGTCATAGCGATAAGTTTTTTACACAGTTCAATGGCGGGTTCATGGGTGATACCGCCAAACATCACATGGCTCAGTTGATGCAACTGTTTTTCCATCGCGGTTAATATCTTGGGATGTGCATAACCGTGCACACAGGCCCACCACGAGCTAGTCCCATCGACCAGCTTGCGGCCATCGATGAGTTCAAGCTCGCAGCCTTTGGCGCTGTGTACACCAAAAACAGGAAGAGATCGGGTCATTGAGGTGTAAGGATGCCAAATATGGGCGCTATCAAAGTCAAAATCGAGTAAATTGCGCATAAATGCTCACTTTTTTGGTGATAAAGTAGCCATTAGTAAACTGGGTTCACTGGTTGGCGTTGACAGTTTAAGGGCTGAGGTTATCCTAGCCAAGATAAAAAACAGAATAAAAAGGGTGTTCAATGTCGCAGTTGCAAGTTCGTCATGATTGGAAGCGGGAAGAAATCGAAGCCTTATTTGCGCTGCCGATGAATGACTTATTATTTAAAGCCCACTGTATTCACCGTGAGGTATACGATCCTAATGAAGTGCAAATTAGCCGTTTATTATCGATTAAAACCGGTGCTTGCCCTGAGGATTGTAAATATTGCCCGCAGAGTGCTCGCTATGACACAGGTCTAGAAAAAGAGCGTTTGCTGGCAATGGAAACTGTGCTGACCGAGGCACGCAGTGCTAAAGCCGCGGGTGCCTCTCGTTTCTGCATGGGCGCTGCTTGGCGTAATCCAAAAGAAAAAGACATGCCGTACCTTAAACAAATGGTGCAAGAAGTTAAAGCCTTAGGTATGGAAACCTGTATGACGCTTGGTATGCTGTCTGAAGATCAAGCGAACGATTTAGCCAGTGCTGGCTTAGATTATTACAACCATAATTTAGATACTTCGCCTGAATATTACGGCGATGTGATCACGACACGTACCTATCAAAATCGTTTAGATACACTGACACATGTGCGCGCTTCTGGCATGAAAGTGTGCTCGGGCGGGATTGTCGGCATGGGTGAAAAGGCGACGGATCGCGCAGGCTTACTACAACAGCTGGCTAATTTACCGCAGCATCCTGATTCAGTACCGATCAATATGTTAGTTAAAGTGGCGGGCACGCCGTTTGAGAAGCTTGACGACCTCGACCCACTCGAATTTGTGCGTACTATCGCCGTGGCGCGTATCTTAATGCCGCTTTCCCGCGTACGGTTATCGGCAGGCCGCGAAAATATGAGTGATGAGCTGCAGGCCATGTGTTTCTTTGCTGGCGCTAACTCGATTTTCTATGGTTGTAAATTGCTGACCACACCAAACCCAGAAGAAAGCGATGATATGGGGCTATTTCGACGTTTAGGCTTACGTCCCGAGCAGGGCGCAGCGGCAAAACTGGAAGAAGAAAGTGCTGTTTTAGCAAAAGCGGCGGCCTATCAAGATAAGTCATCGGCACAATTCTATGACGCGGCTGCTTTGTAATACCACTGAGTGCATGTTGTCCGACAAACAGGTCGAATAGCCTGTAAACCTTGTTGGCTGCAGCCTATTTTGATTGCGGCCGATAGCTTTATTGGCCGCACTCCATTTTTCAAGCAGCATTTTTAAGACAATCATTCTTGAGGCTAAATCGATGAGTTCTCTGCTCGAGATGAAAATTGCCGCCCGTCAGCAAGCCTTACGTGAGCAAGGTTTATTACGGCAACGTAAAATGTTGAGTGTTGATCACAGCTTTGATATTAACGCACCCACTTCGAGCCCGTGCTTTGTGTTCGAAGGGCGATCCTATGTTAATTTTAGCAGTAATGATTATTTAGGCTTATCCCGCGTTCCTGAGTTGGTTGAAGCGCTGCACCTTGGCGCGCAGACCTACGGTGTGGGTAGCGGCGCATCGCCCTTAGTGACAGGGTACAGTGATGCGCATGTCACACTTGAACGTGAACTCTGCGCCTTAACGGGGCATGAAGCGGGATTACTATTCTGCTCGGGCTTTAGTGCTAATACGGCGTTAATGAAAACCTTGTTTGATCAGCAAGATACTGTGATTGCCGATAAACTTGTGCATGCCTCAATTATCGATGGTTTGCAGGACAGCGGTGCGCAGTTAAAACGTTTTTTACATAATTCGCTTGAGAGCGCTGAGCGGCTTCTGACTCGAAATCACGCATCGGCGTTAATCACAGAAAGCGTGTTTAGCATGGACGGGGATTGTGCGCCGATCGTGCAGTTATCGGCGCTTTGTCGTCAACAAAATACTTGGTTGATTGTTGATGATGCCCATGGTTTTGCGGTGCTTGATGGCTATCAAAATAGTGATGTAAGAGATAAAGCCGCCAAGCTTATCGATGTGCAAGTGGTGACCTTTGGTAAGGCATTAGGTTGCCAAGGCGCAGCGGTTTTGGGGAGTCAGGCGCTGATCGACTTTTTGGTCAGTAATGCCCGCGAATATATTTATTCGACCGCCTTATCGCCCGCCAATGCCGCATTAGCGTTAGCCGCGACTCGGTACTGCACTGCACATCCTGAGTTACAGCTGAAACTGCTTGAGAATATTTCGCTATTCAAACAGTTATGCCTCGATGCTGCCGTGCCCCTTTTAGGTTCGGATACCGCAATTCAGCCGTTGATCATTGGCGATGCGCAGCAAACCCTGCAAGTCGCCGAAGCGTTAAGAGCCGCGGGCATTTGGGTTGGGGCGATTCGCCCGCCGACGGTGCCTGTAGGGTCGGCGCGATTACGCATTACCTTAACGGCGACCCATACCGCTGAAGATATTGCTGCTTGTGTTGAGCAATTAGCCCAAGTGCTCAGTCGTGTTGGTATCCCGCTTGTCAGTGAACGAGAATCTGCCGATGAGTACAGATAAATGTACCCTATAGATCGCGTTATTTTATTGAATGTTAAGTTTTTATGGTTGAGTGTTAGTTAAAATGCCAAGCCTGATAAAGTCTAGTGATCCAAGCTGTAGCGAGCCTGCTCATGAGTCAAACAAGTTTATAGCTTGCGATCTTAAGTTGAGTGAGCTTAATGCGGGCGTTTCTTATGGGGGCGTTCTCGCGGGGACTGTGTCCAATGTGCACGGGACTCAAATTGCTGAACGTTTTTCCGCAGCGGCCCATAGTTACCAAGATCATAATCAATTACAACGCCTGAGCGCTGCCAGTTTACTTAGTGAGTTTTCGGCAGCAGGTTATCTGTTAGACATAGGGGCAGGCCCTGGCACGGATTTTTCTGGGTATCACAGTGTGTCTCAACCAGCGGATCTCTCTACGCAAAATTCATCCACAACTGTATTTGCCGTGGATATTGCCCTTGGCATGCTGCAAAAGCTAAAACAGTCTTATCCCGATTATCTCGGCGTATGTGCCGATGCGCAGTGTTTACCTTTTACCAATGGCTGCATGGATGTTATTTACTCTAATCTAGCCCTGCAATGGTGTGCTGATTTTCCTGCTGCGGTAGCCGAAATGGCGCGGGTACTTAAGCCGAACGGTGAGTGTCATTTGAGCCTAGTAGCGCAGGGTAGTTTGAATCAATTAGCTGAATTAGGGTTAAGAGTGAATGACTTTTCGACGCTGAAGGTGCTAAAAGCTGCATTTAAACTCGATACATGGCAATTACTTGAAGTGCAACTCGTCCCTATGACAGTGTATTTTGACACTCTTAAGGCACTACTCTATTCAATTAAAGGTGTGGGGGCTTCTGTACATGTCGCCAGTTCAAAAACTCGGGTTTCAGGTTCAACAGTGAGTGCTTCAGAATTCACTCCACGGCTGCGTGGTCGTCAAGATTGGCAGGCCATGCAGGCCAAAGCTGAATCGCTACGTTTACCCCAAGGTTTGCCTTTAACCTACCAGATAGTTCAAATACGTGCTCGGCGTGGGTTTTAAAGTTCACATATTATGCCTTTAGTCATGGCATTATCAATTAGCACTAATATCTAGAAAACGTTGGATTTTTAACATTACGTATAGAGATCGTTAGCTATATGGACATTTAGCTTATGGAGAGTGGGCTTAACAAAGCAGAACTCATAGCAACAGATAAGGATCTAATATGTATTTTGTAACAGGTACAGATACCGATAGCGGTAAGACTTTGGTTTCGGCGGCATTATTAACCGCTGTGAATCGTTTAGGGCTCATAGCCAATGCTGACTCTGCTGTGAGTATTCTTGCAGCTAACACTATGTTGACTTTAGGTGTTAAACCCATCGCCTCGGGCTGCGCGCAAACCTCTGAAGGATTGCGTAATGCCGATGCGTTACAGCTGATGACGTCATCTTCACTAAAACTGGCCTATTCCGTCATCAATCCTTTTTCCTTCGAACCTGCGATTGCACCGCACATTGCCGCCGCCCAAGTGGGCGTGAGTTTAGCACCTGAAGCTATCATTGAAAGTTTAGATTTAGTGGCATTTGCTCAAGCGGATTTTTGCTTGATTGAGGGCGCGGGAGGCTGGCGTTTACCCTTAGGTGATGGCAGGTATCTTTCGGAAGTCGTACAGAGATTAGAACTGCCAGTGATACTCGTGGTTGGCATGAAACTCGGCTGCTTAAATCATGCATTGCTGACTCAAGAGGCGATATTGGCCGATGGGCTTAAGATTGCAGGCTGGGTTGCTAATCGTGTCGACCCGAATATGAGTATGTTTGAGGAGAATCTGACGAGCCTTAAAGAGATGATGACAGCACCTTTCCTCGGTTGTGTGCCATTTCTCGAGGATCCAAGTGCTGAAAACGCTGCTGACTATGTCGATATTGCGCCACTTTATCAAGGTGAGGAGAGCAATACTTAGCGACTACTTAATTGTTTAAGGCTTTCCCCTAAGCGGAACGGTTATTTTTCTTTTGATAAAAAATGAGCCTCAAATTATGTTGAGGCTCATTTCTATCAAGGCTGCTGACTAATGTTCGCAAAATCTCGCAAAATAGTGCCTGCACATTAAAGCTAAGCGCCGCTATTGATTTTCTGCTTCAATGCGGTTGAGGCTTTAAAGCTGGGCTGATTGTAACCGTCGATTTCTATGGCTTCGCCCGTTTGTGGATTACGCCCTGTTTTAGCGACATGGTATCTGAGTTCAAAGGTGCCAAATTGTGGCAGGAAAATTTTCTCGCCTTCGCTCAATGCGACGTGGATCTGTTGCAGTATCTGCTCAACCACAGGTTTAGTGCTCGCTTGCGATGCATTGAGCTCGGCGGCAATACGTTGGATAAGTTGTGCTTTGTTCATAGAAACCTCTGAAGTCAGCTTAGGTTCAATCGAAGGGGAGTTATAACAAGCTCGTCCCGAGATTGAAAGCCATAGCAAGCTCAGCGCGGTTGATTGGTGTTTTATTGACAGGCTTGTGAAGCTTTTGGTGATTGTGTGTTGCTAAAGTAAGTACAAGTTTGTCGGATTGAGTGGTGGGCTGATTTTACTGGGCGAAGTGACTGACTTAATTTAAAGGCTTATTGAAAGCCTTAGTTTAAAACCTTAGTTAAAAGGCCTAAGCGCAAGGCGTATTGCGCTTAGGCTATGGATTGAACACTATTCAACCGTTGGGTGATGAGAAATCCCTTTTAACGCTTGCCTATGAAAAGAGTGTTTCTTCCAGAGTGCGACCTTTCAGCAGCATCTTGTATTGCCATTGATGCTGATTGAAGAGGGCGAATAGGCGCATCTCAATATCACTGTTGTGCGCTTTTTCTGTATTTGTGTCTAGCTGGATAATAAACACATTGCTTTGTTTTGAGCTGATGTTCACCACTCCCGCCAGTTTTGCCACTTCCGCTTGCAATGCATCGCTGTCACAGTTTTGCATGGTTAACGTCAGGTAATCGCTGTCGGTCGACGCATGCATTGACACAGCTTGGCTCAGTTGGCCTTTATCTAAATACAACACTTGATCGCACAGCTTTTCGAGCTCATCGAGATTATGGGAGCTGATCATAAAAGTTGTGGTGGGTGATAAGGCTTTAACCAGTTCACGGACTTTTTTTGCATTGGCAGGGTCGAGTCCCGCCGTCGGTTCATCTAATAATACTAATTCTGGCGAGCCAATCAGCGCCTGCGCAATCGATACACGTTTACTCATACCGTGGCTAAGGCTAGGCGGTTTTTGTTCGGCAACATCAATTAGATCGACCAAGGCCAACACGCGCAGTGCCTCTTGCTTTGCTTGCTCCACGTTCATGCCCTGCAGGCGAGCGAAAAATATTAACTGGCTGACAATCGTCAAGTTGGGATCGAGCACTGCATCTTGGGGTAAAGCGGCAATCTTGCCTAAGAGTTTAGGGCTATTGGGGGCTTCACCGAGTAGGGTTATGGTTCCAGAGCTGGGTGATAAATAGCCGCATAACAGGCTAAAAAGCGTGGTTTTACCCGCGCCATTGGGACCGACAAGGGCGATGGGGGCACCCGCTTCAAGACTGAAGCTCACATCATTCAGCGCCTTTTTGCTGCCGTAAAGCTTCGACAGCCCTTGGCATTGGATCAGACTCATAGTGAGCTCCTTTGCATATAAATTCTGCCGAGCAAGAGGGCCACAGCGGTTTGTAACAGTGGAATCGGGGCATAGATTAAGCTATTGAGTCCATTGGTATTGAGCATGTCCGACAGTTGAGCACCGGGTAATACCCACTGGAGCTGTGCTAGTAGGCTAGATTGATTCGCTAACACCACGATAGTGATGGAAATCACCGTCCATAAAATGGTGGCAAACACCATAGCTTGGCGTGCCGTGCGCGCATACAGGGACAATAAAGTCATTACAGCCGTGTAGGGCAAGATCACTATGATGAGGTTAAGGCCCACTAAGGCGCCAGACGTTAACGCAGATAAAAACAGTTGGCTGTCGCGGCTGAGCGCGAGGGCGACAGTGGCGATAATCGTTAATAGGATCAGTAAACCTTGGATCAGAATTTGGCCGAGAAAACGGCCGAACAATAAGCTGTCACGGCTAGTGCGTATGGTTAAAAAGCGCAGCGTGCCGCGGGTTTTATCCGATGAGAACTGATCGGCGGCGATAAGAATACTGAACAGTGGAAACAAATACAGCGCAAAACACCAAAACACTGCCATTTCAGCCACGGGCCACTCAAAGAGCACATTGAGGGTATTGGCACCAAATAAGCTGTCGATGATATCTTTTACATTGGGCTGCAATAACATGGCCGATGCACTTTGAATGGGGTAAAGCAGAAGTACACCCCAAACTAAACCAAAGGCGACCAAGGCGATGATCCCGCGGGTATTAAATAAAAATTTGCGCAGTTCAAACATGGCGATAATAAACATGTTGTTGAAACTGCTGGGTGGATTATTGGTCATGTGCTGTCTCTATTCTTTTTTGCGCTAGGTTCAGGGGCTATGGTGCTTGGCGCGACTATGTTGGTGCGGTTCAGTTTCTCACCCTTGGGTAGACAGTGGATTGGTCCATAAGTGCCATGTTGCCCACATAGCACTTATTATCCATCGGTATTTATCAGTCATTATCTATCGCTAATTAGCTCAATGAGGCGATTAATTCATCGAGCTTTTGCGTCAGTTCGGCGACTTGTTGTTCAAGCTCTGTCACTCTGTTCACTAATTCAAGCGGCTCTGCGTCTACAGATACAGCGACATGGGCTAAGGTATGACTTGTGCTATGGGATTGACTAGCACTTTCGTGCGATGACGCTGCAGAGAATAATTCCACATAACGGGATTCACGGCGACCAGCTTCTCTGGGTAATTGTTTTAAGCAGGGCTTTTCACGGCTCATTAATTGGCGGATGCAATCTTCCACGTCGATCACGTCTTTAAATTCGTGTAGGCGGTTGCTGCGGGTCCGAAGTTCTCCCGGTGTTTGTGGGCCACGTAATAGCAACAAACAGACGATGGCGAGTGCGGCGGGGGACAGTTGAAGTTCGCTGAATTCGGTATTGCAGAATCTGTGCTTGTATTTAACGACGCGGCTGCCGAATCCCGACTGTTCGCTGATCAAACGTTTCCGATTTAGGGAATCAACGGCGATTTGCACTTGGGTTTCACTGAGTTCGAGTACGGGCTCGCGGCTGGTTTTTTGATTGCAGGCTAAGGTCAAAGAGTTTAGCGAGAGTGGATATTGCTCGGGGGTGGTGATTTCTTTCTCAAGCAGGCATCCGATGACTCTGGCTTCGTGTAACGTGAGTTCCATATAAGCTCCAAAGAAAAAAGCATGGCTTTGTTTATAACAGAGCCATGCTTAATATCCTAGGAGTTGTCAGTCAAACTCTGTCTTAGTGGCGGTAAACTGTACAATTTTAACGCTAAGTCCTGAATAGAGTTGATTATTCTGCTGTTTCAGTTAAACGCAGACCGTCATTATCGATGCTCAGTTGGCCATTCTTAAACAAGCCACCTATGGCTTTTTTGAAGGCCTTTTTACTCATGCCAAGCTGATCGTAAATGATTTCAGCATCGGTTTTATCGGTCAGGGCTAAGAAGCCGCCAGCCTGTTTGAGTTTGATCAAAATGATGTGGGCGTGCTTATCTAATTCTTGTTTACTGCCTTGTTGCAGCACAAGATCGATTTTGCCATCTCGGCGCACTTGTTTGATGAAACCTTTGAGTCTTTGGCCGAAACGCAGTTTTTGGAACACTTCGTTTTCGTAAATCACGCCCCAATGGGTATGATTAATAATGGCTTTGTAGCCTAAATCTGTGGTGCCGCCGATATATAAATCGACCTGCTCACCCACTGTGTACTCAGGCTCTGTCTTATCGAGGAACTTATCGATTTTTGAAGAGGCCATGATGCGTTCATCGGCGCGGTTAGCGTGTACATAGACCAAGTATGAACGGCCTTCTTCGATAGGCTTGTGTTGCTCGCCAAAGGGCAGTAATAAATCTTTATCTAAGCCCCAATCTAAAAAGGCGCCATAAGGGCCGGTTGCGACGGCTTTTAAGTAGGCGAATTCGCCTACCTGTGCCAATGGACGGCGCGTGGTGGCAATCACGATATCTTCAGAATCTAGATACAGAAACACGTCAAGCAGATCACCGACTTGGCAGTCTTTTGGGGTGACTTTGTTTGGCAGCAGTACTTGCCCTAATTCGTGGGCGTTTAAATACACGCCAAAGCTGACTTGTTTTACAACCTCAAGTTTGCAGGTTTTACCTATCTGTACCATGGATCTCTCTGTGCATAATGGAATGTGATTCGGTTGCGATTATACACTTCGGTGCTGAAACTGCAGCATTATTGTCTTTGAGCTTTATCTTAGCATGTGTGAGTCGTCACTCAGCGCAGGCTTAACCACGCATTGTGTCTCGGAGGAACCACTGATTTGTGGCGGGTTTGGCGCTGTGATATTGGTTGTTTGGCTTCGCTTAATGTTGGCAAATGTGCATCACTTGAGTGACACACAAAAATCAGGGATATTTGCAGGGGTAAATGTCAATAAAAGTGACAAAGGGGATATAAAAAATATTGAACAGACTTGTACGACGTTTATGGGTTAACTAACTAATATTACTCTATTTAAAACCAATGGGAGGCGGGTGGTTGTTAAGCAGGTGTTTATTATATTTTAATGTAAAAGATTAAATGAGATTCTTGCTTGCATTCTGTGACATTGCGCGGTTTAATTGCGCCGTTCAACGACTTTGCTCGTTGCAGACATTACAAATATTACGTGAGTAATAAAGGTTTTATGGTTCACCAGTCATTAACCGTGTAATTAACAGTAGATGTGGTTACATGGGGTTAAGAGGGTTTTTATTAGCTAATGCACAAGCATCCATTTTTTGCACTTTGCCTAAAAGTGTCACAATGCCAACGCTCGATTGTCGTACCATACGATGATACTGGCCTTAAGCATCTCACGTTGATCCGCATCAATTCTGGCCGCGAAGAAGCCAATAGTCCCCTGTTAAAATAATCTTGCCTAGCGATAAGCTGGTTTGGCGTTTTCGCTAGTTCAGTGTTATCGGTTTTCGTTTTCTACTTGTGTTATCGGTTTCTGAAGGTCTTAATCTCTTTTGAACGTCTTTAAGCTACTTATTAGCTTGATGTTTTAAGGATGCGACTCAGGATCTTATTTGGCTTTTTGGCGGTATTTGCGCCCTTTAGCCTGAGGATAAATGCAAGCGAGGCAAGTAAAGATAGCTTTACTGAGGTAAGGGAATAAGCTTTCCCTTCAATATGATACGATGTATTGCGCTAAGATGAGTTGTCTCTTGCGCTATTAATGAAAATCGCAGCAATGTCACTTACACTAGCGTGACGTTGCGGCATTAAGGAGAAGGTAAAATCTACCTTCGTGTATGTCAGGTAAGGTGTCCCTTTGCCTGGGTTTGTCGAACGGGCGGTTGTGCTATTAAGCCATAACCGTTTAACCCATTTTTTAATAGACGGGCTAAATAATAATGAATGATTGGTCTATTGATGATGCTCGTGCTGGGTACAATGTTACTCACTGGAGCCAAGGTTTTTATGGGATTAGCGATCAAGGTGAGGTGACTGTGTCACCGGACCCCAAAAATCCTGATTACAAGATTGGCTTAAATGAGCTAGCCAAAGACATGGTTAAGGCGGGAGTCGCTTTACCTGTACTAGTTCGTTTTCCGCAGATCCTGCACCACAGAGTGAACAGTTTGTGCCAAGCATTCGACCAAGCGATACAGAAGTACGAGTATCAGGCGGACTATTTGCTGGTTTACCCGATTAAAGTAAACCAACAGCAAACTGTGGTGGAAGAGATCCTGGCGAGTCAGGCATCAAAAGAAGTACCACAACTGGGTTTAGAAGCGGGCAGTAAGCCTGAGCTGATGGCTGTGTTAGCCATGGCGCAAAAAGCCAGTTCAGTCATTGTATGTAATGGTTATAAAGATAATGAATATATCCGTTTAGCACTGATTGGTGAAAAGTTAGGCCACAAGGTTTACATCGTTTTAGAAAAACTGTCTGAACTGAAAATGGTGTTAGCTGAATCTAAACGTCTGGGTGTGACACCACGTTTAGGTCTACGTGCACGTTTAGCATTCCAAGGCAAAGGCAAGTGGCAGGCGAGCGGCGGTGAGAAATCTAAGTTCGGTTTATCTGCTGCGCAAATTTTGCTGGTTGTAGAGCAACTTAAGCAACACGATATGCTGGATTCGCTGCAATTGCTGCATTTCCACTTAGGTTCGCAAATCGCTAATATCCGTGATATTCGCCAAGGTGTGAGTGAAGCGGGTCGTTTCTACTGTGAATTACGTGAATTAGGCGCAAGCGTTAACTGCTTCGACGTCGGTGGTGGTTTAGCGGTGGATTACGATGGCACTCGTAGCCAAAGTAATAACTCGATGAACTATGGCCTGACTGAATACGCTAACAACATAGTTAACGTATTGACTGACATCTGTAATGAATACGAGCAACCTATGCCACGTATTATTTCAGAATCGGGTCGTTACTTAACGGCGCACCATGCTGTGCTTATCACCGATGTTATCGGTACTGAAGCTTATCAGCCTGAAGATATTCAACCGCCAGCGGAAGATTCACCACAGTTATTGCATAACATGTGGCATTCATGGTCTGAGATCAGCGGCCGCGCCGATCAACGTGCTTTGATTGAGATTTACCACGATAGCCAAAGTGACTTACAAGAAGCGCATTCGCTATTCGCTTTAGGTCAATTGACCTTAGCGGAGCGTGCGTGGGCTGAGCAAGCTAACCTGCGCGTGTGTCATGAAGTGCAAGGGCTATTGAGTGCGAAAAACCGTTATCACAGACCTATCATTGATGAACTCAATGAAAAGTTAGCCGATAAGTTCTTTGTTAACTTCTCATTATTCCAGTCATTACCGGATGCTTGGGGTATTGACCAAGTGTTCCCAGTATTGCCGTTATCGGGCCTAGATAAAGCCCCTGAGCGCCGTGCTGTCATGCTCGATATCACCTGTGACTCTGACGGTATTGTCGATCAATACGTTGATGGTCAAGGGATTGAAACCACGCTGCCAGTGCCAGCATGGAGTGCGGATAGCCCATACCTGATTGGTTTCTTCCTTGTGGGTGCATACCAAGAAATCTTGGGTGATATGCATAACCTGTTTGGTGATACAAACTCAGCAGTGGTTCGCATCGAAGATAATGGTGTGACTAACATCGAATCTGTATTGGCGGGTGACACGGTTGCTGACGTATTGCGTTACGTTAACTTAGATGCGGTGGCCTTTATGCGCACTTATGAAGAGTTAGTGAATCTGCATATCGCCGAAGGTGAACGCGCACAAATTTTAGAAGAATTGCAACTAGGGCTGAAAGGCTATACCTATTTAGAAGATTTTTCTTAATTTCTAGCGTGTTAAAATAAATCAGCCTTGGGTAACCTCGGCTGATTTTTGTTTTTATAAGGACAGATTTTTCACTTTTATTGCCGTTTTAGTCGTGTAAAATCGCGTTGTTCTAGGATCAAGTAAAGGATGAGTGACGATCATGAGGTCAAAGGGTTGATGTTTTTTGAAGGTTCAGAAAAAAAACTCGAGATTATCGTGACGGCGTCTGCGCCGAATTTACGCGAACTCGATGTGAGTTTTTGGTCTGCCTTAGTCAACTGTGCCCACGCCGAGATACTGTCGCAGTTAAGTAATGCGGACTGTGATGCCTATCTGTTGAGTGAATCCAGCTTGTTTGTATGGCACGACAGATTTGTCATGCTCACCTGTGGTAACAGTACCTTAGTGGACGCCGCCTGTTACTTTATCGGCGCGCTTGGCGCACCTGCGATGGCCTTGGTGAGTTATCAGCGTAAAAACGAATACCAAGCTCATCTGCAAACCACGAGTTTTGCCGAAGATATTGGCAAACTGCGCCAACGTATTGCCGGTAAAGCCTTTCGAGTGGGCCATCTCGACAGCCATCATCACTATTTTTTCTGCTCTGACAGTGATTATCGAGCACCAAAGGATGATCAAACCAGTGAGCTGTTGATGTACCACATTCGTGGCGAATTTGCCGACTATCTTAATGGCGGCTCGCAGAGTAAAGATGAGATTTGCGCCGCACTCGAGCTTAACGATTTACTCCCTGAATTTGAGATTGACGCCCATTTATTTGATCCGTCAGGCTTTTCGATGAACGGTCTCTGGGGCAAATATTATGTTACCTTGCATATTACGCCTCAAAGCGAGAATGCGTGCGCTAGCTCCTATGTGAGCTTTGAAACGAATCTGGATTTAGCGCAGTATCCGCAAGATCTATTAGCGCGTCTATTAACCTTGTTTGCTCCTGTCAGTTGGGACACAATCCGCTTTAATACCGACGACTCAACGCAGGGATTTCCTGCCCATTTATGCTTAGGGCGGTGTTCATTAACGACCGAGCAAGGTTATAACATTGGTTTTAGCCACTATCAGCAGCTTCAGGCTGAAGTGCTGATCCCTGAACTCATGTGAATTTTTGGCGTTTGCTTAAGGAAACCCTATGACAGATCTCAGTGATATCCGCCGCGAGTATGCCAAAGGCGGCTTAAGACGTGCCGACTTACCGCAAAACCCGATGGACTTGTTTGAATTGTGGATGACGCAGGCGAGAGATGCTGAGCTTAGCGATCCCACCGCCATGTGTGTGGCGACTGTGGATGAGCACGGCCAACCTTTTCAACGAATAGTATTACTTAAGCGTTTTGATGACACAGGTTTCGTATTTTTTACTAACCTTGGCAGCCGCAAAGCACAGCAAATTGCTGCTAATAATAAAGTCAGTTTGCATTTTCCTTGGCATCCTCTAGAGCGTCAAGTATCGGTGCTCGGTGAAGCGCAGGCACTGTCCACCGCTGAAGTGCTTAAATACTTTATGACCCGTCCTAAGGACAGCCAAATTGCGGCTTGGGTATCGCAGCAGTCGAGTAAACTCAGCGCTAGACAAGTACTTGAAGGCAAATTCTTCGAAATGAAAGCAAAGTTCGCCAAGGGCGATGTGCCTTTACCCAGTTTTTGGGGCGGTTACTTAGTGAGACCTTCGAGTATCGAATTTTGGCAGGGTGGAGAACACAGGCTGCATGATCGTTTTATTTATTCTCGCCATGATGCAGAGTGGGAAATCGATCGTTTAGCGCCTTAGTACGGTGCATAGTTCGATAGCTCGGCATAAAACTGAGCTTGTGAACCTAACAACAGAGTTAAAAGACATTGAGTGATTATAAAATTTGGGTTGATGCGGACGCGTGTCCCAATCCTATCAAAGAAATCCTGTTCCGGGCGGCGGAGCGCAAAGCCCTGCCGCTGGTGCTGGTGGCTAATCAAATGATCCGCGTACCGCCATCTCCCTATATCAGCCAAATTCGAGTCGGTGCGGGATTTGATGTGGCAGATCAATATATTGTCGATCATGTTGAACCGACGCATTTAGTGATCACTGCGGATATTCCCTTAGCGGCTTTAATCATTGAAAAGGGTGCCTTGGCGCTCAATCCCCGTGGCGAGCTTTATACCGTCGATAACATAAAACAAAAACTGACGATGCGCGATTTTATGGAAGATTTACGCGGTTCTGGCGTGCACACCGGCGGGCCTGATTCGTTTTCTCAAGCGGATAAACAGGCTTTTGGCAATAGCTTAGATAAATGGTTAGTGCGCGTATGAATCATAGTTTACTGGTCGCTAATGGATAAACAGAGTATCTTTAGCTTAAGTTAGGTGATGTTGATCACGTTTAACTGAGCAGGATTTTAGCCTGTTGCGGATGTCGAATTTCTTTACGACATGGCTTTTAAACTCACTCTTTAAGGACGGATACGATGAAAAAATGGATGGGAATTGTCGCCTTATCTGCTATGGCCAGTTTTAGCTGTGCCGCGCAATGGCAAGTGATGGAACAAGATTCGCGAGTCAGTTTTATTTCGGTAAAGAAAGGTGATATAGGTGAAGTCCATCACTTTAAACAACTCAAAGGTACGCTAAAAGATAACGGTCAATTTGAATTAACAATTCCACTAATCGGTGTGGCAACGGGTATTGATGTCCGCGATGAGCGGATGCAAAATTTGTTATTTGAAGTGTCTTTGTATCCAGAGCTGAAACTGTCATCACAAGTAGACCCTAAGATACTAAAAAATCTTGGCGTCGGTGAGAGTAAAGTTTTTGATATTGATGGAAAAATTGCGTTACACGGCAAATCGCAAACTAAGGCTTTTTCGGTGATTATCACTAAAGTTTCTGATAACAAACTTTTAGTGAACAGTTTTCAACCAGTAATTGTTAATGCCAATGAGTTTGATCTTGTGGCTGGGATTGATAAATTACGTGAAATTGCGGGTTTATCGAGCATTAGTCAAGCTGTTCCTGTGTCATTTGTACTAACCTTAACTCAGTAACTTCAATAAGATTGGTATAGATCAATACGTCTGTTATCGAAGATAGGCTAGAGTTAAATAAGTGGCGTATGCGAGATCTTGATAAGAAGCCGAGCTTTTGGCTTCTTTGATATTTTCTGATGTGCTATTAATAGCATTACAATAGATATTAAGTTAATGAGTTTAAAGGGTAAAAAATGGTCACAGATAAAGATGGTTACATGCATTTGGTCCAGTATTTAACTGAACATCTTGGCTTATTTGAAACACCAAGTTCAGAGGTAGTTTCAGACGATACTGTGATGGAATTATTTGAAGAGCAATTGTCGGCACAGATCATTATGGTGTGTGGCCAAAATCCATCGTTGTCTTTTACGCAACGTAATGTGATTATCCGTGAAGTGGATGCAATTGTGTATGATTTAGAAGAGATTTTAGCTTCAGTTGCCAACCATAAAGCGACTCCCGCACAGACTTTATTTATTACTGAGTTTTCTAGTTTGATTAAGAATTTGTTCGATCAAGAAATCGCTAAACTTCAAGTGAGTGCTTAGTCAGAATAGCAATTAGATTATTTATTAATGCATGATTTTAGGTAAGTCATGACTAATACTATTTTTTAGCAGCGTAAATCACCATCGTTTGAGTACCATGTGTTTCCTCACACTTATTGTTAACCTCGAGCAGTAGCAGCCTTGAGTGTGAGGTAAATATCTGCTCTTTGCTTCACCTCATGTTATTTCGTATGGTCACCATTTTTCATCGAGTTCTGCGACTAAGTTTTGTTGCTGGGTTATGCGAGTTATCGCTGTGGATTCGCTCCTTTTGGCGTCATTTGCATTGCTAATGTGTATGTATAAAATGGTGTTAGCTTAAAATAAAAAGCCCATCTTTCCCGCATTTATGTCATTGTCTGTGTATCTTTAGTGTATGAGCTTTAACTATTTTTCCCTTCATGTATTGATAAGGAGTGTTCAATGCTAACGATTTCTTCGGGTCATGCTGATGATATATTGGCAGTGGTCGCATCTGGCCGTGTTAACCATGGGGATGTTGAAGGCTATTTGGTTCCCGCCATAGAAGCCAAGCTGCAAGACCACGCTAGTATTCGCCTTTGGTACGAGTTTTCCCCTGAATTTGAAGGTATATCCGTTGGGGCCCTGTGGGATGATGCGGTGTTAGGTTTATTTCATTTAAGTGATTTTTCAAGGGTCGTGATGATTGCCAATGCCACTCAAACAAATGCTATGGTTAATGCGCTAGCTTGCATGCTGCCATGTCCGGTAAAGGTATTTACCGCCGATGAACATAGCCAAGCCAAGGCATGGTTAGATCAATAACGCACCTTCATTTATTGCGGTTCTAAACCTGTACTCAGTGGCCAACGACATTGAATGTGTGTGCCTTGGTTCAAGTGGCTACTGATGCTAAGGCTGCCATTGAGATCATTTTTAAGCCACAGATTTATACAGGTCAGCGTTCCAAGGCAGAGTTCTTGCGCTAGTTCTTGCCGTAACTGTGCGAGTTGCGGCACTGTCATACCTATCCCATTATCGATAATACTGATGTGTAACTCTTCGCTCGACTTGTCGATATTAATGGTTATTTCACGCTGTTCATTGTGAGCTTTAAATGCATGATTCAACGTGTTGGTGATTAGACGATAAAACAGCTGCAAATATTGCCAAGAAGGGCCATCAATGATGATATTTTCTTCGCAATTTAACGCTATTTCCACATTTGTTTTAGCTAGTTGTACCTTTAGCAACCCTAAGAGATGACGCATAAATTGTGCGAGATGTAGTGGCCGAATGTCATTTTGATGATTCGTTAATAACTGGGCAATATGTCGCAGTTTATCTGCCTGAGTCACCATGATTTCGGTGATCTGATTTTGGTCGTTAGCATTATCTATTGGCTGAAGTTGGCACACTTTGGCGAGTAGCTGATCTTGTTCATGCATAATTTGCGTCATCATTTCAGCTAGAAAATTTTGCATTAGCTGTTGGCTTTGTTCACGACTGAGATTGAGTTGATGATGCTTCTCAAGTAATTGGGTTGATTTGTCTTGGAGCAGATGGAGTTCATGGTTATGTTGATTATTGAGGCGAACTTGTTCTTGTAGGTGATTAAGCGCCTCGACTTGCCCTAAAAGTAACTTTTCTTGTTCTTGCTCTTTAATTTTTTGTAAGGTGATATCAAAGGCGATAGCACCGACTGCAATAACGGTATCGTCATCATCTTTGATCTTAAATTTAGTCACGATATAAATAAGATTGCCTAGGGGCGATGGAATAGCTTCTTCGAAGTTTATGGCTTCATGATTATGCAGAACGCGTCGATCATTTTGTTGATACTCGTGGGCAAATTGGCTGGGAAATATCTCAAAATCAGAGGTGCCAATAATGCGTCTGCGTTCTATACCTAAGATTTCACAATATTTGTCATTGACGAGAATATATTTACCGTGAAGATCTTTGATATAGATGAGATTTTGAGAAAATTTAAGTAAAGCCCTCAATTGTTCTTTATGGCGCTTTAACTCCAGTTGAAACAGGTTTTGGCTCTGCAATTGCTGTTCTAGTGCCAGGTTACTCGCATCTAAGCTCGCCATTGCCACTTCAAGCTGTCGAGTACGCGACAGGAATGTTTTTGCCAATAAGCCAATTTCGTCATGGCTGTTATTGGCTTTGAGTTCGATAGAGGCGGAATCATTACGTTTTAAGGCTTGGACGATTTCAATAATGGGGGTGATAAATAGTCGGTGCTGGAGTAAGAATAATAGAATTAAGCCTAATAGTTGAATACAGACTAAATAAACGCCGACCTTTTCGATTAAATGTTTAGCGGTATCCTGCAGCGGTGAAATTGGGGTGACGACAAGTACCTTCCAATAGGTATTTGGCATGAGAAATACCGAAACGAGAGATGCCGTTTTAAGGATTGGATCATGGGTCAAAGTTACCGACGTCAGTAATTTCGGGGCAGTAAAATGATTTAAGGCATTGTTATTTACGATGGCCGCTAACATGTCACGCTCATTTTGATGACTTAGTCTCGTTAGATGCTGCATCTGTTCTTGGGTAAAAACGCGCTCGGCAATCGCCGCTTCTATAAAGGCTTTATCTGCACTCTGTAATGCGACTTCGACGGGGCTGAAATCTGGCTGTTGGCTGGCGAGATGATTGAAGGTGACGAAAGAATGATTGGTATTGGTTTGATGCTTAAGATCGTTATTGGCATCTGGATAGGCGAGTACTTGGTTTTGATGATCTAATGCTATGACATAGCCTCTGACATTAATCATAGTATTGCGTAATAGCACATTGAGCTTTTCTAAACTGATATCCACAGTGGCGGCACCAATAAACTGATGGTCCATCCACATAGCGCCTGAGGCTGTGATCATTGACTCATGGGTTGTCGGATCGAAATAAGATTTTGACCAGAAAATTTTACCTGCAGGAAAATAGCGCGTCGGGCGATACCATTCTTCGGTGTGGTAGCTTGGGAACGTGTCTTTGTTATAGGAATCAATGGCGACTAATTCATCGTTTACATTGTGTGCCCAAAACAGGCTATCTCGAAATTTTTGCTGATTAAACGCGCCGGGTTCCGGCCAGACGCCGCCACCAGAGATGATGCGTTGTTGACTATCGAGTTTCAGCAACGTGGGAATGGTTTTCACCAGTTGCTCATGATCATAGCGGTAAAGTTTGGCAATACTGGAAATAGAGTCGACTACGGTTTCAACCTGTGAAGTCATTTCTTGCAGTTTGGCAATAATCAACTGGCCATAGTTTTGGTTTAACACGGCTTGCTGATCAATAACTTGTTGGCGTTGAATGCTTAGCATCACCCAAGCTGTACTACAAATCAAAATAGCGGCAATGACGAGCTGAATAAGGCTAAATTTGAATGGCAAACTGTTTTGCCATTGGGTTAATGGCGTGTGTGGCTCAGATGTCGAACTTTTTCCCATAATCCCCAGTTTCCAAATCACCACTTTTCATTGAGCCAGTGTAGCGCTTTCTCACTGTTTTGCTATTGGCATATGTTTAAGTTGCGAGGATTGAATAGGATAAGTGGAATACAATCGTCAATAAAAAGGCAGGTTTTATGCCTGCCTTATCTCAAACTCGTTATTTATAAAGAGATGGTTTATTTGAACTACTTAGGACAGGCACAATAAAGAGTAACCAAGCGACTAAGAAGCCACTGAAAGCCACTACCATCCATTCGGGCATCGTTACCCCCATAAAGACCCAAGGTACATCAGTACACATGCCAGTAGGCATCATAACGGCAGGGAACCATTCGTGTAATGGCATCCAAGCTGGAAATTCAGGTAAGAATGAACAGGTTGAAAAAGGGGATGGGTTGGCTTGCATATCTACGAGCGATAAGGCTAGTTTTAATCCCCAAGTTGCACTGATGGCCCAGAGCACGGCAGCTAAGATCCTGACTATTCGATATTTGGGTGCTGTCATGCCAATGAGACCTGCTGCCAATAAACCAAAAATAGCGAGTCTTTGGTAAATACACATGACACAGGGTTCCAGTTTCATGACATATTGAAAATACAGTGCGGCTGCTTCTAACCCAAGGGCTGTGCCTGCGAGAATAAACCAAGATGAACGGGAATGGGCAAAGCGAGTCATTACAGTCAAAGTGAGCTCCATATCAACAAAAAACGCCCTCAGACATGGGGCGTTTTTTGGACTCTACTTATTAAATAAAGTTCAGTCAATAAAGAAGATTAATGTCCAGTCATCGGTTCTAAAACTTCACTAGCGCTGTGATGGATGATTATCTGGGAATCATAGAAATATTGGGTGGCTTGTTCTAAGAAACCCGTTTGAATCGCCATGACACCTACGATTGACAGCACGATAGTGTAAGGCAATGCCATCCATACCATTCTGCCATAGGATAAGCGGATAAGTGGTGCTAGGGCAGAGGTTAGTAGGAACAAGAACGCCGCTTGACCATTGGGTGTGGCAACCGAAGGTAAGTTAGTTCCAGTATTAATCGCAACGGCCAGCAAGTCGAATTGATCACGGCTGATTTGACCGTTAATCAATGCCGCTTTCACTTCGTTAATGTACACAGTGCCGACGAACACGTTATCACTCACCATAGACAGCAATCCGTTGGCGATATAGAAAATCACCAACTGAGTATTGCCTTGATAACTCAGTGCCCATTGGATCACTGGTGCGAATAAGTGCTGGTCGATAATCACGCCAACAACCGCAAAGAAGACAGCTAATAACGCGGTAAAAGGCAGTGCTTCTTCGAAAGCTTTACCGAGGGCATGCTCATCGGTAACGCCGTTAAAGGCTGTGGTTAAAATAATCACAGAAAGACCAATTAGGCCCACAGAAGCCAAGTGTAATGCAAGTCCTGCGATCAACCAGACACCCACTAAGGCTTGGACGATTAACTTCATGTTGTCTTTATTGGTACGGCGCGCATCTTCATGGGCGGCATATTCACATAAGATCCGATGAACGGCCGTTGGCAACTTAGCGCCATAACCAAAAATGCCAAATTTTTCAACTAAGTAACAAGTTAAGATACCCGAGATTAATACAGGAACAGTAACGGGTGACATACGCACGGCGAATTCACCAAATTGCCAATTTGCTTGCGCGGCGATAATAAGGTTTTGTGGTTCACCGACCATAGTACACACGCCGCCCAGCGCAGTACCCACACCCGCATGCATTAACAGATTACGTAGGAAACCACGGAATGCACTGAGTTCTTCTTCATTTAACTGATCTTCACCATCATCATTTTTACCTTCAGAGGTATGATCGTGATCGGCGCCGAAATCTTTTCCAGAAGCGACCTTGTGGTAAATAGAATAGAAACCCACAGCGACCGCGATAATGACGGCAATAACCGTTAACGCATCTAAGAAGGCTGATAAAAAGGCTGAAGCCAAACAAAACATTAATGACACTAAAATTTTAGAGCGCACTTTAGTAATGATTTTTGTGAAGCCAAATAGCAGCAATTGCTTCATGAAATATATACCAGCGACCATAAACACCAAGAGTAATAATACTTCGAGGTTGGCTTCTATTTCATGTAAGACTTGGCTTGCCGATGTCATTCCGATCGCGACGGCTTCAATTGCCAATAATCCGCCAGGCTGTAATGGATAGCATTTTAATGCCATTGCTAAGGTAAAAATAAATTCTAGAACCAATACCCAACCAGCCACAAAGGGGTCGACATAGAAAAAGAGTATTGGATTGATAATTAAAAATGACAGTATTGCGGTTTTGTACCACTTAGGAGAATTTCCTAAGAAGTTCCCAATAAACGCCTGACTCATTGTCGCCGGCATGGCAGCCTCTCTTCTAATTATGTTAAAAATTGCACGTGATTATTATCAATACCTGCGTTAGTTAAATGAGTCTAGCCTAAAGAGAAAGCTAATGTAATGAGTTACTGATACCGACATTTCAAAAAGCGGAGCTAAGCGGCAAAATTGGCCCATCCTGTATTGACCTTGGTCGTTTTTTTGAACGATTCTGTGACATTTACACGGCGATAACACAGTGATTTTAAGTGAATGGTTTCCATTTTTTACCGCTCTGGTATGATCAGTGACCATTACGACGCACAACAACTGGATAAGTGGGCTGATGATTATCAATGCCAAAGGACCTGCAAGTTTTGCAGAGAAGTATATTGTGAGATCAATTTGGGAAAACAAATTTCCTCCAGGGTCCATTTTACCGGCTGAACGTGAGCTTTCAGAATTGATTGGTGTGACTCGCACCACTCTGCGTGAGGTGCTACAGCGCTTGGCGCGTGACGGTTGGTTGAAAATTCAGCATGGCAAACCAACACGGGTTAACAACTTTTGGGAAACCTCAGGCTTAAACATCCTTGAGACTATTGCTGATTTGAATCCCGAGGGTTTTCCGGTATTGGTTGACCAACTCTTGTCAGCTAGAACGAACGTCAGTGCTATCTATTTTCGCGGTGCTTTACGTTATAACCCGGATACCGCTGTGGAGGTACTTGCAAAGATTCACCAGCTTGAAGATACGGCTGAATCCTATGCTGAATTTGACTACTTACTGCATCACACCTTAGCGTTTTCGTCTGGAAATCCACTTTACGTTTTGATATTAAACGGATTTAAAGGTTTGTATAGTCGAGTTGGGCGTTATTACTTTACCAGCTCAGATGCGCGTTTATTAGCATTGAACTTTTACAAAGAATTAGAACTGTTGGCTCAGGCGAAAAATTACCTCGATGTCTCTGCGCTAATGCGTACCTATGGCATGAATAGCGGTAAGATGTGGTTACAATTACGCGAAGATATGCCAGCTTCTATTGCTCAAGATCATTAATCTCTGTGAGTGATATCGTGTTAAGATAGCGCTAAATAAACAAAAAGGCCGTTTCAATTGGAAACGGCCTTTTTATTGTGCTTATTATTCTGGTTTATTGGCTTCAGGGCAGGATGCTAAGACGCTAATACTCGCATCTGCATTTTTTTGCTCTAAGGTGACAGTGAAACCCCATAATCGATGTAAATGCTTTAATACTTCTTTATGGCTATTGGCTAAGGGAATATCGTTATTTGGCACATAATGTAAGGTTAAGGATCGATCACCGTTGATTTCCACATTATGTACTTGGATATTTGGCTCAATATTAGACAGGTTATATTGTTGTGATAGTAACTGGCGAATATCTTGATAGCCCCGTTCATCGTGGATCGCGGATACCGAAAGATAATTGCGTTTCTCATCATCATGGATACCAAACAATTTAAATTGGCGGATAACTTTAGGTGAGAGATATTGGCTAATAAAACTTTCATCTTTAAAGTTTTGCATCGCAAAATGCAACGTTTCTATCCAATTACTGCCAGCAATGTCGGGAAACCAAGCTTTATCTTCATCGGTTGGATTTTCACAAATACGCCGAATATCGGTGAACATGGCAAAGCCTAAAGCGTATGGGTTGATGCCACTGTAATAACGACTGTTGTAATCGGGTTGGGCAACAACGCCTGTATGGCTTTGCAAAAACTCGATCATGAAGCGGTCAGTAACCACGCCATCGTCGTATAAGTGATTCAAGATAGTGTAATGCCAGAAGGTTGCCCAGCCTTCATTCATCACTTGAGTTTGTTTTTGCGGATAAAAATATTGCGCCATTTTACGCACAATACGGATTATTTCCCTTTGCCATGGTTCAAGCAAAGGAGCGTTTTTCTCGATGAAATATAAAATATTTTCCTGCGGTTCGGCGGGGAAACGACGTTTTTTAGATTGAGACTGCTCATGTTGATGGGTCGGAATCGTGCGCCATAAATCATTTACTTGGCTTTGAAGGTAAGCCTCGCGATCCTTTTGTCTTGCTTGTTCTTCCCTGAATGAGATTTCAGAGGGACGTTTATAACGATCGACACCATAGTTCATTAGCGCATGACAGGAGTCTATGACGCTTTCGACTTGTTCTACACCGTATTTTTGCTCGCAGTCACTGATGTAGTTTTTAGCAAAGACAAGGTAGTCAATAATCGAGCTCGCATCTGTCCATGTCTTAAATAAGTAATTGTTTTTAAAAAAGCTGTTATGTCCGAAACAGGCGTGAGCTATCACCAGCGCCTGCATTGTGATGGTATTTTCTTCCATTAAGTAAGCGATACAGGGGTTAGAGTTAATCACAATTTCATAGGCGAGCCCCATTTGGCCACGTTTGTAACCTTGCTCGGTTTCGATAAAACGTTTGCCGAAAGACCAATGGGTGTAACCTATGGGCATGCCTATGCCAGCATA
Organism: Shewanella sp. SM87; assembly: GCF_025653705.1. Classification (NCBI taxonomy): domain Bacteria; kingdom Pseudomonadati; phylum Pseudomonadota; class Gammaproteobacteria; order Alteromonadales; family Shewanellaceae; genus Shewanella; species Shewanella sp. SM87. The sequence continues at coordinate 35,845 of NZ_JAKKSC010000022.1, forward strand.
AGCATCCATCATCTGTTCAGCAGTGATGACTTCAATTTGATTTGGGTAAGTGCTGAGTTTATAGAGCGCTGCCACCCGCTCAATTTCCTTGAGGTAGTCTTGCAGTAGCTCGAAGCTCCAGTCGGGACCATCGCTCAGTGGTGTCCAAGGTGTTGATTTAGTTATCCCCATAGTGCCCCCTTAAACCGCTTGTTTCTTGAATAGCTCCCTAAAGACAGGGTAAATATCTTCGGCTTGACGTATGTGCTGCACGGCGATGTTGTCGTAATGCTGTTGCAGGGATTCATATTCACGCCACAAGGTTTGATGGGCGCGATTGGTGATTTCGATGTAGCTGTAATAGCGCACCAGTGGCAAGATTTTTTGTTCTAACAATTGCCTACAGGTAGGTGAATCGTCGGCCCAGTTATCACCGTCGGATGCTTGGGCTGCGTAAATATTCCACTCATCGGCGGGGTAGCGGGCTTGTTGAATTTCATGCATTAATTTCAATGCACTCGATACTATAGTGCCACCCGTTTCTTGGGAGTAGAAGAACTCATGTTCATCGACTTCTTTAGCTTGGGTATGGTGACGAATATAGACCACTTCTAAGTTTTTATAGGTACGGGTGAGGAACAGATACAGCAAGATATAGAAGCGTTTTGCCATATCTTTAGTTGCCTGATCCATAGAACCAGACACATCCATCAAGCAGAACATCACAGCTTGGCTAGAAGGGATTTCCCGTTTGGCATAGTTATTAAAGCGCAGATCGAAGGTATCGATAAACGGCACTCTGGCAATTTTTTGTTTTAACTCCTCAATTTGAGCTTTTAAATCCAAAATCAACTCCGCCTTAGTACCTGGAATATTTTCCAGTTCAGCAAGCTCTTGTTCTAACTCTTTTAATAGTTTCTTTTTACTGGCCGACATAGCAATGCGACGAGCAAGGGATGAACGTAATGAACGGACAATATTGATGTTAGCGGGAACGCCATCATTGGTGAACCCAGCACGGTAGATTTGGTATTCCACCAGTTTATTGAGGCGATTTTTTTGTAGATTGGGGAGTTCTAAGTCCTCAAACAATAACTCTAGATACTCGTCTTTAGAGATTTCGAACACAAAGTCATCGTCGCCTTCACCCGAGTTTGAGGCCTCACCTTTGCCCGAACCGCCGCCTGAACCACCAGGTGGTCGGTCAATTTTATCGCCACGGGTAAATTGGTCATTACCGGGATGCACTCTATCCCTGACACCGCCTTTGCCTTGGTGAAACATAGGTTCACTGATATCCCGTGTTGGGATACTGATTTTTTCGCCTTTATCTACATCCGTTACGCTGCGACGAGTCACTGCATCGCTGACGGCTTTTTTAATTTGTTGCTTATATCTATTGATAAAGCGTTGGCGGTTGACTGTGCTTTTTCCTTTCGCATTCAACCGTCTATCGATAAAGTTCGCCATACGCACCTCCCAAAACCCAGCGAAGGCTTTGGCAACACCAAAGCCCTGTACTTAGTTAGCGCAAGTTTAAGAAGATTTACGAACTCGTAAATACCACTCAGACAAGAGTCGGACTTGTTTTTTGGTATAGCCTTTCTCCATCATGCGATTGACGAAATCATCGTGTTTGCGTTGATCGTCGTTCGACGTTTTGGCGTTAAAGGAAATAACAGGCAGTAAATCTTCTGTGTTGGAGAACATTTTCTTCTCGATCACTGTGCGAAGTTTCTCGTAGCTGGTCCAGAGTGGATTGTTACCCTCATGATTCGCGCGGGCGCGCAGCACAAAGTTGACGATTTCATTACGGAAATCTTTAGGATTACTGATCCCCGCGGGCTTCTCAATCTTTTCAAGTTCAGCATTGAGGGCGGCGCGGTCGAATAGCTGACCCGTTTCTGGGTCGCGGTATTCTTGATCTTGGATCCAAAAATCGGCGTAGGTAACATAGCGGTCGAAGATATTTTGGCCGTATTCAGAGTAAGACTCTAAGTAAGCGGTTTGAATTTCTTTACCGATAAACTCCACATATTTAGGGATCAAATAACCTTTTAGGAATTCAAGATAACGTTCGGCGGTATCGCCGGGGAACTGTTCTTGTTCAATTTGTCGTTCGAGGACATAGAATAAATGTACTGGGTTGGCGGCGATCTCTGAATGGTCGAAGTTAAATACCCGCGACAAAATCTTAAAGGCGAAACGGGTGGATAGTCCATTCATGCCTTCATCGACACCTGCGTAATCACGGTATTCTTGGTAAGACTTAGCCTTAGGATCGGTATCTTTCAGGCTTTCACCGTCATATACCCGCATCTTAGAGTAGATGGAGGAGTTTTCAGGCGGCTTGATGCGTGACAACACACTAAATTGCGCTAAGGTTTCTAAGGTGCCGGGAGCGCAGGGCGCTTTCGATAACTCAGAGTTGATTAGCAGTTTTTGATAGATTTGCAGCTCTTCTGAGACCCGTAAACAGTAGGGCACTTTGACTATGTAAACACGGTCGAGGAAGGCTTCGTTGTTTTTGTTGTTTTTGAAGGTTGACCACTCGGACTCGTTTGAGTGAGCCAGAATAATCCCGCTATAGGGCAGGGCCGATAAGCCTTCAGTGCCGTTATAGTTACCTTCTTGCGTCGCAGTCAGTAGTGGATGCAGCACTTTAATTGGTGCCTTAAACATCTCGACGAATTCCATCACCCCTTGGTTTGCACGGCACAATGCGCCTGAATAGGCGTAAGCATCGGGATCATCTTGGGAGAAATGTTCGAGTTGCCGAATATCGACTTTACCGACAAGGGACGAAATATCTTGGTTGTTTTCATCACCAGGTTCAGTTTTCGCTATTGCCACTTGGTCCAGAATGGATGGAAAGACTTTTACCACGCGAAATTTGGAGATATCGCCACCAAACTCATGCAGACGTTTTACCGCCCAAGGCGACATGATGGTTTTCAGATAACGGTTGGGAATGTTGAATTCCTCTTTTAACAGCTGTCCATCTTCTTCCACATCAAACAGGCAGAAGGGGTGATCGTTGACTGGGCTGCGGACTCCATTCGCGCTCAGAATGTAAATGGGCACTTTTTGCATTAGGGCTTTGAGTTTTTCGGCGAGTGATGACTTACCGCCGCCCACTGGGCCCAGTAGGTATAGAATTTGTTTGGATTCTTCTAATCCTTGAGCCGAGTGCTTTAGGTAAGCCACAATTTGCTCTATGGCGTCTTCCATGCCGAAGAAATCTTTAAATGCGGGATAGCGTGAAATAAGTCGATTCGAAAAAATACGGCTAAGTGTTGGATTTTTTGCGGTATCAATGACTTCTGCTTCACCAATTGCAAGCAGTAGTCGCTCTGATGCTGACATGTAAGCGCTGCGATCTCCCTTGCAGATGTCCAGAAACTCCTGCAAAGAATATTCTTCATCGAGTTTTTGTTCGTAGCGCTTTTGGTAATGCTCGAAAATGCCCATATAAACCCCCTGAAACGCCAGTGATGTCATGGAACGGATAACTGGCTAGCCAGCCTCCTACTCTAATCTTAGACACAAACTCACTATCTGTGTCAAAAAAATATCAAATAAAAACAATAACAAATAGTTGCAAACGCAATTATTGCACTTGTAGTTAGCGGAGGATAAATCGGTAGGATAAGGGATGGGCGGCAAACGAGTGGCATAAAAAAAGAGCCACTAGGGCTCTTTTTACTGGGATTAACCCACTGCTCATTCGGCAGTAAACAACGTTAGGTTAAATGAATTAACCTGCGAAGTTTTGGTTAACGAAGTCCCAGTTAACTAATTGCCAGAAGTGGGCAAGGTAGTCAGGACGCACGTTACGGTAATCGATGTAGTAAGCGTGTTCCCACACGTCAACTGTCATGATTGGTGTTACTGTGCTGTCAGTCAGTGGCGTCGCTGCATTGCTAGTGTTAACGATAGCAAGAGTGCCATCGGCTTTTTTCACTAACCATGTCCAAGCGCTACCGAAGTTGTTTACTGCTGAATCAGTAAATTGCGCTTTGAATGCGTCGAATGAACCGAAAGCGGCATTGATTGCATCAGCAACTGGGCCTGTTGGTTCGCCGCCAGCATTAGGGGCTAAGCAGTTCCAGTAGAAAGTGTGGTTCCACACTTGAGCTGCGTTGTTAAACACGCCACCCGTAGAAGTTTTGATGATATCTTCTAAAGATTTGCCAGCGAAATCAGTTCCTTCGATTAAGCCGTTTAGCTTCACAACATAAGTGTTGTGGTGCTTGCCGTAGTGGTATTCTATGGTTTCTTGAGAAATGTGTGGTTCTAGTGCGTTCTTTGCATATGGTAATGCGGGTAATTCGAAAGCCATTAGTATCTCTCCATGGTCTTAGGTTATCGTTTCTTAAACGTGCTCACTTAGGACTATTGTACCGATAAAATTTGTGATGTGAATCATTGTTTAGCTAATTGACTAGATAGACGCCATCGAAAAATCAAATGTCGACATAACCTTACAAACTGTGGGATTTTGTTCTGCGTCTAGCTGACGTACAATAGTCGCATTGAGTCAACGTCATCCTACTTAGGAATCAAAATGGAAACAGTAGAGAAAATTAAGCAGCAGATCACGGAAAACCCTATCATTGTTTATATGAAAGGCTCTCCTAAGTTACCAAGCTGTGGCTTCTCGTCACAGGTAGCTCAGATCATGATTAACTGCGGCGAGCAGTTTGCATTCGTGGATATTCTTCAGCATCCAGACATTCGCGCAGAATTACCTAAGTTTGCTAACTGGCCGACTTTTCCACAATTGTGGATTGAAGGCGAGTTGATCGGTGGGTGTGATATCGTAGTGGACATGTTCCAAAAAGGCGAATTACAACCTTTGATCAAAGCGGCTGCCGCTAAGATCAAGACTGAAGAGTAAGAGTTAATTCTTACTTCATAAAAATATTGCTTCATAAAAAAGCCGCCGTGATTGATATCACGGCGGCTTTTTTATGGTGGTTTCTTAAGAAACGATCAATTTTATAAAGTGGTCATTTTTCAATGACCTACTTCGAAATTGATCGTGTCTTCAAGCCGTGATTAATGAGGCGTCACATCAGACTCGTGGTGTTTATTGTGTGGCTTAGTCGCGGGTAATAGTAAGTTCATGGTAATAGCGACAATACCGCACAAGCTAATACCGGTCAGACTGAATGAACCTATGCCAAATGCCATGCCGCCGATACCAAAGACTAAGGTAACACCGACAATACTTAAATTACGTGGCTCTGATAAATCCACATGATTACGAATAAGGGTGTTGAGGCCAACTGCGGCAATGGAACCAAATAGCAAACACATGATACCGCCCATCACTGGGACGGGGATAGTTTGCATCAGCGCACCTAGTTTGCCAACGAAGGCTAAAGTGATGGCGGTAATGGCAGTCCAAGTCATGATCTTAGGATCAAAATTTCGGGTTAAGGTTACTGCACCTGTCACTTCAGAGTAAGTTGTGTTCGGTGGACCACCAAAGGCTGCGGCTGCAATTGTGGCAATCCCGTCACCCGTTAGCGTGCGATGCAGGCCGGGTTTTTTCATAAAATCTTTACCCGTAACGTTGGATATCGCCAGAATATCACCTATATGTTCTACCGCAGGGGCGATTGCCACTGGGATCATAAATGCGATGGCATACCAGTTTAATTCTGGCGCGACAAATTTAGGAATAGCAATCCAACTTGCAGCGGTCACGACTGCAAAATCAACAATGCCAAAGGCTAGGCTTAAGCTGTAACCTACTATAATACCTGCTAAAATAGGCATCACTTTGAGGAGGCCCTTTGCGAAAATGGCCACCGCGATAGTGGTACCAAGCGATGCGAGCGAAATAAATAACGCCGTATTTGTAGCGACTAAAGTCAAGCTACCATCACCACTCTTGCCTAATGCCATATTCACCGCCACGGGGGCTAAGCCAAGGCCGATAATAATGATCACAGGTCCCACTACGACTGGGGGCAATAGTCTGTGAATAAAGTCAGTGCCGCGCACTTTAACCAAGGCGCCGAGCATGACGTAGACCACGCCCGCGGCCATAATGCCGCCCATTGTGGATGGAATTCCCCAAGTCTGCACGCCATAAAGTATGGGGGCAATAAAGGCGAAGGAAGATGCGAGGAAGATAGGCACTTGGCGTTTAGTAATCAATTGGAAGAGTAGGGTACCGATACCTGCGGTAAACAATGCCACACTGGTGTCGAGCCCTGTAAGTAGCGGCATTAGTACTAGGGCACCGAAGGCCACAAATAGCATTTGCGCGCCCTGTAGGGGGATAGCGAGTCGTCTCATTTATTATTCTCGTTAATTTAGGGTAAACCGCCAAATGATAACAGTTTGTTGGATTTTGAGCAGGAGAAAATCGCCTGTTTTGCCGACGTTGATCACTGTTTGGGTTTTCTGTGCTATGGCTGGCACGGAAATGGGGCTAAATTTTGGCAAGACTCGCTTAAGGCGCTAACTATGGTACAATTTGCCTCATCTGACGCTACTTCAACTACTCAAAGATGCTGAAATTCCTATTGAAGCCGAGCTTAATTGCATTTCTATATTGTCTGTTCACGATTAATAGCGTCAATGCTGTTGAGGTGAGTAAATTAGATGAGGCCAATGTGCCTGTGTCTTCGCGCGCAGTTGCTGAACGCGACAAAGCCTTAAAAAGTGCACTTGAGCAAGTCATTATCAAGAACACTGGGACGGCGCGATCCCTCGATAACAGCCTAATCCAATCTCAGCTCAGTAATCCTGATACCTTGCTGAGCCAGTATGGTTATATCGAGCAAAATGGCCAATTGCTGTTGACCGCGAGTTTTGAGCACCGCCGCATAGTGGCGTTACTGCGCCAGGCACAATTGCCTGTTTGGGGAACTCAACGCCCGCTGACCTTATTTTGGGTCGCTATGCCTGGTGATGGCGACACTATGATATTGGGTGACTCATCTGCGTTAGCCGAACGTAAGATTTTTAGCGATTTTTCCTATGCCCGCGGTATACCTGTACTCTTGCCTATCTTAGATCTTGATGAGTTGATGGGTATAAATCCTAACGATATTAAAGGGATGTTTGCCGACATAGTAGCGAGTGTATCTGGCCGTTATCAAGCTGACTTTTTGGCGCTAGTGGCAATTGATGCCGCCGGGAATCAGGTTCGTTATCGTTTAAATCTTTATACTAAGGCTACCATTGACTCTTTGACGCCACCGTTATTCAGTTACAACGGTACTGCTGAAAATTCGGCCCAAGCGATTACCGCTATGATGGCGGCGTTAGGTGAATACTATTTTACTAAGTATGCGATTGCCGATACTGGTACTCAGCTTGGTGCGAGTGTTACCTTCGTTAATATCCAAAAAATGGCGCAATTAGTTGAAGTTGAAAAATATTTGAAGCAACTCAGCGCGATTAAAAATGCCACGTTAACGCATATTCAAGGTAATACTGTGACTTTCTCGTTAGATTTATTTGGCTCAGAGACGGATTTACAACGCTTATTAAGCTTAGAGCCGCGTATTTCTGTGGTCGCACCTGTGAGTGCAGGTGAATTTAGCCCTGTCTCTAATCAAACTGGCAAACCTGTGTATGAATGGCGTTTACATTAAGATGTTATCGGCCGTGCTTAGTTAAGCACGGCATTGTTTTTATTTAATATTGAGAAGACCGAGTGCCCTTAAACTCACCTCTGCAACTCTCGTTACCTGTGCATTTGCCAGACGACGAAACCTTTAATAGTTATTACCCCGCCGCGGGTAATGATGAACTTATTCAAAAATTGAGAGCGAATGCCGAAGGGCATGGTGAAGCCGCCATCTATTTGTGGGGCCCAGTTAAATCGGGTCGAACCCATTTAATGCACGCTGCTTGCGCGCACGCTAATGAAGTGGAGCGTCGCAGCTTTTATATTCCCTTAGGCATACATGCGAGTATTTCGACCGCATTGCTTGAAGGCCTAGAACAGTTGGATTTGGTTTGTATCGATGATGTCGATGCCATCGCCGGCCACCCCGTTTGGGAAGAGGCGATTTTTGATCTCTACAATCGCGTCGCAGAAAATAAGAATTGCGCCTTAGTAGTCAGCGGCAGCTCGTCTCCTGCGGATGCTGGGTTCCTCTTGCCAGATCTTGTTTCACGTATGCAATGGGGGTTGAATTACCAACTGCAACCCATGGCAGATGATGAAAAACTTGCCGCACTGCAACGCCGCGCCGCTATGCGTGGCCTGCAATTACCGGAAGATGTCGGGCGTTTTTTACTGAACCGTATGGCGCGGGATTTGCGGACCTTGTTTGATGTATTGGATAAGTTAGATAAAGCCTCATTAGTGCATCAGCGTAAGCTCACGATTCCGTTTGCCAAAGAGATGCTACACCTTTAGATACAGCATGGTTTGTGTTCGTTCTGAAGATACAAAACCTACTGGCATTAAAGCCAAAAAGAGTAAAGCCCGTCATGTTTAATGCATACGGGCTTTTGTTTATCTAAAATTTAAAACGCTATTGTTGTGGATGCTGGTGACGATCACCACTTAAGCGAAGTTCGGCTTCAAAACGAGACTCGGCATTAATTGCAGCTGCATTGCTTTGGCCTTTGAGATGCGTATTCGCAGGCGATATTGCCAGTGTTTGACGCCAGCTTTGACCTTGCACCATATTAATTGGCTCGGGTAGGCTTTCGATCAGACTGATCCCATTAAGCTCTGGCAGCATTTCATCAATCACCAACGCGGCGCGATTTTCTAGACTGTCTTGCGCAATTCTTCCCCTTTGTCCCCAGTCAATAATCAGCGAATCCGCAGTTAATATCGCAGGTTTATTGGTGACGGCGACATCACGCAATATTTGATAGCGATAACTCATCATGGCTTCCTCAAATAACATGGCCGTGTCTTCACGGGTACTGGAATAGGCATAGAAGTCGCTGGCGATATCGGCAGAAAAGAAAGTACTGACATCCGATGCCTGATAGGTCTTTTGCACATTACTCGCCGCTGCGCCGAGGAAACTAACATTGGCAAGTCCCATCATTTCAGTACTCGTTAATGGGTAGGTTTTGCTGACTTGATCTGAAATTAGACTCTTGTTGGCATTGCGGCGGCTGTAGTCATCTAACAGTCTTGGCCCTGTGAGTGTGGCATGCACGCTGCGTGGAAAAAAGTCATTGGCATGGGCGAGCTCGTGATACAACAAGGAGGCCAGATCGGGGTTGATTTGCGCTAATGTGCGGTTTGCTCTGACGGTGATAGGCACGCCAAGGGAGGCATATTGGTTATCTTTTACATAACGCCAAGGCATCACAAAGTTAAGATCATTTCCAAAATTACTGCGGTAATCCGGCGCTTCATTAATAGTGTCGCGCTGGGTAGACGTAAGCCATAAATCATTGGGATCGAGATAAATTGCCCCTGTGACTACCCAGTAAAAAGAAGGGCGTACATCATAGCTAATCACCACGGCTGTAACGGATTGTAACAGGCGGGCAAAGTCGCTATTTGGGTCCATCTGGGCTAAGAAAGCGGCAAAGTTATCACCCATCCAATCGTGGGAAACCAGTACTCGATTTAGAATCGTCTCGTGATTGAGATCGCTTGAGGTTTGACCTATCAAAGGTAAGGTATTGATAGTGCAGCTATCATGAAGCTGATTGGAGTAAACACAGTTTGCTAGCACATTGGCGTAAGGTGAAGTCGGACGATAGGCATGGGTGCGCGCAACAGGGGTATCGAAGTATGGTGAGCTGATCGCTGGCGCCGAGGTTGTTAGCACAAAGACATCATCGCTAAGCTGATTGCCATTGACGTTGGCATTCACTTTGAGCCGAGTGATTGTATCCTGGGTGACCGTTGGCGCGGTAAACAAGGGTCTAAACGGATCGCTCACATCGACCATTAAATCTGGGCCAGATGCTATACACCAAGAGATATTTGCTGCACTTAATTCCGATTGTTGTCCGAGTCTTAAGCTCACATTATTGCCTTCAACCACTTGGTGATCTTGACGGACGTTTAGCATACCCGTCGATGCGGGATCGACATTAATGCCAATTTCTCCGGTGACATCTAGATTACTGCCCGTCACATGCAAGCTAAAACGGTAGCCGCCTGCGGTGGGAGTATCAAAGGCTAATACAGGGCTGTTTTGACTGACGAGTGCTATGTTAGGGCCATCGATTTGCTGCCAACGGAAGGTTAAGTCTTGGCTGTCACGATTTAGGATATTGGCAATGATAGTACTAGATTGACCCGCCACATAATTTTGCTCGGTTTGAAAGCGAATTGAGGATGACGTGGTGGTAATGAGTGGCGAAATGCTATCTGTGCAGCGTGCTAGTGAAGTGGATGGTGGCGTGACTACACTATCATCTGGTTGACTATCACCATCACCATCACCATCGCCTCCGCATGCCGCAAGTAGGCCCGAGCAGGCCATAAATCCGAAAAATTTCAGTGGTATCGACATTCCCATTACACCATTCTCCCTTGTTAACTCTGCTGTGCTATTTAGACTTTTGTGGCGTCATGGGACGCTTATACTGTGAGAAACTGACTATAACACGGGCACTTAGTTGCAAAAAGTCAGTGTAAGTATAATAAGTGTTAATTTTGTCGTGATGGGAATTGACGTCGGAACGGAGGTTAGAACTAAGGTTAAAATGGGTATTCAGACTGAGATCATAAGGGATATTTGAGCCAAGGTTTGGCCTTCTAATATAAAAAATGCCGCCATACCTAGCAAGGTGAGACGGCACTGAAAATACATTGAACGGACTATTCTTTAGATTTTTTCTTCAGGCCTAATCCCAGTTCACGACCACGTATGCGGGCATAAAATGGGAAAGCGATTAGCAGTACGCCAATCAATAATACTTCGATTAAGGCAAAAGCGAAGGCATCATTGGTGACATAAAGCAGGGTGAGCCCATGTAACATATATAAGCACAGAATAAAACTTGCCCAAGCGTAAGTGTATGGATTACCTTGGAAAACTCCCTTTGCGGGTAGTAATAACGGCACTATCCATAAGAGGCTAAATAGCAGGGTGTATTCACCGCTAATCCCTTGGCCAACAAACCAACCGCCTAACAGCAGCACTAGCGCAAAGTAGCCTAAACGGCTAAGGATAAATAAGGTGTTGGATGTCATAAGTCTACCTAAGGGTTGAAAATAAAAGCCATTTTTGTTTAAAAATTATGGGTTAAAGAATAGTAAGCACATTCTCAGGAGGACGGCCGATGGCTGCGCTTTGATTGGCGAGCACAATTGGCCGTTCGATGAGTTTAGGTGTGTTGACCATAGCCTCAATCAACTGCAATTCTGTTAGTGATGAGTCTGCAAGTCCCAAGGCTTGATATTCTGCTTCCTTGGTGCGCATTAATTCGCGAGCACTGATGCCTAATTTAACCAGAATGTCGCCGATGTCTTTAGCCGTAGGGGGATTTTTTAAGTATTCCACTAGGGTAATGTCGCAGCCTTGTTGCTCGAGTAAAGCTAAGGTTTCACGGCTTTTTGAACAACGTGGGTTATGGTAAATCGTCGCTTGGGTCATAGTACTAGAGGCTCAATACGGGCTGAAATAACAATGGCGCGGATAATAACAGAAAAAACCGCGCCCCGTCAGTGTGTTCGGGGCGCATAAATGGGTAATTGTCTTTAATCTATTTGTAAAACAACTTATTACTTAAGCGCATCCATCTCTTTATCAGCCATTTTAAACTGGCGAATACGTGCTTCAATACGTGCAAGCTGTAATGGATTATTTTCGGATGCACGGTAGGCGAAGTTAAGTTGATCGATTGCGCCCTTATAATTAGCACCTAAGGCCATCAGCTCTGCGGTGGAAAAATATTCCAATGCTTGATTGCCGATTTTTTTATACACCATAGTCAACAATTGATAGGGCAGTTCATTTTGTTTATCGAGGAAAATCATATCTTCCAGCAAAGGGATTGCTTTGGGGGCTTGATCGGCTTCGATATATATATTGGCTAAGTTGGCATTGATCACTTGAGACGTTGGTTTCATTTTACGCTGGGCTTCGAGCATAGTAATCGCTTTTGCATAGTCCTTACGTTCGATCAGTAAATCAGATTTAGTGTCTATATAAAACAGGTTGTTATCATCGATTTTTAACAGCTCATCGACGATTTTTTCTGATTCATTAAACTTCTTCAATCTATATAAAGCCAGCGCTTTGCCATAAAGTGCCGCCTCTTTGAAGCTATAGGTCTGTTTGTTGAGTTGCCGATCAAACATGCTTAATACTGCTTCGTCGCTATAGCTGGAAAAACGGACTTGAATACGGGCTTTTGCTAGCTGAAAATTAAGATTATCAGGGATATAACGTTTAGGGTATTGCTCGGCACGGTTACGGGCTTCAGTGATCCGCGATTCAGGTAATGGGTGAGTTAATAACATTTGTGGTGGTGTTGTGGTAAAGCGATAACGACTGGCTAATTTACCAAAGAAATCCGCTGCAGCATTAGGATTAAAGCCTGCATCCACTAGAATTTGCATTCCGATGCGATCGGCTTCCTTTTCATGCAAACGGGTGTAGTTGATTTTCGATTGTGTCGCCATAGCTTGGGTTGTCGCAAGTGCCGCCATACCTGCTTGTGGTACAGCAATAGTTAACAAAATGGCACCGAGCAAACCGGCAATTGTTGCAGGATTACTTTTTTGCTGTGCTTCAAGGGAACGGGCAAGGTGACGTTGAGTAACGTGAGTCACTTCGTGGCCTAATACTGAAGCCAGTTCGCTTTCATTGTCGGCATTGAGAAATAAGCCTGTGTGCACGGCAACATGGCCGCCAAAGAAGGCGAAGGCGTTGATTTCATCATTTTGTAATAGGAAAAAATAAAACGGCGTTTTTACTCCTGTGGCATGGGCGACCAGTTTATTGCCAAGCTCGGTAAGATATTGACTCAACACGGGGTCATTTAGCATAGGTGCCGATGAGCGAATGATGCGCATATAAGCATCACCGTAAACCATTTCTTTTTCAAGGCTGAAGGTGTTAACTGCGGCCGTACCTAAATCCGGTAAGTCATTGTTGGCAAAGCTTTTGGCGGCGAAGGTTAGCAGCATCAAGGAGAGTGCGCCTGCAACAAAAGGTTTGAATCGAGTCAAAAAAGTCAAGTTACGCAAGCGGATCCTTTTATTTCTAATTATCTCAACTAAAGGCAGATACTGCACTTAGCTTGTAGTTTGAGGTGCAACTTAGGATAATGGCCCAAGTTCGTCTATAGCAAGTTCATTATGATTTTTATTGATTTAACGCTCTTTCGTTGTCCAGTACCCTTAGTGAAAGTGAAGCTTGCATTGAAGCCAATGCGAGTGGGTGAGCAGTTGCATATCTTACTCTCAGACTCTGGTTCGCGGCGAGATGTTCCCCAATATTTAAAAAAACAAGGGCATGTCGTGCAAGAGTTGCGTAATGATGCAGGTCTGTTAGCCTTGATGGTCACCAAAGTTGATCTATCTCAGGGATAAATTGAGGATTTTTATGTTTAAATCCTCTTAGACTAGCATCAAGCGCCTAATTCTGAGCCAGAGTGCCGCTCAGGCTAAGTTGTTTACTCCTATCAGTTGATTTTTTGATTTAGCTGACGTGTAGAAGCGAAAGTCTAACTGAGTAAAGTCTCGAATAACATCATGATAAATAAACTTTCCTGAGCGTTTGGGAAGCATCGCCAACCATCACTATTGGAATGATCCATGTTTACTGTTTTTTCTCGTTGGTATCAAGAGCGCTTTAGTGATCCACAAGCTGTGACCTTAATGGCTATTCTTGTCGGGCTCGCGCTAGTGATTTATTTTGCGGCAGGTTTACTTGCTCCGCTGTTGGTCGCTCTTGTGTTGGCATTTCTATTGGAATGGCCTGTGGCGCAAATGCTTAAATTGGGGATTAATCGCACCGCTGGTGCGTCCTTGGTTATTGTGTTGTTTTTGGGAATCGTGGTTTTACTGATATTTGGCTTAATTCCGAGTGTGTGGCGTCAAGGTGTTAGCTTAATTGCCGACTTGCCTAGCATGATAGATAAAGGCCTGCTGACAATACAAACGCTGATCAATCAATATCCACGATTTATCAATCCAGAGCAGTTAGATCTGATGGTTGGTGAGCTTAAAAAACTGCTCGATACTCAACATGTGTTGGATATTGCTAAGCAATTAATCGGTTATTCAGCTTCTTTACTCGTCTTGATGGTGTACGCGATTTTAGTGCCCTTACTGGTGTTTTTCTTTTTAAAAGATAAAGATCAACTGATTCGCGGCAGTAAGCGATTTTTTCCCGCAAATCGCCAGCTAGCGCGTAAAGTGTGGTTTGAAATGCACCAACAGATTTTTAATTACATTCGTGGCAAAGTGATCGAAATCGTGGTCGTTGGTGTCGCAACTTATATTTTGTTTGCCTTGATGGGACTGCGATATTCGGTGTTGCTCGGTGTGTTAACTGGGTTATCGGTATTGATCCCTTATGTCGGTGCAACCTTAGTTACATTACCTATCACCCTAGTGGCATTTTTTCAGTGGGGTTTTAGTTCTGAATTTGGCTATTTAATGTTGGGTTACGGTATTATTCAGGCGCTCGACGGTAATTTACTCGTGCCTATTTTATTCTCCGATGCGGTGGATTTGCATCCGGTGATCATCATAGCGGCCGTTTTAGTCTTTGGCGGTTTATGGGGTGTATGGGGAGTATTCTTTGCCATTCCATTGGCATCGTTGGTCAAAGCCGTGATTAACGCTTGGCCTAAAACAGAGCTTGAGGCTGACAATAAACTTGATGCGAGTTGATGCTTACCTGTCTAACCGCCATTTGTATCATTGGTTATAGTGGGCGAGTTAACCGTTATCGCTAATTCCTTCTGGCATTTGAATTAAGTGCCAGAGGTGTTTTGGTTGAATGTTGTGCCTTCACTATTTAAAGCATCCTCGTCTAGTACTCTGTACCCATTCACTTATTGTCATTCCTTTTTATTATCACTTTGTCTTAAGTATCACCATGAATCGAGCTTTTAGTTTTAGATTAAGGGGGATTTATTCTGTTGCTTGCCAGTTTAGGGATTTACATTATGTAGCCTCTAGGTTAGGTAGATGTAAAACTCTTATATAAGCATGTGGTTACATGATGCAGCGCACATTTTACCCTTGAGTATGTTGATAAAGTTGTGTCGCTTAGTTTGGGTTTGCTTATTCGTTCATCCTTAGCTAAGTTATATCGAGTCGTGCTATTTATTTTGGTTGAGAGATGGAAGTCACCCTGACAAGAATTTCCACTGACAATCGCCATTGGAGGATACTATTGTGAGCAAAAAACTATTAAGTGCGCTTTTCGGGGCAAGTCTTGCAGCGTTAGCGCTGTCGCCAACTGCATTTGCTGCAGATCAAAAATTGTCTGATTTCCATGCTGAGTCGGGTGGATGCGAAAGCTGTCATAAAGATGGTACACCTTCTGCGGATGGTGCCTTTGAATTTGCACAGTGCCAAAGTTGTCATGGTACCTATGCTGAAATGGACGCTGTGCATAAGCCACATGACGGTAATTTAGTCTGTGCAGATTGTCATGCGGTACATGATATGAATGTCGGTCAAAAACCTACCTGTGAAAGTTGCCATGATGATGGTCGTACCCCAGCAACTGTTCTGAAAAAATAATCTCAAAAATACGTTTAGAAAAGTTGGTATATACCTTCATGTCTAAATAAATAACGCCAGCCAATGCTGGCGTTATTTTTATCCGTTTACTAACCGATTACTCGTCTTTTGGCTGACCTTGGATGATCTTCTTGCCGGAGAACATGGCTGAAATAATCCCAGGTTGACGTTTTACTTCAGTATAAATCACCGCGAATACATGTAATAACATCAGCAGTAACAACACATAAACCGCATAGACGTGCACTTGACCTGCCAATCCTTTCATTGGTTTAAGTGCATCCGCTTTTTCTGCGTTCACACCCGTTGCATCATAGGGTTTTAAGCTTGTAGGTTCGACATTGGTATCGGCAAGATAGCTTTGTACAGCACTACCTAGCGGCGGATAATAAATATCTGTACCTGCACGCAAAAGTCCAGTGATCATTATGGTCACTAATAGCAACATGATGGCCATCACGGCAAATTTACCTTTAGGGTTATGACCTAAATACTGCGGATTTTTCCCCGCGGCTAATTCAGTTTTATAAGCTATTAATTCGCTTTTGCTATTAGCATTGGGAAACATGTGGCTGAAACGCGCATATTTGTTACCGATAAAACCCCACACAAGGCGGACGATGAGGTTTATTGCAAACGCATATCCTATGCACACGTGTAAAGTTTTCAAGCCAATTTTACCTGTTAACTCAGATATGCCTAGCTCAGTGCGATACATCATGATGCCACCGACTAAGATGAGTGCGAGTACAAGAATGACATTAATCCAATGAAATAATCGCGTCGGTTTGTCCCACACAGGATAGGATTTTATTTCAAAAGCGGTGGGGTTACTGCTGGACATGGAATTTCCTTATTTTTTGTGTTGGTATGATCTTACGCTTTTATCCTAAAATTTCAGTAACTTTTTTCAGTTTCAATTAAGACTTCTGATTGATAGTGTAGTCAACGAAAGTGTTAGAAGTTTTTGATTTGCGTACGGTAAATATTTTTTACGTAAGTCTTTTTAATCTGTTTTATCTAATGCTAATATCGTGACCACGGTAGACTTGGAAGTCTATTGAACGGATGTTGAAGTCGTATTTGGAGGATCTTAGATCCTTAAAGTGAATAATCGTTAACCAGACAGGGAGTGAGCAGGATGTTCAAAATATTACATTGGATTGTAGTGTCACGATCGCAAGTATTGATGGAATTGCTCGCAGGACGTTGGCCGCAGGAGTTTCTCGTTAAGTTGACCCAAGTCAGCCCTGATGAGATGTGTGAGAAAATCAAAGATAATAATGCCTCCATGGTCGTGATCGATTTAGCGACTGTTGATCTTCAAAAAGCCCATCAATTTCAACGTTTACTTGCCCGTGAGCAACCGAGTGTGCGGGTTGTCTATTTGCAGTTCCCTAAACAAGTGGATGCACGTTTTTTAATGCAAGCTGCCACAACTGCAGGGGTATTTTATCTTGATGCAGGTTTAACTGAAATAAGCCTCGGACTCTCGAATATTTTACGAGGTCATAGGGTCATCCCAATTCAGCTCATTAATGGGGTAAATGATGATTTTGGGTTGTTCGAAGACACTGAACCGTTAACTATCCGTGAGCGTGAAGTATTACAAGCATTGTTGACGGGAAGTACTAATTTAGATATCGCCAATCAGTTGTTTGTCAGTGAAAGCACGATAAAAACCCATTTGTACCGAGTATTCCGTAAAATTGGAGTGTCTAGCCGTGGTCAAGCGATTGCGTGGGCACAAACCTATTTGCACGATGTGGTGGTTTAAGTCGCTATCAGTATTGATATACACACGGATATACATTTAAGTTAAGTCTTATCTCAGATAAAAGGGGCTAAAGCCCCTTTTATTATTTCTCAAAAGTAGTCTTAAGCCGAAAGCCTATTAACGTCCAAGCCAAGCCGCTATTTTGCTTTTGTCACGAATGGATAGGGCGACAGTATCCTTAGGCGCGGCAGTTATCATCAATTCACCCGTCATCAATTCATCCCGTCTAAACCAATGTAAATCCAACGATTCACCCAGCGGATACTGCTGTAGCTGCGCCTCAAATTGTCCTGTGACTTGTAGGTTATCCGCGGCAATTAACACATCACCTGCACTTAACCCTGCAAGGTGTGCAGGGCTGCCTTGGGTGACAGTCACGATTTTTAATCCAACAGGTGCTGCTTGGGTTTTCGCGCCGAATGCAATCTCATAACCTTTCGCTTGCCCGCCGCCCACATCTTGCGCACCTTGACTGGATCGAAGACTCAAGTTGACCCCAAATTCGGCGAGTAAAGCCGCTAACGGAATATCGTCCGTACTATCTAAGTAGGCAAACAGATCTTGGCAATCACGACCAAGGAGTCGTTCAACGATGGCTTGATGGCAAGTATCTGTGGTGCCTTTATCTTGCAGAGCATATTCCTGCCATAAAATCTGCATAACATGGTCGAGATTGTATTTGCCCTGGGTTTCGCTGCGCAGGGTTAAATCTAAATACAGCGCAAACAGAGCCCCTTTAGTGTAATAACTGATGATGGCATTTTGTGCGTTTTCATCCTGCTTGTAGAACTTAGTCCAAGCATTAAAGCTTGAGTCCTTAACACTTTGTTTAAAGCGTCCCTGGCTGCGATAGACACGGGTGAAGGTTTCACTCAGCATATCTAAATAGCTTTGTTCATCTACCAGACCTGCACGATAGGTAAGAAAGTCATCGTAATAGGAGGTGATGCCTTCATAGGCCCATAATTGTGGCGTATAGGTTTCTGCATCAAGTTTATAGGGTAAAAAGCATTCAGGCTTAATGCGCTTAACGTTCCAGCTGTGGAAATACTCGTGGCTGCACAGGGATAAATAAGTGCGATAGTCGTTATTGACTGGCGCATCGAGCGACAGTGGTAAGTCTTTGCGTGAACACATTAATGCAGTAGAAGCTCTGTGCTCTAAACCGCCAAAGCCATTGTCTAATATTGTGGTCATAAACAAATAACGCTTAAACGGTGCAGGCGTACCAAAGAAGTTAATCTGATACTCACAAATGGTCTTTAAATCTTGGCAGAGCCTTGGCATGCAAGCACGGTGGCGACCATTGAGTACGATATCATGCCTCACGCCACAGGCATCAAAACTTCCTAAGGTGAATAAACCCATTTCCACCGGATGATCTATGAGCTCGTCATAGCTTTTAGCTGAAAATTGGCCGAAGGCAAAATCGTCACCACTGGTGCGAGTCATGCTGGTAGCAAGGCGCCAGTCACTTAATGTTGACTCTGTTGGTGGATCTATAGAGACGGTGTGTAAAGTGTCTTCAAAATCATGGGCAGATAAAAACACGCTACTGCCGTTAAAGAAGCCGTGGGTCATGTCCAAATGCGCGGTGCGCACCGACAGATCCCAAGCATACACTTGATAAGTCAGAATGATTTCGCTGCTATTATGGTCAACCGACCAAGTTTGCTTATCTAGTTGGGTGAGCTTAAGCGTTTGGCCTTGTGCATCTTGTGCCTTGAGTTCAATGATATTTTTGGCAAAGTCGCGCACCATGTAACTGCCTGGCAGCCAAGCGGGTAGGCTAAAGACCTGCACTGGCTTGGGTTGTGATAATGTCATAGTGACAGCGAATAAATGGGCTTTCGGATCGACGGGGATTATCTGGTAATGGATCATATTTATCCTGCAAAACCTGAGTGTTTTAATGGTGGCCATGCTGCCAAAAATGCCTGCAACTGGCAAATGAAAAGCAAAATATCTGCAGACACAAAGTATTTAATTGTTAATATACCCAAGCAACCTGAAGATACGATTTCAGAGCGCCTAGGGTGCTTCAATTCAAGGCGCATCAATGACAGAATGTCGGCCACCTTTTGAATTGATGCAACACGGGAGTGGAGTACCCTAGACGCTCCGTCCCGGCGGGTTTTAACGCACTTTATGCTGTGTTGGTTATTTTTAACTTAGCCCACTAGGTCCGCAAATAACCGCCTTGCCTAAAGTGCGTTAAACTCCCGCTGAATCATGCATCTTCAAGTTGTTTGGGTATATACTATGCCAACTAACCCAAGGAGGACGCCCCATGGCCGAAGAAACGATTTTCAGCAAAATTATTCGTCGCGAAATTCCCGCGGATATTCTGTATCAAGATGAACTTGTGACTGCCTTTAGAGACATTTCCCCTAAGGCGCCAACGCATATTTTGATTGTGCCGAATCATTTGATCCCAACGGCGAACGACATGAAAGCCTCTGATGAGCCAGTACTTGGCCGTATGATGACGGTTGCGGCGAAATTGGCGGCGGAAGCGGGTATCGCTAAAGATGGCTACCGATTGATCATGAACTGCAATCAACATGGTGGACAAGAAGTCTATCACATTCATTTCCACCTTGTGGGCGGGGAGCCTCTGGGGCCCATGTTGAGCCAAGGCAAATGAAGGTCAATTCGGATTTTTTCCCGCTGACCCAAATGGCGCAGCGGTTTGTGGATCAATTAGCTCAGTGTCGTCGCCTCGGTTTAACGGTACTGGAGGCGAGTGAGCATCATGTGTTGATTGAGTTACCCTACAGCACTGAATTAATTGGGTATCCCGATACCGGTGTTATCCATGGTGGGGTGATCACTACTTTAATGGATACCGCGTGTGGTAGTGCAGTCGTGAGCGCAATTTTTCATAAATTCAAACTATTAGAAATATCACCTACGCTCGATTTGCGGGTGGACTACATGAAGCCCGCTCAGCCCCATAAGCCAGTGTTTGGATTTGCTGAATGTTACAAGTTGTCTTCTAATATTGCCTTTACCCGTGCAATTGCTTACCAAGACAGTATCGACGATCCCATCGCCCATGCCGTCGGCTCTTTTATGCGGATCAGCCCTGAAATGGTCGGTGATGCCTTTAGGCAAGCGTTAATGGGTGAAGCCGTGCCTGCGATAGGAGAGAGTGATGAGCGCAAATAATTCGATACTAGATGCCGCCAGTACAACTCAAAACGCACAGGTTAAAGCGCCTATTGATGTGCAAGGCATAGTTAAACGCGCCACTGAACTTAATGATTTTGGCCATTTACTTGAGCACGTTCCCTATGCCAAATTTATTGGCATGAAGGTGGAGCGTTTTGGTGATGAACTGATTTTTAAATTGCCCGCTAAAGACGACAATATCGGTAATCCTGTGTTGCCCGCCATTCATGGTGGCGTGATTGCGGGCTTTATGGAAATGTCGGCGATAGTGCAGTTAATGGTATTTATGCAAACGGCAAAGGTGCCTAAAGTCGTTGATTTTTCAATCGACTATTTACGTGCAGGCCTGCACAAGGATAGTTTTGCTGAGTGTCGTATTACCCGTCAGGGTCGACGAGTCGCCAACGTGAATATTGATTGTTGGCAAACCAATCGTAAGCAGCTTATTGCTACGGCACGGGCACATTTTTTGATTGATTAATCTGATTAAGTTTAGATTGATGAAGCATGACTGATTCACTATTTTAGATTGAGAATGCTTTATTTAACCTATGTTATTAAGCATGAGTTCAGCACTGTTCGATTAGTTTGTCGTTTAATGGGAAATGATGCGCTAGCTGCGTATTTTGTGGCGTGACTAGGAGAAATATATGAAACAAGTTTATACAGGGTTATTACTGGCCGCAGCGCTTACCTTAGGTGCTTGTGCCTCACATACCGCAGGGATTTCAGTGAGTTCACTGGGTGAAACCCGCGTCGATAATTCCAGCTTTGCCCGAGATATTGCGGTACAGAGTGTGGATGCACGCCGAGTCGGTGATTTAGTGCAGGGCTCAGCGTTGATTGTTAGCAAATCCTCTTCCGATATGCGTGTGCAATATAAATTCACTTGGTACGATGCCAGCGGCTTTACTATCGAAGATGAAGCGACCAGCTGGAAATCGGTGAAATTACACGGTAAACAGCAATTGCAAGTCGGCGCTGTTGCACCTAATGCCCAAGTGGTTAAATTTGATGTATACGTGCGTGAAACCTTTTCAAACTAAGCTTGAGTTTGCTTCTGTTTAGTTTATTCCGTGTTTAATTGATTTTTTGATATTAAACCCGTTCTAAAATGGCTTACTTCTTTTAAGGAGTAAGCCTTTTTATTCGTTTTACATCAACTTTCAATGACCTTAAGGTCACTCAAATGTTATTAGCTTTCGTCTTTTTGACATTGAAAGTTGCGATAAATTACCCATTTTTAAGCAAAAAGGTTTACGGCAAGGTGAAATCCGGACTTTAGTCCTAAATACATTCAGTGATTGAGCACTACTATCTGCATATTACCACATGAGGATAGAAAGATGACTGCTCATATTAATGCTCAACCTACTGATTTTGCTGAAACTGTTATTATGCCGGGTGATCCACTCCGTGCTAAATATATCGCTGAAACCTATCTCACCGATGCCGTAGAAGTCACGAATGTTCGCAATATGCTTGGTTACACGGGCTTTTACCAAGGACAGCGCATTTCCGTTATGGGTCATGGTATGGGTATTTCATCTATGGTGCTCTATGGCCATGAGCTGATTAATTATTTTGGCGTGAAACGCATTATTCGTATTGGCAGTTTAGGTGCAACACAAAAACATGTACAAATGCGAGATGTCATTTTAGCCCAAGCCGCAGGCACGGATTCACCTACTAACGCTAAGCGTAGTAGCGGCTACCAAATGGCAACTTCTGCGACCTTTTCTTTATTGCATAAAGCCTATACAACAGCGAATGAGAAAGGCATTAGTGTAAAAGTTGGCAATATCTTTAGTGGCGATCTTTATTACGATCCCGATGAAGATATGATCCCCGCACTTGAACGTTTTGGGGTATTAGGTATTGATATGGAAGTGGCGGGGCTTTATGGATTGTCACACCAACAAGGTATCGAATCATTAGCCATTTTAACGGTATCGGATCATTGTTTAACCGGTGAAGAAACAACGGCCGAAGAACGCCAACTCTCTTTTAATAATATGATCGAGCTCGCGTTAGAAACCGCCCTCAATTAGGTTTAAAGCCATCCTTTGAACCCTTAGCATTTCACTTATGGAATGACATAATGAATAATAAAATTACTTTAACAGCCATCAGTTTTCTCGCCAATTTTATTATGGCGGGCTTTGCGACCCAATTTGGGATGTTGATTGAACCCATAGCTGAGAAATTTGCCGCTAATGTTAACGAAGTTGCATCAATTTTTTCATTGCTTAATGGCGGTGCACTTGCGGGGACGATTGCAGCATTTTTATTTATTGAAAAAATGGGTATCAAAAGAATGACCTTGATAAGTTACAGTCTGGTTGCTCTTTCTGCTCTGGCTTTACATCTAACCAATTCCCTACAAGTTGTGATGGTAGCAATGACCTTAATTGGTTTTTGTGGCGGTATCGGTTTATGTATTGCTGGTACGATTGTGGTGTCTGTGTGGCAAGAGAAATTACAAAGCACAATGTTAGTGGTGCAAGATGCGACATTTAATATTGCAGGCGTTATTTTCCCATTGATAACGACTTATGCCTTAACAAGTTCATTATCATGGAGTTATAGCTATTTAGCCGTAGGTTTAGTGGCGTTCGGTACAGTCATTATTACCTTGTTCACTCATTTCTCTATTTGCGAGCAATCTTCTACAACACAAGAGAAACAACAGTCTGAATGGAATCTCGGTATTATTAGTGGAGGTATTGGTTTATTTTTAGGAATGCTGGCTTTATATACTTTTTTAACTTGGGCACCTTTATTTGTAAAACAAAAATTTGATATTCCGTTTGAAGATGCCGGTAATATTATTACCCAGTATTGGTCCGCTGCGCTAATTGGGGCGTTAATTTCGACTGTGATTGTGACTCGTGTAAAGATTCACCATTTCTTAGTTGGTATTATTGCTTTAGCTATGGTGATCACCGCTGCCATTGTCAGTACCAATAATCTTAATTGGATAGCTTATTTAACCTATGGTTACGGTTTTGTGTGTGCCGCGCTTTATAATGCATTTATTGCTTATGGCGTGTCTTTTGTAAAAAAAGCCAGCAGCAAAAATGTGTCATATATACTTATTAGCGGAAGTGCAGGGGCGATGTTTAGCCCAGCCATCAGTTCTTTCTTTGAACGTATTATCGGATTACAAACAGTGATGTATGTGATTCCTCTGCTTTACGCAGCGATATTTATGCTATTGATCGTTTCAAGTCGGATGAAATCGGCTATGGAACAACACTCGCCATCGGTAAGTTAATTTACCTGTGCATCCATCCCACACTCGGTTGTTAAATTAAGTCGAGTGTGGGTTATGTTGAAAGCGGTTATATACCTGCTTCAACAAATTTCTTGAGTGCGTTGAGATCACAAATCCGAATGCCATCTTTTTTCCGCTCAATTAAGCCTCGTTCCTCAAGATTTTGTAGCGCCCGACGGTAGACTCGGTCGGTAGTGCCAAATCGTTCAGCCTCTAAATAACGTTTACTAAAGCCATCTACGGGCAAGTCATTTAAGTATTCATGGTAAATATCAAATGCCACGTTATAACTGATGGGATAGAGCAGTCGCCGAGTAAAAATATCCACTGTGTCTTGGTAGTCAATCGCAATTGCACTAGCGAAAAATAGCGCGAGTTGAGGGTGTTGACCGAGGCAATGTTGCAGTTTTTCAGCGCTAATCAACATGATTTCTAAGGGTTCACTGGCAATAATGTCTAGTTGACAGTGGTACTGGGTGAAGAACTCCATTTCGCCAAACAGCTGTGAATCACAATCAATAGTACCTAATTGAAAACACCGACCATTTCTCGCGGTATGGCCGAGTGATACGCGACCTTGCTTCACCAATACAAGTGATGCCATCGCTTCCCCCTGCGTCATGAGGTGAGCGCCTTTTTTGAGCATTTTTATTTCGCTGATACAGCTAAGTACAACCGCTTCAATAAGTGGATAGTCTTGCTCCCATCGCTGGCTATAACGTCCTTTCGATAAAGGTTTTAGCTGCATCGACTATGATCCTCTTACTGTGTTCGAAATTGCGACCCTCTATAGCATTATCATGATAGGCGGTCAAATGGACGAAAGGATTTAGGCGGCTACTAAAGATATTTTCATCATACGAACTGAAGGGCAGTGGTTTTCGCGACATTTAATTGAATCGCAGAGATAAGAGTGCCCACTTTTTATTTCCGTCATGTATACTAGGCGCCGCCAAGGGGTGTTTGTTGTGCATTAATGTTACTCTGATTTTAACGTTAACGGCTGCAAACTGAGATGTCATCTGACGAACCCTTAGAACCTGATCCGGCTAATACCGGCGTAGGAATGGGCCAATCAACAGCACACTTCTGAATCGCTTATTCGTTGCCGGATCTCAAACATTATATTTGAGGTCCTATGTCAAACCGTAAAACGTCAAACCATCAATCTCCATTTTCAACCGTATCGCCAAGCTTATTTTTAGCCCGAGCGCCGCTGGCGTTAGCCATCGCCGCAGCGCTGAGCACTGCTGCATTTGCACAAACCGATGCTATCGATAAACCTGATCCCAGCCCTGAGATGGAAGTCATGGTGGTGACGGCGGATTTTCGCAGCTCAAGTTTAGAAAAAATGCCTTCAAGCATTACCGTTATCGACAGTCAAAAAATTCAGGATGAAAGTGCGCAACACTTTGAAGATCTGCTTAATTCTATCGCCAATTTTAACTGGTCAGGTGGAAGCTCTCGGCCGAAATATTTTCAAATTCGCGGTGTAGGGGAACAGGAACAATACCAAGGCGCACCTAATTCTTCCGTGGGTTACATCATAGATGATATCGATTTATCCGGTATTGGTATGGTGTCGAGCATGTACGATTTACAGCAGGTCGAAGTGCTTCGTGGACCGCAGGGGACGCGTTACGGCGCGAATGCCTTAGCGGGACTGATTTATCTGAAGAGTAACGATCCAACTGATGTGTTTGAGCATGGCGGCGAAGTGTCGTTAGGCGATGATGATTTACGCACTTTTAGTGGTTTCAGTTCTGGCCCATTAACGGATTCTGGCAAGCTGCTTTATCGTGTGTCAATGCAGCAACATCAGCAAAATGGTTACCACGATAACCTGTATTTAGACCGTGATGATACCAATGGTCGCGATGAATTCAGCGGCCGCGCTAAGCTGCGCTGGTATGCGACAGATGATTTGCAGTTTGATTTAACTGTGCTGCATGCCGATTTTGATAATGGCTATGATGTCTGGAGTTTAACCAATTCACCAACCCAGACAACATCGGATCAACCGGGTGTCGATAGCCAACGCACCACAGGCGCGGGTTTTAAAGCGACCTATTCCGGCGCAGAAAACTTCGAATTAACTTCGTTAACCTCTTTTGCGAATACCGATCACCATTACAGTTACGATGGCGATTGGGCTAACTCAGAATATTGGGCCTCTAAGCAATGCAATGATGACAATGGCAATCTGGCGCCGTGTCAATACGATTATTTTTGGGATAAAACGGGTCAGCGTAAAACCGCGTCGCAAGAGTTTCGCCTAAGTTCTACCGAGCAGGGCCGTATTTTTGCAGAGAGTACTGATTGGTTGCTTGGTGTGTATGCCATGAATCTGAAAGAAGATAACCAATTGTATTCTGAGTACAATACTTCGCTAGATGAAGTCTTAGACTCAGAGTATGAGGCGACAAACTATGCACTGTTTGGTCAGCTCGATACGGATTTGGGCTCAAATTATGCTTTATCTGTGGGGCTACGTTTAGAGCGCCGCAACAGCCATTACTCTGATACGAATAACGATAATTTCGACCCGAGCGAAACCATGTGGGGCGGTCATATTGCTGTGAGTAAAGTGCTGAACGACTCGCACAATGCTTATGTCCGAGTCGCACGCGGTTACAAGGCGGGCGGTTTCAACATGACTTTGCCCGTCGAATTGAACGATAAAAAAGAGTTTAGTACTGAGACGCTCTATAACTATGAAATCGGCCTTAAATCCCATTGGTTAGCTGGACTTATCGATACTAATTTGGCGCTGTTCTATATGGACAGACAAGATCAACAGGTGGCTGCATCACAGCAAGATCCCGATAAACCACAGCGTTTTATCTTGTTCACTGAAAATGCAGGCAGTTCGAATAACTATGGCGCTGAGTTAGATGCAACCTGGTATGCCACGGATAATCTGCAAGTTTACTCAAGCTTAGGTTGGTTAGAAACGGCCTACGGTGACTACCAGTATCAGGACAAATATGGCACTGAGGTGGATTTAACTGGCCGCGATCTAGCCCATTCTCCACATCTTACCTACAGCCTTGGCGGGACTTATCGTGCTAATTCGGGTTGGTTTGCGAACCTGAATCTTAGCGGTAAGAGTGAATTCTATTATTCAGACAGCAATGAATCCCGCTCTGAACCCTACACTATCGTCAATGCACGCGTAGGTTATGAGGCGAACGCATGGTCGGCATATTTGTGGGGACGCAATCTGTTTAATGAAGAATACGGTGTGCGTGGCTTCTATTTTGGCAATGAGCCAGATAACGGTTGGGCGGAAAAGCAATATATTCGTTACGGCGATCCGCGTCAGATTGGCGTAACCTTTAACGTTAAGTTTATGTAATAGCTCATTTTAAAGTGAGCATAATCATTTAAGTGTTAACTGAACTGTAGCCCAGTATTTGGGCTACAGCCTTACTTCAGAATATCAAGGAATTAAAATGAAACTGACCGCAGAAATTAGCATGTATCCCTTTAATGAAAATTACCTCGATCCTATCAAGTGGTTTATTGGCCGCGTGGATAGCTATCCCAATATCGAGCGCGTGACTAATGCGATGGCAACTCAAGTGTGCGGCGATTATTTAGATGTGATGACTATGCTAGCGACCGAGATGCAAGCTGCCCATGAGAAGTGGGGCAAGGCGGTATTTGTGTGTAAGTTTATCGGTGGTGAGCTGAATTTAGCCCACAGCGAATAATGATTGACCGCCATGTAAGCGACAAATAGGCAATGAGAACAACACTATGACAGATTTATGGTTAACCTTGGTCGAGAGCGTTAATACGGCCTTTGGTGAAGTCCATGTGATGACCGTATGGGAAGCCCTCGCGGTATTGTTGGCGATGGCATATTTACTGCTGGCTATGAAGGCCAGTGTGTGGTGCTGGGCGGCGGCCTTTGCCAGTACCGCCATTTACACTGTGTTGTTTTGGAAGGTGTCGCTATTGATGGAGTCTGTGCTTAACGTCTATTACATGGCAATGGCGCTCTATGGATATTGGCTCTGGACCCAAGGTGGTGATAAGCATCAAGGCGTAAAAGTGACCACTTGGCCATTGAAAACCCATTTAAAGTTGATCGCAGCGACGGGCGTGATTTCGCTTTTGGTTGGTCACGGTATGGCGACGTATACCCAAGCCGCATTCCCGTATCTAGATGCGGCGACAACCTGTTTCGCCGTGATGACGACTTATTTAGTGGCAAAAAAGGTACTTGAGAATTGGCTTTATTGGGTGGTTATCGACATAGTGTCGATTTACCTTTATCTCAGCAAAGGCTTGATGCTGACATCCTTGTTATTCGTGCTTTATGTGGGTCTGGCGGTCGTGGGGTATTTCCTGTGGCGAACCGCGTTAGCCGACGCCCGTGAAGCTAATACCTTGAAGTTACTCAGTTAATGCTCGATATAAACGTCTCGATGCAGCGCTCAGTGGGCGAGCCATTCAAAGCACTTTACTCCATACTCAAAAGTGCTGGGCTAGTTAACGTGTTAAGTATTCATGAGCTTGCGGGCGGCTTAAGTAATCACAACTATAAAATCACTACGCCCGCAGGCAGTTATGTGCTGCGGATGAATGCCGATGCGGCGGACAGTTTTTGCAACCGCCAGCAGGAGCGTTTTTACTGGCAGCAATTGGCTCAAGCTAAACTTGCTCCTGAACTGTTGTGGGTGAGCGAAGATGAGCGTTATTACCTCAGTGATTTTATTGAAAGTGATTATATTGAAAGTGACGATATTGAAAACGAAGGCTTAATCCACTGGCCAGCGTTAGAACGCCAAACGAGTGCAGCTGATTTTGTGCTGGGGCAATCGACGTTTAATTATTTACAGTATCCGGCAGCAGAACAAGAAACGCATCCTAACCAAGCCCATTGTTTGCTATTGGCGTTATTGCTGCAATTACGCGATCTGCCTACAGGGCCTTATGATATTAGTATCACTGAGCAGTGGCAGGAATATCACCAGCAAATGCTTGCCTATCAGGCTTCTGCAACATTTCGTGAGCCAGTATTAAGGCGAGCTGTGCCATTGAAGCAGGGTAGTGATATTGGTTATAGCAATACTCGTGATTGGAATGAGCGGGTGGCTAAGCTGCTTGCAATTCAAATCGACATCAAACATTGGTGTGATGAGTTAGCAGCCTGCATAATCAAGCCGCAGTTTTGCCATCGCGATCTTAATCCCCATAATTTGTTACTTAAAAATAACCGCTTGTGTTGTATTGATTTTGAGTATGCGACGGCGTCGCATCCACTGTGTGAGTTGGCTGTAGTGTTAGCGACACATGCGTTAACGCCCTATCAGCAAAGTGTGTTGGTGAAACAGTATCTGAGTGGACATCCTTATGTTACTGCACAAGCCGTAACGGCAGTGCCTGCTGCCATTGACATGTATTGGGTATTTGCTTGCTACTGGGCATTATTGATGGCAGCGCAAACAGAACCCAGTCGTAGCGCCGACTACCTTGCTTGGTTTGATTGCTTCTGGCCGCTGATCACCCCCAAATAGTCATTATTGCGTGTGCTTAGTTTCCATCTGATGATAATGGTTCATTCCCTTATGGCATTGACCGCGCGATTGGTGGGACATGCGGGTAGAACATACTGAAAACCTTTATTAGACAAACTTGTTTGATATAAAAAGCAACTTTATATAGTCTCAAGCGTCTTATTAGCAACAATTCTAGGATGGATTATTCAGTATGAAAAAAGGCGTGATGCTACTTGTGTGTCTCTTAGGCTTAAGCGCCTGCTCCACTAAATTCAGTTACCATTTCCTCGACTGGGCCATCGGCTGGGAGCAAGAGGATTATGTTACCTTAGATAAATCTCAGCAAAAGGCATTCGATTCCCTCATTGAAAAATTTGTCATTTGGCACCAATCTAAAGAGTTAGCTCATTATGTGGTGCAATTGACCGAAGTGGAAATCCTCATAAAAACCAATACGTTAACGCCAGTGCTATGGGCAGATCATGTGAATATTGCTAAGCGGCATTGGTTTCGATTGTTTGAGTTCGCCTTGCCCGAGCTTCTACCTATCATAATGTCTTTGTCCGATGAACAGGTGAAGCAGATCCTCACAAAATTACGGGAGGAAGAGCAGGAGCTCGTTAAAGAATTTGCGGGTAAAACCCCTGAACAGTTACAAAAAGATGCCGATGAAAACCTTCAAACCCAATTTGATGATTGGCTTGGAAGTGTAACTGCGGAGCAAAAAGTGCTTATTCACCAATATAATCAACAGCGTTTATCCACCTTAGATATGTGGCTTGAGTACAGACACGAATGGTTACGCCAGTTTGAAGTTGCATTGGGTCAGCGCGCCGATAAAACATTATTAACCGAGCGTTTGACCTTGCTGATGACGCAGCCCGATGAGCTTAAGTCAGAACAACATAAAGTGTTTTTACGTAAAAATACTGAGGCATTTGGGACTTTGCTGTTGGCGATGAATGCGAGCTTATCGGAGCAGCAGTCTAAGCATTTTTATAAAAAGTTAGGTGGACTCATTCAAGATCTCAAGGAACTGAATCAAGAAGCGATTGAAAAAGAAGCCTAGGCCATGAAAGATTTATTGCCTTGCTTGGGTCTATTCCTGCAAGCCAATAAATCAGCCTACTAACTACTAAATAGAGACCTTATGCTACTCGTATCCCTTTATCAGAAACTGCTCAATATGAGCCGCTATTTCGAAGGCTTAGCACCATTAGCCCTTAGGATTTACCTTGCACCTGTGTTAATGCAAGCAGGCTATAACAAGCTCGCTCACTTTGAAGATACGGTTGCTTGGTTTGCCAATCCCGATTGGGGCTTAGGTCTGCCAATGCCAGCGTTAATGGCAGGACTGGCGGCGGGAACTGAGTTCTTTGGCGCTATCCTGTTACTGCTTGGGCTCGCGACGCGACTGATTTCAATCCCTTTAATGGTCACTATGTTGGTCGCCGCATTGACTGTGCATTGGCCAAATGGTTGGTTAGCGATTGCCGATGGTAGCTCTTGGCTAGCCAACGACAGAGTGCTTGAGGCAGGGGATAAACTGGCGAAAGCCAAAGAAATATTGCAGGAGCACGGTAACTATGACTGGCTGACCAGTTCAGGTAATTTTGCTGTGCTTAATAATGGTATTGAGTTTGCGATCACCTATTTTATTATGTTGCTGGCGCTTTTTACCTTAGGCGGTGGTCGTTACACTAGCCTAGATTATTTCATCGCTAAGCGCTTTGGGATTAAGTAAGCTTTTCTTAAACGGACCCAATTGTTAACGGCATCGGATTTTCAAGCGCATTTAATTTTGAAGCCCACTCGATTGTTAAGTGCACTCAACAAGTTAAATCCCACTCAAGCGGTGGGATTTTTTTATGCCTCTTTGTCAGCAATTTGCTATGCTTGAGCGCAATTTATATCGAACTAGGATAAGAACTTGGACGCTATTGAACTTTTACTCACTCGCCAATCAACCCCACGATTAACTGCTCCTGCTCCAGATGCGAGTCAATTAAAAATCATCTTAGATGCTGCCATTCGTGTGCCAGATCATGGCGCCTTAGCGCCATGGGAATTTATTATTGCCGCAGGACAAGGGTTAGAGACCTTGGCAGATATCTTTGTTGAGGCAGCGAAAGCGAACGGCGCCGATGAGGATTTTGTCAATAAAGCTAAGGGTATGCCAATGCGTGCGCCTATGGTGATTACTGTCGTGGCGAAAACGCAGCAACATTCCAAAGTCCCCGTACTTGAACAGCTCATTGCAGCGGGTTGCGCGACCATGGCGATGCAGCAGGCTGCCTTCGCCTTAGGTTTAGGTGCCGTGTGGCGTACAGGGGATTTTGCCTTTGATGCGAATGTGAATGTTGCTTTAGGTCTTGAGCCACACGATCAAATTGTTGGCTTTTTGTATGTGGGTACGCCAGCTGTTACTGCTCCTAAGAAACCGCAAAAGGACGGCAGTCAGTACGTCCGTTATTTATAAATCCGCCTCTTTTTTTAGTGGAGAAATTCTATGCAAGTTGCGCGAACTCCTAGACTCATCCTGCGGCAGTTAACCCCAGCCGACGCTTCTTTTATGTTAGTCTTGCTCAATAGCCAAGGTTTTATAGAGAATATCGGGGATAGAGGAGTACGCACACTTGTGCAGGCTAAGTATTATATCGTCAATGGACCGATGAAAAGTTATGCCGAGTGCGGTTTTGGTTTTTATGCTGTAGTGCTCGCCGAGAATGGATTCACTATTGGCATCTGCGGTTTAATCAAACGGCCGACACTGGACAATGTCGATATAGGCTATGCTTTTTTGCCGCAATATTGGGGCAAGGGCTATGCATTCGAAGCGGCTAAAGCCGCTTTTGACTTAGGTAAAAGTTTAGGTATTGAGCGTATTGTCGCGATTGTTAGCAGTCATAATAGTGCTTCAAAAGCTTTGCTGAACAAACTTGGATTACACTTTGAGCGTTGTTTGCAGCTTAGTGATCATGATGCGCCTGTTGAACTGTTTGGTTAATGTTAACGTGTTGTTTATATAGGTTTTTATTTTATTGTAATTCCGTCTTCTTTATTCTAGAATTTCGCAAAATTTATCGTTGAGATATGGCAATCATATCTCTTATCGACGCCCCTCGAAAATCAGGCTCACTTAATCCCTCCTTGAGCCCTTGAGTACAGCAAAAGCGTAGCCCTTTTTTGGATGTAGCATAATGGTTTCGCAATTAAGTGAAGCAATGCTGGACGTGATCGCTGATGCCTTGGTAGACAAAGGCTATATCTTTTTATCTGACTTAGTTCCTTCCTGTATTAGCCAAGTACTATTGGAAAAAATTCAATCAACTGAAATATATGAATTAAAAGCTGCCTCTATCGGTCGAGGTTCTGAACAGCACTTAAATCCAGACATTCGCCGTGACAGAATACAGTGGCTAGAAGAGCAAAATGAGCCCGATGCCCAGTATCTTGAGTTGATGACACAACTCAAAAATGGCTTGAATCGTCGCTTGTTTATGGGCTTATTCGATTATGAAAGCCACTATGCGGTATATCAGCCAGGGGCCTTTTATAAAAAACATGTTGATGCACTTAAGGGCAGCCAAAATCGTATTTTAACCACAGTGTTTTTCTTAAATCCTGATTGGAAAGCGGCAGATTGTGGTGAGTTGATTATCTATGATGAAGCTGACATTGAGATTGAGCGCATCGCGCCTAAAATGGGCCATTTTGTGATTTTCCTCAGTGAGCGTTTTCCCCATGAAGTGACTAAAACCTTGGCCCAGCGTAATAGCATTGCGGGCTGGTTTAGGGTCAGTAACAGCGTGCATGGCTTTTAACTTTAGCTTTTAACTTCACCTGATAACAAACGCCTAAATACTGCCCACAGGTTTAGGTGTTTTTGCTCTCGATTGCCGCTTTTGGTCATCACCAATCACTTATCGCGACTGCGCAATGTCATTGGCTATTTCTCGGATATTGATTGGCCATCACGGCGTGTTCTTCCGCAGCAGTATTTATTCCAACCTGTTTTAACTGCCTTGTACTCATTTTTTCAAATTTTTTTACACTCTTAAGCTTTAGGTAATCTAAGCCGCCGAAAATGGAATGAATTTGTCCAATCATGCTGAAAATAGGGTGTTTTTTTATTCTCGTTTAATGTTAGGCTAGATAAAAACGTGCGCTACAACACACTTTTCTATCATCTAACGGAGGCGATACTGTGGGCTGTGAAGATAACTTAGGTTGTTTAAGTGGTGAGCATATTGTACTTGAGCCCTTATCTTTGTCCCATGTGGCGGCATTGAGTCTCGCCGTCACAGATGGTCAACTTTGGCGTTTATGGTTTACCAGTGTTCCTGAGCCAACTGAGATGAAGCTCTATGTGGCTAAAGCGCTCGAAGAAAAAGCGCAGGGCCAGAGTTTTCCCTTTGCGGTGCGGGATAGAGTGTCAGGGGAAATCGTCGGATGCACGCGAATTTGCAACTGGGAGTCTGATAATCGCCGTCTTGAGATTGGATACACTTGGTATGCTAAACGTGCCCAGCGCACTGGGATTAATACTGAAGCTAAACTGCTGTTATTGACCTTTGCTTTTGAAACCTTAGACGCCATTGCCGTTGAGTTTCGTACTCATTGGCATAACCAAGCTTCGAGACAAGCTATTGCAAGACTGGGCGCTAAGCAAGATGGTGTATTGCGAAATCATAAGATTCTTAAGGACGGCACTATCCGCGATACCGTGGTGTATTCCATTATTGATACCGAGTGGCCAACGGTGAAAAACAGTCTGCAATTTCGATTGCGACAACGACCGCTAACACTCTAATGATAAATAGGAAAAGCCCATGGCAAGCATCATAACTCGAGTAGATGTGACTCATGTCCATGAGGTTGCAGTGTTATTCAATGAGTACCGACAATTTTATGGGCGTAGGGATGATCTCGCGGCTGCGGAGCAGTTTATTCATTCAAGAGTGTCAGATGGCTCATCGGTGATATTTATTGCTAAAGATAATCAAGGGCTTGGATTAGGTTTTGTTCAAATGTATCCCAGTTTTTCATCGTTACGTTTGGCCCCTATGTTGATCCTCAATGATGTGTATGTGACTCAACATGCCCGATGTGTCGGTATTGGGCGGGCATTAGTGCTACAGGCCGCCAGTTATGCCAAAGCGCATAATATGAGTTATTTGATGTTAGAAACACAGCAAAAAAACCAGCGCGCGCAGGGCTTGTATGAAGGTTTAGGCTTTGTGCGTAACCAAGATTTTTATATCTACGAACTTGAGCTCCACCGAGGGCTTGAGTAGGTTTATTTATGGCGATTAAAAGGAAAAGTAACATGTTAACTCAGGTAAAAACGCTAGTATTAGGTGGTTTAGTCTTAAGTGCCAGTACTGCAGTTTGGGCTGATGAAGCAGAAAAAGCGTTTAGTAAAGAAGCCATTGAATGTGCCGCTTACTATCAAATTAGCTCAGAAGCCATTGGGGCGATGAATGCACCGCAAATGCAGGCCGTGGGTGAGCGTTTAAAAAGTTCTAAAATTGAGTCTGAGAATTTAGCTAAGAAATACAGCTCTGAAGCTGAGGTCACTCAAGCGGTTGCCGATGCTAAAGCCCGTCAAATCGAAAGCTTAGGGGGGTCAAGTAACTTAGGTGCGTTAATGGGTAAATATAAAGAAGAATGTAAAAACCTGTTAGCCGATCCACAAAAGCGTTTAAATTATTGGACTATGGCGACGATGTAATCGTAGGTTTTAGTCAGGGTAATCGTTTACGGATTGTGAAGAAAAGGAGCCTGATGGCTCCTTTTTGCTTAAAGCACAAGCACTAAGGAGCTGATGGGGTCATTCATATTGAGTCGGTTTTCCCATAGATTTTAGCCCCGTTTGGTTTAGGGGCTTAGAACCAAGTTGCTTATTTTCGCTCGGCTGAAACTCAACCGCAGTTTTTAGGGTCCTAGTTACATGGTCAAGTATTTAAGCCTTGGGTTTAAATTCTCCTCAGTTTTAAATTCTTAGTTCAGTTTACGATATTCAAAGATAATCACATATGAGTACTAAATGGGAGCACTATGGTATTAACAATAATGGCAGCGACTGTTTTGAGTGCTGGAGTCTGTGGCTACCATTTAATCTATGGTAAGCGGGTTTTATTGGCGCCGCTCTTGAAGGCGAATGTGTCACAGCAAAGCAAGCAAATGCTACTGTGCTTATTTCACTGCCAATCGGTATTTTTTGTGGTTTCAACGGCTGCACTTTTAGCCTGTGCACTTAAGGTGATCCCTGGGATGTATGCCTTTAGCCTGTTGTTATTCCTCGGGATGAACTACGGGATCTTTGCGATTTGGCAGTTTTATATTGCCACTCTGAGTCCACCCAATAGTGGCCAGATGATCATAGTGCAAGCGCTGATTTTCTTGCTCATTGGTATTTTGGCTATGCTAGGGCCACTCTTGTCTGCCGCGTAAATTGCTCATGATAGTTTGTAAATCATCGCGATTGAAGCGTAAGAGTTTGAAAAACAAACAGCGAATTATGGGGTTAATTGAATACCGTATTGGGCGGCGAGTTCAGCGAGCTTACCATTATTGATGAGCAGTTCAATCCAGTGTGAGAGCCTTTTGCTATCGAGCTGTGAACTGGGGTTGAGTAAAATGCCATTAGCGTATTTTTGGTCCCATTCATCTGATATTAAAAGTAATTTTCTCTCTTCTGGATGAGCCTTTAAATAATACTGCAGGTAAGAGTTAGTCACGGGCGCTAGGTCGGCGCGCTCACGTAGAATACTTTCGATAGAGGCGTTATTGTGACTGACGAACAAGGGGCGAAATTGCTTTGCCAGCGTGTTCGCATCGGTTTCAAAGTGGGCAAACTGGTAGTGATATCCTTTGATGAACGCAATTGACTTGTTGGTTAAGTTTTTGAAATAGCTTTGGTTATGAGCTTTAGTTTTAAGTGCAATAAAGACTTCACAATCTATCATATGTAGCGGAATAAACTGAGTCGCTATTTTTTGCCATCCCCAAGCGGGATTCTCAAAGAGCATCATGTCGAAGCGACCTAAGGAATAGGCTTTATATCTGTGCTCAATACTGGTGACGGCAAATTTAAAGACCACTTCTTGTTGTACTTGATTTAATGCATTAATGATATCGAGTGTGAGACCTGTGTAACGGCCGTCTTGTTGTTGATGGACATAGGGAGCAAATTGATAACCACCGACATGAATTGTCGGAATTGACTCGGGAATCGCTGGCGACTGAACTTTATCTTGGGCGATAGCCGTGGTAAATGCGCTAATGCTTAAGGCTAAACAAAAGAGTAGACGACACAACTGGCTCAATATCATAGTCACCCCTTGTTATTTTTAGCATGAATGATTTTTTACAAGTATACACAATTTAATTTGTTCAATGCTGTCGATAAAGTGCGAATTTTAAATCTGTCATAGTAAGCTAGCGCAAACAGGATGAGGGAGATTTCACATTGAGCAAGATAAAATCTCAAGTGTGTGGTTGGGTTGAACAGGGACATATCACGCAAGAGCAGGCGAATAAGCTTTATCGACAGGTGACAGTCTTGCCGGATGGGTCGAGTTGGCGTCGCTTAATTGCTCATTTATTACTCTGGTTTGGTGCGTTAAGTTTTGCCTGTGGGGTGATTTTTTTCTTTGCCTATAATTGGCAATCTTTGGGGCGATTTGCCAAATTTGGACTGATTGAAGTGGCGATAATACTCGCTATCAGCGCATTTGCTTGGCTCTATTATCGTGCCAACATTTATTCCCCTGTTAGTTCTTATCGTAAAGATAGCACTTTTGGTGCGACGACCGCCAATGGCGTGCTACTGGCCGCAAGTGTGTTAGTTGGTGGCTTATTAGCGTTAGTTGGGCAAACCTATCAAACGGGCGCCGATCCTTGGCAGTTATTCGCGCTATGGGCATTCGTTATCTTACCCTTTGCTTGGGTGGCGGGATTTGATGGTTTATGGCTGTTGCTGGTGGGATTGCTAAACCTCAGCATAGGGATATTTCTGGATTCCTTTTCCCATTTCTGGGGATTATTTTGGGGCGCTCAAGGACAATTGCTGATCTTTATCTGTTTGAATTTAGTTATCTATTATGCTTTTGTACTTTTAGACCACAAAGTCGCGGGGCGCTGGCATGCGCCAATCCTTGAATATGCCTGTTCATTGTTTGCTATGGGTTGTTTTACTTGGTTAATCACTTGGCTTATTTTCGACGATTTCCTTGAACGTGACAGCTTCAGCACTGGGATCTTCTGTGGTTATTTTGCCCATCTGATATTCGGATTCGTTATTTTTCGTTATAGATTACCACGCATATATCCCTTGGCCTTGGGCGGTTTTAGCCTGATTGCCGTGGGCGCCGCGTTACTGATAAAGCTGATGTTTGAGGATAATGACCCCATAGGTGGATTTTTGTTTATTGGGCTTTATATCATTTTGGCAAGCACAGGTTTGAGTATTTGGTTGAGGGAGCTAAGCCGGAAACTTAAACCTCAGTTTGTAGGAATCGCCACCCAAGGGAGCGTGGGCGTGGGAGATGTTCATGAGCAACAATAATGGTTTACAGGATAGCGAAATGATCACTCGACCCTGCACTGATAGTGTTACGTCAATCGACGCTTCGAGTGAATTAAGTCTAATCAAACACTGGCAAGCTTTGTATGCCGAAGGCAATGTTAGTGCAGCTCAAATGCCAGAAGACCATGATATCCCTTGGTATATTGCCACTATGCAGGCGTTTGCTGCTTGGATAGCGGCGTTGTTTTTATTGAGCTTCATGATGGCAGTGTTTGGTGCCATTTTTGAGCATGTTGAAGAAGATGTCATTTTATTTATTGGCTTAACCTATTTAGCCTTGGGGATTGGGCTGTATTTTTTACCGCGGCAACAGATTTTTATTGAACAATTTGCTTTTGCCGCCTGTTTGAGTGGTTTGATCAGTGTGGCATGGGGATTATTTGATTTAATTAACAATGATTTTAGCCTCACATGGTATCTCTGTATGGCGGGTATTACATTATTACTGTGGGGCTTGATTGCCCATGGGCTAGCCCAGTTTGTATTCGCTTTTTGCTTTAGTTGGTGCGTGATTGGCCTGATGGCAAAATTTGAACTGCTCAATTTTAGCCCAAGCCTTTTTGCCGTAGTCATTAGTCTAGTGTTATTAAATATCAATCAGTTCGGGCGTCATTATCGTAGGGCTCGGATGCTCATCTATGGCTTCGCACTCGCCTTGCTTTCGTTGCAGTTGATGCACGCTTTTAGTATGGACAGTATTTTTGAAGCCTTATTTAGCCCTTGGCAGCAAAGCCTGTGGCTGACACTGACTCATCTGTTGATTATTTTCGCTATTTACGGATTTTTATTGGTGACAATCTTGCGCGAGCGCCAGCAATCACTAAGCTCACCAGCGGCGCTAGGGTGTGTTATCGGTTTAGTCATCGTTAGCGGTTTATCCTTACCTATGCAGGGTTTATCAACGGCTATTCTATTGATCTTGCTTGGTCATTATTGCAACGAGTCTTGGTTGAAAGGTATGGGAATGGTGTCGGCGCTGTTATT
Source organism: Shewanella sp. SM87 (assembly GCF_025653705.1). Classification (NCBI taxonomy): domain Bacteria; kingdom Pseudomonadati; phylum Pseudomonadota; class Gammaproteobacteria; order Alteromonadales; family Shewanellaceae; genus Shewanella; species Shewanella sp. SM87. Next base: position 74,809 of record NZ_JAKKSC010000022.1, read on the forward strand.
TGTCAGCGGGTATTATTATTCCCTAGAGACGACTCTGTTACTTAAATCTGGTTATTTGATGGGCTTAGGCGCCTTGCTGTTGGTGGCAAGGTTAGTGATGTGGCGGTTATTTCCTGCCGATGAAAATGCCAAGGAGACTGTGTGATGGGAAATGTGATGGGAAAACTGTCGGCTTCACATAAATGGGCGATTGGGCTCGTACTGTTCACAACAGTGGCGATTCTCGCTGGCGTGAATTGGCGCATTTTCAAATTTGAACAACTGCTTAATCACGGCCAAGTGGTGCGTTTTGCATTAGCACCGGTCGATCCGCGCTCATTAATGCAGGGTGATTACATGGCGCTTGAATATGCCATTACGCGCGATGTGCGTAGCGCCTTAGCGCCGCAACAAATGCAGGGGCAGTTATTACTGGCTGTTGATGGGCAAAAAGTGGCGCGTTTTGTGGACTTTTATACCGACCAAGCACTCGGTAAAGATCAACTACGAGTGCAGTTTCGTGTCCGTGGTAATCAAATTAAGCTCGCATCGAACAGCTTTTTCTTTGAAGAAGGACAAGCCGATCATTTTAGTGCAGCAAAATACGGTGAGTTTAGAGTGAATTTGCAAGGTGAGTTACTGCTCGTCAGTTTACTCGATGAAAAGCTTCAGCCCTTATAACCCTGTGTCATGATTGTCATGATTGTCAGGATTGCCATCCATTTGTTCTGCTTACTTGATTAACCTCGATTTATCTCTGGCCGCACTGTGTAGTGCGGCCAGCATCTCCCGTACTGCTTTCTTCCTAGTTCTGATCGCTAAATCGCACGAATAATATCCACCTTAAGTTGCAACTTTGATGCAACCAATTTGTAACCTTGACCGCCTATAGTATTGTCAGTCTTCGAGGTGATATCACCTTGAAGCATCTAAGCGCATCAATTAAATACCAAATATTAAAACAATACATTTAGGGGTCTCAATGTTTAACACTAAAACTGTGCTGGCGTTAGCCATCAGCAGCGTTTGTGGGCTTGCCCATGGCGCGGATAATGTGATCATTTCTGAATACGTCGAAGGCAGCAGCAATAATAAAGCTATCGAACTGTATAACCCAACCGCGGGCGCTATTGATTTAAGCCAATACCAATTGCGCTTCTATTTTAATGGCAGCACAAATGTCGGCACGACCATTGCGCTCACTGGCTCATTAGCGGCGGGGGCGACTTATGTGGTTGCCGATAATGACTCTTCTGCCGATATCCTTGCGGTCACAAATCAACAGAGTAGCGCCAGCTTCTTTAACGGCGACGATGCGATTGAACTGACCTATCAAAATCAAGTCATTGATAGTTTAGGCCAAGTCGGTGTTGATCCCGGTGCCGAGTGGGGCAGTGGTGATCTCTCCACTCAAGATAATACCCTGCGCCGTAATCCTGATCTGCTGATTGCCGATCCTATCAGTACTGATGCAGTAAGCTTTAGCACTTGGCTAGGTTTTGCGAAGGACGATGTTTCTGATCTTGGTAAGTTCAGTGCGGGTACGCCAACCGATCCCGTCGACCCTCCACCAAGCTCTTTAGTGTGCGGCGAAGAGGCCACAGCAATTCATGCGCTCCAAGGCGCGGGTGCTTCCAGCCCTCTCAATGGACAAACTTTAGTGGTTGAGGCGGTTGTCGTCAGTAATCAAGAAGCCGGTCTTAAGGGCATTTTCGTGCAAATGGCTGATAACGAAGCCGATAGCAATCCGCAAACCTCGGAAGGTGTGTTTGTATATACCGGCACTGCGCCCACAGCTTATGTGGCGGGCGATCGTATTCGTTTAAAAGCCAAAGTCACTGAATATCAAGGCTTAACTGAACTAACGACTTTATCAGAACACAAGTTGTGTGCTACAGGACAAACGTTACCAAAGGCCGCGCTAGTGACCTTACCTGTTAACAGCAGTGATGATTTTGAGCCCTTTGAGGGCATGCGTGTTCGTTTTAGCCAAGATTTAGTGGTGAATGAAGTCTATAACCTCGGTCGTTATGGCGAGATTTCATTAGGCAGTCAGCGCCACTTTATTGGTACGCAGGTGGCTGCACCGGGCGCGGATGCGCTAGCGGTGAGTGCAGCCAACCAACGTGACAGTATTTTACTGGATGACGGTTTAACGGCGCAGAATCCTGATCCTGTGCAATTCCCCGCTCCTGGTTTGAGCGCATCAAACACAGTGCGTGTAGGCGATAAAGCCACATCGCTTACGGGTGTAATGCACTATGGCTTTAATCTGTATCGCATTATGCCAATCGAAACGGTGAACTTTGTGGCGGAAAACCCACGCCCAGTTGCGCCCACATTGGTTGAGGGTGGTAATCTAAAAGTCGCTAGCTTTAACGTGCTTAACTACTTCAATGGTGATGGCCAAGGTGCAGGTTTCCCAACCGCGCGTGGTGCCAATACCTTAAGCGAGTTTGAGCGTCAAAAGGCGAAGATTGTCAGCGCCATGGTGGGCATTAGTGCCGACGTATTCGGTTTGATGGAAATCGAGAACGATGGCTTTGGCGCCAATTCAGCCATTGCTGATTTAGTCGCAGGTTTGAATGCTGCTGTGGGTGAAGCGCGTTACGCTTATATCGCGCCAACAGGCATGAATGCGATTGGCACCGATGCCATCACAGTCGGCTTGATTTATCGTAGTGATAAAGTCACGCCGCAGGGCGCTGCACGTATTCTATCTAGTGCAAATTCGCCATTAGATAGCGATCAACAGCCCCTGTTTGACGATAGCAAAAACCGTCCAATGCTGACGCAAGCCTTTAGCGTGAACGGCAGTGAAGAAGGCGTGGTTGTTGCGGTTAATCACCTTAAATCTAAGGGCAGTGAATGTGCGGGCGAACCTGATCTTAACGACGGTCAAGGCAACTGTAATATCACTCGTACCCGTGCGGCGACGGCTGCAGGTCAATGGATTAGCGAGCAATATCCAGATCAAGGCGTGCTGCTGATTGGTGATTTGAACGCCTATGCGAAGGAAGATCCATTAACGGCCTTAGGTAATGCAGGCTTTAGTGAGCTGTTTGCCAAACTTGAAAAACCGAACCCTTATTCCTATGTATTCTCGGCTGAATCGGGTCAGTTGGACCATGCTTTAGCGAACGCAGCCCTGCTGGATAAAGTGGTGGATGTGACGCAGTGGCATATCAATACCGACGAACCACGTGTATTGGATTACAACGAAGAGTTTAAGACGCCTGCTCAAATCCAAGACTTATTCGCAAGTGATGCTTATCGCTCATCGGATCACGATCCTGTGGTGATTTCGCTCTTGCTCGAAGCGGAAAAAGCCGCGCCAGTGGCCAGTTTCACTCAAGTGGTGAATGGCGCTGCGGTACAACTGACATCCACTTCAACCGACAGCGACGGACAAATCGTGTCAGCTGAGTGGAGCTTTGGTGATAATACCGTCGCAATGGGTGAGGTAGTGACTCACAGTTACAGCCAAAGCGGTGAGTATCTGGTCACGCTAACTGTGACTGATAACGACGGCCTAACCCATAGCACGTCGCAAATGGTGACAGTGGTTGCTGATAACGTGAAACAACCACCCGTTGCGCAAATTCAGCGTATCAATCTCGGTGTTGTCGATATGTTTATTTCGACTAGCTTTGATACCGATGGCGTAATCAAGCAACATAAATGGACGTTCGACAATGGCACTCGCGCTAACGGTCAAGTGGTATTACGCCTTGCCCGCCGTGGACAACACACAGTTGAACTGACCGTTAAAGATAACGACAAGTTAACGGATACTACGACGCTGACTTATCGTTAAGCCAGTCTTTTTATTCCGTTGATTTTAAGTGACGCCAAGCTCGCAGCCGCGGGCTTTTCTTTTTGCCCAAAAGCAAAATAAAGTTGTTGTCAGTTGTGACGCATCAATTGTCATTGTTTCCCCAGTGACTCGTCACCTCTTTATTTAACAAGAAGCCTCCCTGAGGGCTCTAATAAAATATCCCTGTTTTAGAAGGTTACAGGTGCAACAATGACAATCCTCATTAACCCTATCGTTGTTCGATTAGCTGAAAAGCTAATGCCCCAAAGTGTGTTTCGTAGTTTGAATGCTTTAATCAAAATCAAAGTCGTGGGGCTTCACCCCACACCCGACCAAGGAGGACTGCTCGTCCTATCCTCCTTGGATGCTCCAAGACGCCCCCAACGGAGTTGAAAGCCCCTTGTGCTCATTGACAAATTTGCTATCGCTTCCGAAGGATGCGTCCCTGCACCTGCGAAAGCTAGTCGGTCATCCATGACCGAACTCACGCAATTTGTCTATTCGCCCTGCGGCAACTCCGAGGGGAGGTATATTCCTTGGAGTTTCGAGTCGTTAGATAGCGATTCATCAGCAAAAAATAAGCGCGAAAAATGAGAAAGCTAAAACGATATCAAGTGATTACCAATCAAACTGTATAAAAAACCGCTACCGCAAAAAAGCAAATTCCTATAGCATCATTTATACCAATTGACACGGATGTGGCATCGGCCAAGTCCAACAAGCGATTTATGCCCTGCAAACAGCGCAGTGTATAAATACTAAGACGTTATAAAGCAAGGTAGCTATGAGTTCTGGTACGGTAGATGATTGGATCGGCTTACTAAAGTTTCGAGATGAAAAATTCAAATCTCTAAGTCATAGTAACTTGCAAGAGAAATACATTCTCGCTTTGAGCATAAGAGTTACTGAATTATGCTTAGATGCAGTAATACTTTTAAACAATCATAGAATGACATCGGTTCCTATTGTCCTTCGTTCAGCTTTAGAGTCGTATGCAGACCTTCAATGTTGTATAAAAGATACTAATCACCCAGACGCTATGACTAAGGCACAATACTGGCGACTTTACGAACTCCATAAACATGTAAAGAGTGATACTGCGGAAGAGCACAAAAAACGTGGGAAAAAAACTATCTGTTTGGGAACGCTTTAATAAATCGGAATTGGTTGAGTTATACAATGGGTATTATTCAGTTCTTTCTATGTACTCTCATGGAAACGTCGGTGCTTTGGTTGAAAATTCTGTCGGAGAGCAAGTTTTACTTGGATCTGCATTCAATGATGAGAAATCTTTACAATATTTTGATCAAGCTATTAATCTAGTTGCGCTGTCTATTAAAGATACCTTAGTTTTCTATAATTTTGATTTCGCCTCAGTAGAGTACCCAACTAAAATCATAGATAAAATTAATAAAGCTTTATAATAAGGCGATTAAACGTAACAAAAAACAGTTTGTTATGTTTCATGCCTCAACAATTTTTGTCCGCTTAGCGCGGCGCTGGGGGATCCCCTCATAATTGAGGTTTTCCAGCGTCATGAACTAAGTTTATATATTCGATTAATGCCCAGCGAAAAATTGTCTCCTTTACCGGATATTTGTCTCTTTTGCGTACTTCCTTTCCAAGTCTAACAATTGATAGCACAGCCTGCTTTCTCACTGTATTGGCTTGAAAATATCTTTGCCATCCAAGGTGTTGTGCCGCTAACCCAATACACCACAACACGATTTCAGCCAGCATAGAG
>NZ_JAKKSC010000023.1:0-78325 GCF_025653705.1 Shewanella sp. SM87
AGGTCGTACGAAAAGCCTTAGACAGAATACAGATACTTGATAAAGTTAAAGACTCAACAGAAAATCAGCTTTCCGAATTATTATTAACGTGGTCCAGAGATGGACACGGTAATAAACAGAATTTGCTTGGTGACAATAGCCTTGTGGAACCACCTGATCCCATCCCGAACTCAGAAGTGAAACGCAAACGCGCCGATGGTAGTGTGGGGTCTCCCCATGTGAGAGTAGGTCATCGCCAAGCGCCTAATTATCTCATTGAGATGTAACCAAGCCAGCTGAATAAGCTGGCTTTTTTGCGTCTGCAATTTGTAAAATCCAGCCTATTTTCTATTTAATTAGTCAGTTTTCCTCCTATTTTTCTCTCCTTAACACTCTCTTTCATTCTTCATGACATCAATAATAAGTAATGGTTGTCGGTTATTTGTACGGTTATTTTGTCAATGCTCCGATTTTGCTACAGCGATCTTAGTTCTCGATCGAGCCTAGCTATTGCTATTAGTTAAGCGGTTACTTACCTTATGTTTTAATTTATTGGGGTAGATAAGGATCTGAGATGAAGTTAGAGATGATTTGCACTGGGGAAGAAGTGTTGGCGGGACAGATTGTTGATACCAACGCCGCTTGGTTTGCCAGTACTATGATGGAGCATGGTGTCGAGATTCAGCGTCGAGTAACCGTCGGCGATCGCCTCGAGGATCTGATTGCGGTTTTCCAAGAACGTAGCTTACATGCAGATGTGATTCTCGTTAATGGTGGTCTCGGGCCGACGAGTGATGATATGTCTGCTTTAGCGATGGCGAAGGCGAAGGGCGAACCATTGGTTGAGAATGCGCAGTGGCGTGAGCGTTTAGAGGAGTGGTTTACCCGTAATAACCGTGAAATGCCTTTAAGTAATCTCAAGCAAGCTATGCTGCCAGCCTCAGCTGTGATGGTTGATAACCCAGTGGGAACCGCTTGTGGTTTTAGAGTTAAGCTTAACCGCGCTTGGTTATTCTTTACGCCTGGTGTGCCTTTTGAGCTGAAGCACATGGTTACAGAGCAGTTTGTGCCCTTTATTCGCGAAGAGTTTAACCTTGATGCTAAGGTCGCCTTAAAGAAACTATTGACCATAGGCCAAGGTGAGTCCGCTTTGGCAGATAAGTTAGAACCGCTAGAGCTGCCAGAAGGCATTACTATTGGTTACCGCTCTTCTATGCCGCATATTGAGATTAAGATTTTCGCCCGTGGCGAGAAGGCGATTGCAGTATTACCTCGCGTCGCTGGGCACATCAAAATGGTGCTGGGTACTGCGGTTGTCGCGGACGATAAAGCCACTCTTGCCGAAGAAATTCATTATAAGCTACTTAACTCAGGCTTGACCTTAAGCGTTGCCGAGTCTTGCACTGGCGGCATGATCACTAGCCAGTTAGTTGATTTCCCCGGCAGTTCATCTTACTTACAGCACGGATTAGTGACTTACAGTAATGAATCTAAAGTGCGCGTGTTAGGTGTTAATCCTTCAACCTTAGATGATCATGGTGCAGTCTCTATTGCGACTGTGGAAGAAATGGCTAAGGGGGCAAGGCAAATTTTAGACAGTGATTATGCGCTGGCAACCAGTGGAATCGCGGGGCCCGATGGTGGCACAGATGAGAAACCTGTGGGCACTGTGGCGATCGCTTTAGCAACTCGCGGCGGTGTTTACAGTCAGATGATTAAACTACCGAGACGTTCACGGGATCTGGTACGCAGTTTAAGTGCTGCTGTGGCTTACGATATGCTAAGACGTGAGCTTTTAGCTGAAGCTGTGATCGTCGATTATCAGTCGATTGGGCGATTCAGTAAGTAACTCTTATACGGGTATATATCCATTTATGCCCGCCAACAAAAATGCTCCCGAGGGAGCATTTTAACTTCTACAGAGATACAAAAATGGCAGATTATTTAGTGAACTTAAGCACTAATTTGCCTGGGGCAACTTGAATGCTTTCGGTCATTTTTGCCATCAGTGCTTGGTTACTGTCCTTGGTATCCAGCACATACACAGGCTGGTTTTCTAAGAATTGTCTTAGATAACCCATCACCTGCGGCGTGGCACTGCTAATCGCTTTTTCAATATCCTTGGGCGTTGATTCCACTTTGACTAATTCGAGTTGGCGCAGATAGACACTGTGCGTTGCGCTGTCATACCAAGGCTTGGCTTCGAAAGTCGTAGTGAGTTTGGCGCTCAATGGAAAGATCGGATTCTTAATTGATACTTGAGTTGCGGCACTTACGCTCATAGTGTCAGGTTTTACACCTAGCTTGACACTGATGTCGTTAATGCGCACTTCAGCGCCAACTAATTGATTGCCTTGTTTAACCTCAAAGTGGATCTCTTTACTGAGGTACTGCTCCATTTCATGCTCGCTGATACTGTACTGCGAGACGCAGCCGCCAAGCAGTACAGTCAGTCCCAAGCAAATCGTGCGGGAAAGTTTTTTCATTAACCAGTGTTTCTCATACCCGCTGCCACACCTGCAATGGTTAGCATTAGCGCTAACTGTACATGTTCAGACGCAGGAGTTTCGGTTGTTTCCTTACGTGTCCGCGCTAATAGCTCGGTTTGTAAGAAGTTTAATGGATCGATATACGGATTTCGCAGTTTAACTGATTCGCGATTCCACGGTGTATGCGCCATTAAACTATCCGATTTTGTCAGCTCAAGCACGACTTTAATGCCCAGATCTAAGCGTTGGCGCAAGGTTTCGCCTAAGTGATGCAATTCCTTAGGTACTAAACAGGTTTCGTAGTAGCGGGCCAAATTAGGTTCCGCCTTGGCGTAGACCATTTCCAGCATTGAAATGCGAGTGCTGAAGAAGGGCCATTCCCGCTCCATATCTTGCAGTAAGCCCATCTCACCGCGTTCACTGGCGGCTTGTAGTGCTTCACCTGCGCCGAGCCATGCAGGTAACATCAAGCGGTTTTGCGACCAAGCAAAAATCCACGGAATAGCTCGCAGACTTTCGATCCCACCATCGACACGACGTTTGGCTGGGCGGCTGCCGAGTGGCAGTTTTCCTAATTCCACTTCTGGCGTTGCCGCGCGGAAATAAGCCACAAAATCAGGTTCATCACGCACTATGCCACGGTAAGCACCCACTGATTCTTCTGCGATACGTTGCATGCAATTGCGCCATTCTTGCTTCGGCTCTGGCGGTGGTAACAGGGTTGCTTCCAATACGGCCGAGGTATACAGGGCCAAGCTTTGAACCGCGAGTTTTGGTAAGCCAAACTTGAAGCGGATCATCTCGCCCTGCTCAGTCACGCGAATGCGGCCATCTACCGAACCTGGTGGTTGCGATAGGATTGCTTTGTGTGCAGGACCACCCCCGCGACCAATGCTGCCACCACGGCCATGGAATAGTGTGAGCTTGACGCCCGCTTGCTTACAAACTGTAACTAACTGCTCTTGGGCGTGATACTGAGCCCAAGCCGCCGCCATAACACCGGCATCTTTAGCTGAGTCAGAGTAGCCAATCATGACCTCTTGCATGCCCTTGGTATAGCCACGATACCAGTCAATATCGAGCAAATCGGTAATACATGCAGCGGCGTTGTTTAAGTCGCTTAAGGTTTCAAACAGTGGCACCACGCGCATTGGATGCGAACAGCCTGTTTCTTTGAGTAACAGTAAAACCGTTAAGACATCCGATGGTTTACCCGCCATCGAAATCACATAGGATCCGAGTGCTTTTGCCGGATGTTTAGCAATCAAACGACAGGTATTAAGCACTTCGGCCACATCGGCCGAGGGTTGCCAGTTACTTGGGATCAGTGGACGACGGTTGCTGAGTTCACGTAATAAGAAGGCTTGCTTCTCAGTCTCGTCCCAATGGTTGAAATCACCCATGCCGAGATAGCGAGTTAACTCGGCGAGCACATCGCTGTGACGGCTGGCATCTTGGCGAATGTCGAGCCTGAGCATATGAATGCCAAAGCAGGCGAGACGGCGGAGAATGTCGAGCAATAAACCGTTGGCGATTAAGCGCATACCGCAGTCGGTTAAACTCTTATAGAGCATTTCTAGCGGCGCTTTGAGATCGCTTTCTTGCCAAATCAGGCTCGACTTATCGACTTCAGGATTGTGGCCTTCGATGCGCGCATTTAAATAATCTATGGTGTCACGCAGTCTTTGACGAATAGATCGCAGCACGTGGCGGTAAGGTTCGCAGCTGTTATTGGTATAAGCCTTTAACTCATCATTGGCTTCTTCCATCGACAGTTCACCGACCAGCAGTACTATATCCTTTAAAAACAATCTTGCCGCCGCATGGCGGTTGCGATCGAGCACTTCTTGGGTGACTTTAGCGGTCACAAAGGGGTTGCCGTCACGATCGCCGCCCATCCAGCTAGAAAAACGCACTGGCGCGATATCAATCGGCAATTGTTGGCCCGTGCGTTGCTGAACTTGGTCATTAAGCTGTCTTAGGAAGTCAGGCACCGCATGCCAGAGGGATTCTTCGATGGTGGATAATCCCCAGCGGGCTTCATCCACTGGGGTGGGGCGTTCGCGGCGGATCTCATTCGTGTGCCAAATCTGGGCGATTAATTGGCGTAGACGCAGATTGATCTGTTGACGTTCTCTATCCGATAGTTGGTCGTTTTCTTGCTCTGTTAAGCAGTCGACAATGGCGGCGTATTTTTGGATCAGGGTGCGACGGGAAATTTCAGTGGGGTGCGCTGTTAGCACCAGATCGATATCCAGTGTTTTTAGACAGTCGAGCATTTTAGCTTGGTCGACACGACCATTGAGCATGCGGCCTAGGAGTTGTTCCACTGGGTCTGGCACGCAGACAAGTTCGTCGCAATTACGACTGATAGTATGAAATTGCTCGGATAAGTTAGCTAAGTTAAGAAATTGGTTAAAAGCTTTTGCAAAAGGGACTAATTCTTCGTCTGGCAAAGCTGTCAGTAACTCGAGCATTTGCTCTCTGGCGGCTTGATCGCCTCGGCGTGAGTCTTTGGCAAGCTTACGGATCTGTTCAACCTTCTCAAGAAAAGAGTCCCCAAGATGGGTACGCATAGTATCGCCAAGGATTTGGCCTAACATACTCACGTTCGATCTTAATGACGCATACATATCTGTCATATTGTCTGCCATGGTTACTGACATAGTTACTCCGAATAGAAAAACATGAAAATTCCGCTGTGCATTTAGCCCGTTAGCACAATACCTATCACTTGGGGCTATGGTCAACAGCAGAACTTATAACTTATACGACTGGCTTATCCGATATGCAACCAATCACGGTATTTGATGAAGAATATTCAATAGAAATGCGAAGTCACGCAATATTTTTTGATGATTAGTGCAAGTGAATATGAAGTGCATTATTTTATGCTTTGCAGACATGTATCTTAGCTGTTAATGAAAAGGACTGATTTTGACTCATGTTGACCCTGGATAACTGTGTTATTAACGAGTTAGCTGAATGGGAGGCGTGTCTTCGATATCCCAGTTTGAGCTTAAAATATGAAAATAAATTAAAAATATATATTCACATATATTGCATAAGTAGATCTTTGTGGTAGTCTAGCCATCAGTTGAGATGAGTCACCCCCTGTGACCTGTAGAGTGAATATCATGATGTACAGTATTAGCCTGACAGTGAATAAAATAACAACCTATTACGATTTCCTGCGACGATAGTCTTGTCATCATAGATATACGCGGTTGCGTGTAAGCTATTCATCTACTCTTTAAGTTTCTTTGATTCGGTTAATAAGACAAAACACATGAAAAATATCGCCATTATTGGTGCCAGTGGTTACACAGGCGCGCAACTGACCGCTTTAATCCATGCAGAAGCAGAGCTGACGATTCAGGGGTTGTATGTTTCTGAAAACAGTTTAGATAAAGGTAAACCTTTAGCGGATTTGTATCCTATTTATAGCCATATCGCATTAACGCTGTCGCCATTGTCCGATGAAGCTAAGGCAAAAATCGTTGCTGAAGCAGATGCCGTGGTCTTAGCGACTGAGCATTCAGTAAGCTTGCATTTAGCGGCTTGGTTTTATGCACAAGGTTTGGCGGTATTCGATTTAAGCGGTGCTTATCGTTTCAGCGATGTGGCGCAATACCCTAAGTGGTATGGCTTTGAGCATGAATATCCTGAAGTTTTAGCCAAAGCCGTATACGGCCTTGCCGAATGGAATGCCAAAGAAATCGCTGCGACTAAGATGATTGCCGTACCAGGTTGTTACCCGACTGCATCGTTGACAGCGTTAAAACCATTGGCGAGTTTACTGACATCGGCTTATCCGGTGATCAATGCGGTGAGTGGCGTAACAGGTGCGGGCCGTAAAGCGCAGTTACACACCAGTTTTTGTGAAGTGAGCCTGACACCTTACGGCGTATTAGGCCACAGACATCAACCCGAGATCGCCACTCAGCTTGGCCAAGAAGTGATATTTACACCGCACCTTGGTAACTTTAAGCGTGGCATTTTAGCGACCATTACCGTACAGCTAAAACCGGGCACAACGACTGCCGATGTGGCCGCGGCCTATAGCGTGTATGACAAGGCGCCATTGGTCACCGTGAAGCACAATCAGTTCCCGAAAGTGGACGATGTGGTGCTGACACCTAACTGCCACTTAGGTTGGAAGTTTGATGAGAATAGCGGTTACTTAGTGGTAGCCAGTGCCATCGATAATTTGATGAAAGGTGCTGCCAGCCAAGCGCTGCAATGCATAAAGATTCATTTTAACCTTTAATTGTTCATCCTTATTTAAGAGAGTCGTCAAGATGTCTACAAACAACTCAGTATTAGTGCTTAAAGTGGGCGGCGCGCTGCTGCAATGTGAAATGGGGATGGCGCGATTGATGGATACGGCTGCGGCTATGTTAGCTAATGGTCAGCAAGTGTTGATGGTGCATGGCGGTGGTTGTTTGGTGGATGAACAGTTAGCGGCCAACGGCATGGAAACCGTCAAATTAGAAGGTTTACGTGTGACTCCGCCCGAGCAAATGCCGATTATTGCCGGCGCACTTGCGGGCACTTCGAACAAAATCCTTCAAGGCGCAGCGACTAAGGCTGGCATTGTGAGTGTGGGCATGAGCCTTGCCGATGGCAATACTGTCTCGGCTAAGATTAAAGATGAGCGTTTAGGCCTTGTTGGCGAAGTCACGCCAAAGGATGGCACTTATCTTAAGTTTATCCTTGAGCAAGGTTGGATGCCGATTTGTAGCTCTATCGCCATGATGGACGATGGTCAAATGCTTAACGTCAATGCTGACCAAGCGGCGACGGCATTAGCCAAGTTAGTAGGAGGCAAGTTAGTGCTACTGTCGGATGTTTCTGGGGTGCTTGATGGTAAAGGCCAGCTCATCCACAGTTTAAATGGCAAGCAGATAGCAGACCTTGTTAAGCAAGGTGTGATCGAAAAAGGAATGAAGGTCAAAGTTGAAGCTGCGCTCGAAGTCGCGCAGTGGATGGGGCAGGCGGTACAAGTTGCCTCGTGGCGTGATGCAAGCCAATTAATCGCATTAGCAAAAGGTGAAGCCGTAGGAACACAAATCCAACCATAAGTGGAGTAGGTTATGAAGCATTTACTATCGATAAAAGACTTAACCCAGCAGCAGTTACAGGATCTCATTGCCTTGGCCAAAACGATTAAAGCCAATCCGGCTGAGTATCGTCATGCGCTGGATGGCAAGAGTGTGGTGATGTTATTTGAAAAGCCCTCACTCAGAACACGCGTTAGCTTTGATATCGGTATTAATAAGCTCGGGGGCCACTGTTTATACCTAGATCAGCAAAATGGTGAACTGGGGAAACGGGAATCGGTTGCTGACTTTGCTTCTAACCTGTCCTGTTGGGCCGACGCAATTGTGGCGAGAACCTATTCACACACCACTATCGAACAATTAGCCGAGTTCGGCTCAGTGCCCGTGATCAATGCGCTGTCGGATCTTTATCATCCTTGCCAAGCCTTAGCTGACTTTTTAACTCTGGCAGAGCAGTTTGAGGATGTCAGTAAAGCTAAATTAGCTTATGTTGGTGATGGTAATAATGTCACTAACTCGCTGATGTACTGTGCGGCTATTCTCGGTGCCACCATGACAGTGATCTGCCCAGCGGGTCACTTTCCTGATGGCTACGTAGTGGCAGAAGTGCAAGAGCTCGCCAAACGATATGGCGGCAAGATAGTGCTGACCTCAGATATCGATGCGATTGAAGGTCACGACGCTATTTATACTGATACTTGGATTTCAATGGGCGATCCAACGCCTTTGTCGGATATCAAAGCGAAGTTTGCACCATACCAAGTAAACAAAGCTTTGATGGCGAAAGCGGGCGCTAACTTCTTTATGCATTGTTTGCCCGCCCACCGTGGTGTAGAAGTAACAGATGAAGTGATGGACGGTGCAGGATCCTTAATTCTGCAACAAGCCGAAAATCGGATGCATGCCCAAAATGCGGTACTGGTAACCTTATTTAGTTAAATTAACCCTGTTTAGCAGCCTGTTTTCTCCCTGAGAGAAACGAGTCATAGGAATTTAAGATGTCTATCGAGATAAAAAATACTGGCGTGAAAAAAGTGGTTTTAGCCTATTCAGGTGGTCTAGATACCTCGGCCATTATTCCTTGGTTAAAAGAAAACTACGATAACTGTGAAATCATCGCATTCTGCGCCGACGTTGGCCAAGGCGAAGAAGAGCTGGTTGGCTTGACTGAAAAAGCTTTAGCTTCAGGTGCTTCTGAATGTCATATCGTCGATCTAAAAGAAGAATTCGTTAAAGACTATATCTACCCAACGATTGCGAGCGGTGCGATTTACGAAGGCACTTATTTACTCGGTACGTCAATGGCGCGTCCTATTATTGCCAAAGCGCAGGTTGAAGTGGCTCGTAAAGTGGGCGCCGATGCTCTGTGTCACGGTTGTACTGGCAAAGGTAACGACCAAGTGCGTTTCGAAGGTTGCTTCGCCGCATTAGCACCTGATTTAAAAGTGATTGCCCCATGGCGTGAATGGACTATGCAGAGCCGTGAAGATCTACTGGCCTATTTAGCTGAACGTGACATCAAGACGTCAGCATCAGCGACTAAAATCTATAGCCGTGATGCCAACGCTTTCCATATATCCCATGAAGGTGGTGAGTTAGAAGATCCATGGAACGAGCCAAGCAAAGGCGTATGGACACTGACTGCCGATCCTGAAGATGCACCGAACAAGCCTGAATATGTGTCGCTAGAAGTAGAACATGGCCGTATCACTAAAGTGAATGGTGAAGCCCTAACGCCTTATGCTGCGCTGATGACATTAAACGCTATTGCTGCACCACACGGTGTGGGTCGTATCGACATTACCGAAAACCGTTTAGTCGGCATGAAGTCCCGTGGCTGTTACGAAACACCCGGCGGCACTGTGATGTTCGCAGCACTACGTGCGATTGAAGAGCTTGTACTCGACAAGACTAGCCGTAACTGGCGTGAGCAAGTTGCCGCACAAATGGCGCATTTAGTGTATGACGGCCGTTGGTTCACGCCACTGTGTAAGTCACTGCTGGCAGCATCTGAGTCATTGGCTGAGTCAGTGAACGGTGAAGTGGTTGTTAAACTTTACAAAGGCCAAGCGACGGCGGTGAAGAAGCGTTCACCTAACAGCTTGTACTCTGAAGCGTTTGCCACCTTCGGTGAAGATCAAGTGTACGATCAAAAACATGCCGAAGGCTTTATCCGCCTGTACTCATTGGCGAGCCGCATCCGCGCACTCAACGCTAACGATGTAAACTCTAAGTAATAGGTAGTGTAAAAGGGCGCCTAGCGCCCTTTTTTGTTTTTAGGTTTTGATTTAGTTTTTGATTCAGATGAGTCGATTTCAAATAAGCAGTGAGTAAGGGGAGTTAGCATGGCTTTATGGGGTGGAAGATTTCAGGGCGAAACGAGCGCGCTATTCAAATTATTCAACGATTCGTTGCCTGTGGATTATCGCTTGTTCGAACAGGATGTGGTTGGCTCCATTGCTTGGGCGGATGCGATTGCCAGCGTGGGAATTATCTCGGTAACTGAATGCCGCGACTTGAAAAAAGCGCTTAATGACTTACTGGTGGAAGTACAGGGCGATCCGGCGATTATTCTCGCCTCGGGCGCTGAAGATATTCACAGTTTCGTCGAGTCGGCCTTGATTGCCAAAGTGGGCGATCTCGGTAAGAAATTGCACACCGGTCGTAGCCGTAACGATCAAGTTGCCACCGATTTAAAGCTTTGGTGTCAATCCGAAGGCAAAGCATTACTCGCGCGCCTTCAAGGTTTACATGCTGAATTACTGGCGTTGGCTGAGCGTGAATTTGATGCGGTAATGCCGGGTTATACTCACTTGCAGCGCGCGCAACCTGTGACATTTGGCCACTGGTGTTTAGCGTATGTGGAAATGACTGAGCGGGATATCAGCCGTTTAAGCGATGCGTTAACCCGCGCTAATACCTGTCCTTTAGGTTCTGGAGCATTAGCAGGCACAGCTTATAAGATGGATCGACATGCTCTGGCCGCGGCGCTGAATTTTGCCTCGCCAACGCTGAATAGCTTAGATAGTGTATCAGACAGAGATCACGTGGTAGAGCTTTGTTCAACCGCATCGATCAGCATGATGCACTTAAGCCGTATGGCTGAAGATTTGATTTTCTTTAACTCAGGTGAAGCGAACTTTATCTCCCTGAGTGATGAAGTGACCTCGGGTTCATCCCTGATGCCACAGAAGAAAAATCCAGACGCATTAGAGCTTATCCGTGGCAAAACCGGCCGGGTGTATGGCAGCTTAGTGGGCATTCTCACGACGATGAAAGCACTGCCTTTGGCGTACAACAAAGATATGCAGGAAGATAAAGAAGGCCTGTTTGACGTAGTTGATAGCTGGGCAATTTGCCTCGATATGGTGGCGTTAGTGTTGTCAGGTTTGAAGGTCAATCGTCCTAATGCACTGTTAGCCGCACAGCAAGGTTATGCAAATTCTACTGAGCTTGCGGATTATCTCGTGTCTAAAGGTATGCCTTTCCGTGAGGCGCACCATGTTGTGGGTGAAGTCGTGGTTGCTGCGATAGCGAAGCAAATTCCGCTCGAGGATTTCTCCTTGGCCGAATTAAAAACTTTTGCCGCTATCATTGAAGATGATGTCTATCCAAACCTGACTATTGAAGCTTGTTTAGCGAAACGTGACGTGCTTGGTGGTACTGCATTGCCTCAAATTCAGAAGGCGATTGCGGCCAAGAAAGTACGTTAGCGAGTTATTCAAATCCACAATTCAAGCCAATAAAAAACGCGACATTAGGTCGCGTTTTTTATTGGGCCACAATTAGTGGTAATGACTTTTTAGCATTTGTTTATTGGAATAAATCATCAGTTGGTGCATCGATGAATAAATTGTTTTCATCCTGAGTTTCGCTGATGTATTCCTTCGGCTCTGTACCTGAAATAAAGTACTCGAACGCACTGGTATAGTCGGTTTTACGGGTCAGTTTACCCGTCGCTAAATCGATGCGTACCGAAACTATGCCTTCTGGTGGAATCGAGGTTGTTTCAGGTGTGCCTTGTAAGACACTGTTCATAAACTCGTTCCAGCCCGGACCTGCTGTTTTCGCACCCGCTTCGGCGCCAGTTATCTGATCTTTTTCGCCGTTTGCATTCCATGCGGTTCTGCCCAGTTGGCGACCGTGATCGTCGAAACCGACCCAGAAGGTGCTAGTGATGACAGGGCTAAAACCACTGAACCAAGTGTCGCGCGATTCGTTGGTTGTACCCGTTTTACCTGCAATATCATGGCGCTTAATCAATTTTGCCGCGCGCCAAGCCGTACCCTGCCAACCCGTGCCTTTACTCCAATCGCCGCCGCCCCAGATCACGCTCTTCAGTGCTTCGGTAATGAGGAATGCCGTTTGCTCTGAAATAATTTGCGGAGCGTAGCGACCAGTTTGTTCGAAACACTGCGCAACAGGTGCACTAGGTTCTGCACTAGAGTCTCCACTTATGCTGAACGCCATAGGATCGCTCGGTGTAACTGGTTGGCTAAGACTTTGGCTAGGCTTACAGGCCAATGTAGGGTTCGCTTTTTCGATAACATTGCTGTAAGCATCTTCTACGCGATCAATATAGAAAGGTTCGAGTAAGAAACCGCCGTTAGCAAATACGTTAAATGCAGTAACTACTTGCAATGGCGTGACTGAAGACGAACCTAATGCAATCGATTCGTTGCGAGGTAAGTCGTTAGGATCAAAACCAAATTCAACGAGTTGAGCAATGGTTTCGTCGAGTCCGACATGACGCATTGCACGCACAGACATAACGTTAATAGATTGCGCTAAACCCACACGTAAACGAGTGGGGCCGCCATAGATATCGGGTGAGTTTTTAGGGCGCCATGCTGTGCCTTGGCTGATATCGGGTTTATTAATTGGCGCATTGTCTATGAGGGTCGCTAAGGTAAAGCCTTTCTCTAATGCTGCGGCATAGATGAAAGGTTTTATATTCGAACCTAATTGACGCTTCGCTTGAGTCACTCGGTTGTATTGGCTTTGGCTAAAGCTATAACCACCAACTAAAGTGCGAATAGCACCATTTTTGGGGTCGAGTGATACTGTTGCGCTGGCGACTTCTGGTACTTGCGATAGTTGCAAATATTGGCCGTTATCACGGATCCAAATACGCTCGCCGACCTTGAGTATGTCAGAAGCTGATTTCGGTACACTACCTTGACGCTTATCAGTAATAAACTTACGTGCCCACTTCAATCCATCCCAAGTAATGGCTTTAGTTTCGCCTTTGGCGGTCATTATACTTGCTTGCTGATCTGCAATGCTGATGACTGCGGCGGGTTGCAATTCTTGTACTGAAGCAATCTTGGCTAGTTCAGTTTTGATTTGAGCAGGTTCAGGTTTTTCGTCCGTCCACAACACGGCAGCAGGACCGCGGTAGCCATGGCGTTCATCATAGGCATAGACGTTATTACGCAGTGCCTGTTGAGCTTTAAGTTGTAGATCCGATGAGATAGTCGTATAGACGTTGTAGCCATTGGTATAGGCTTCTTCTTCACCGTACTTCTGTACCATGTAATCCCGAGCCATTTCAGAAATATAAGGGGCATAGAGATCAATTTCAGCGCCATGATATCTGGCCACCAATGGTTCTTGTAGTGCTGCTTGGTATTCGGTTTGGCTGATGTAGCCGACTTCATTCATCCGCATGAGGACGACATTACGGCGAGCCAATGCACGCGAAGGTGACGTGATTGGATTGAGTGTAGAGGGCGCCTTGGGTAGGCCTGCAATAACGGCCAGTTCAGATAAGCTGAGTTCTTGCACGTTTTTACCGAAATACACTTGCGCAGCAGCCCCAACCCCATAGGCCCGTTGGCCTAAGTAAATGCGGTTTACGTAGAGCTCTAAAATTTCATCTTTGGTGAGCAACTCTTCAATATGATAGGAGATAAAAATCTCCTTCACTTTACGAATAATAGTCTTATCGCGGGTTAAGAAGAAGTTACGCGCGACCTGCATGGTAATCGTACTCGCACCTTGCTTTTTCTCACCAGTGGTCAACATCACTAATGCGGCGCGAAGCACGCCAACAGGGTCTATACCACCATGTTCATAAAAGCGGGCATCTTCGGTTGCGATAAACGCCTGTAGCAGAGGTTTTGGCACTTCGTCTAACGTTAGTGGAATGCGACGTTTCTCACCGAATTGAGAAATAAGTTTGCCGTCACTACTGTAAATACGTAAAGGTGTTTGAAGTTGCACATTTTTTAGTGTTGAAACATCCGGTAAATCCGGCAAAACATAAAAGTATGCTGCCACAATGGCGCCTACGCCCAAAAGGGCTAGACTGAATAGTGCTATAACAATACGTTTTAACCACTTCACCAAAATTTATCCTAATGTTCTGTTAAGTGCGACAGTATATAAGGCGCACACGTCTTGGTGAAGTAAAAACGTGAGACTCACAAAATAGCATTTGTAAAATGATGAAACATTCGATACAAGTAAGTATAACAAGTTGATTTTGTGCTAATCTCTTTTACTGAAATATAAATAAAAAAGTGACAATGGATATGCTTTCAAATTTATGGAAGCGTCAGGCTCCGCAGATGGTGGGAATCGATATCGGTTCCCATGAAGTTAAGGCCATTTTGTTGAGTAAGACTGCTGACGGATACAAAATATTGAGTCATGCCGCGGTACCCATTAAGAAGGGGGCCGTTAACGATCATGATATTCGTGATGCTGATGCCGTTGTTGAATGCCTTAAGCAAATAAAACGTAGCCTGCCTAAATCCGTTAAATATGCCGCTGTTTCTGTTTCGGGTTCTGCTGTGATGACGAAAGTGATCTACATGGATGCCTCCCTTAGTGAGGAAGAAATGGAGGCACAGATAGAAATTGAAGCCGATAACCTTATTCCGTATTCACTCGATGAAGTTAGCATAGATTTTGAAACGCTAAACGTAAACAGTACCGACCCTACTAAAGTTGATGTGCTGTTGAGCGCATGCCGCACTGACAATATTGATGTCAGAGTCGATGCGCTGGATAGCGTTGAACTTGAGGCTAAAGTGGTGGATGTTGAAGGTTACGCTCTAGGTCGAGCTGCCGAGCTAATTATGGCCCAGCTTCCAGAAGGAGCGAAACATAAAGCCGTCGCTATGGTTGATATCGGCGCGAATATGACGACTTTCTCTGTGGTTGAATCGGGTGAGACGACTTTTATTCGTGAGCAAGCTTTCGGTGGTGAGCAATTTACTCAGTCAATATTATCCTTCTATGGCATGTCTTATGATCAAGCTGAGAAAGCAAAGATTGAAGGCGACTTACCACGAAATTATATGTTTGAAGTTTTGTCACCTTTTCAAACTCAGCTATTACAACAAATAAAACGTACGCTGCAGATTTATTGCACTTCCAGCGGTAAAGATAAAGTCGATTATCTCGTATTATGCGGTGGGACATCTAAATTAGAAGGTATGGCTAATTTACTGACGAATGAATTGGGTGTTCACACTATTATCGCCGATCCTTTTCAAGGGTGTTTGCATGCCGATGAGTCGGTTAAAAGTGCGCTGCAACCTACAATCAGCAAATATATGGTTGCTTGTGGCTTAGCATTGAGGAGTTACGGTCAATGGCGAACATAAACCTACTCCCTTGGCGAGAAGAGGCGAGAGAAAAACAAAAGCGCGACTATATTGGTATTTTAGCGGCAGTATTTTTAGCGTCGGCGATTTTAGTCTATGTCGCAGTATCTTTATTAGATGTTATGACAGATGAGCAAAAAGCACGTAACGCTTATTTGCAATCGGAAATCAGTCTGCTTGAAACGCAAATTTCTGAGATCAAGAAAATTACTGAACGTAAGAAAGACATTGAGCGGCGTACAGAAATTATTCTTAATCTACAGCAATCCCGTAATTTGCCTACTCACGTGTTAGATGAGCTTGTTCGAATTGTACCTCCAGGAATATATCTGTCTAGCCTAGAGAAAAAGGGCAGTTTGTTGCTGATTGAAGGGCGTAGTGAATCGAACAATAACGTCGCCAACATGATGCGAAAAGTGAAAACTTCCGAATGGTTAACCGATCCTAATATGCAGTCGATCGTGACCCAAAATGAAGAGTTACGGCAATTACAGCGTTTTAGTTTGAGAGTCACTATTAAAGGCGCGAGTGTAGACGAGCCTGAGAAAATGACAAAAGGAGCGAGTAAATGAAACTCGATCTAAGTCAGTTTAATGATATCGACTTTGAAAATATTGGTGGTTGGCCAAATCAAGTTAAAACCTTTTTCGCGATCCTTTTAGCACTCTGTGTTTTTGCTGCGGGATATTTCTTGGTCGTCTCCGATTCGGTAGATATTTATACCGCAGAGCAAGATAAAGAAGTGCAGCTCAGAGATGATTTCAAGAATAAGTATCAACTTGCGGCAAATTTAAAACTCTACCGAGAGCAGCTAGCGACGATGGAAGTGCAGTTTGCAGAGTTACTGAAGATGCTGCCATCTGAAAATGAAATGCCAGGTTTGCTAGACGATTTAACTTTTGTCGCTACGGATGCAGGACTCAAAATTAATAGTTTGAATTGGGAGGCCGAAATTCAGCGGGATTTCTATATTGAGTTTCCAATTAAAATGTCTGTTACGGGAGATTACCATCAGCTAGGTAGTATGGTGAGTGGTGTCGCTAAGCTGCCGCGTATCGTTAGCCTCCATGATTTCACCATTAAGCGAGATGAAACCGGCAACTTAGCAATGGATATCTTAGCCAAGACATACCGCTTTAAAGAAGGGGCTGAATTACCGCCTGAAAAACCTGCTAATAAGGGGAAGAAATAATGAAATTCTTACCTTTGTTAGCCTTGAGTCTTTTTTTAATGGGTTGTGTTGGCGATCGTAGTGATTTAGAGCTATTTGTTACTACAACCAAAGCGCAACACGTTGCTCATATCCCGCCCTTGAAAGAGCCGCCAAGATTTGAGCACTTTGCCTATCAAGCCGAGTTAATGCGTAGCCCTTTTGTACCACCTTCGCGTGAGTTAACGGAAGAAGTTGTTGATACCAGCAAAGATTGTTTACAACCGGACTTAAAGCGTCGAAAAGGACGATTAGAAACTTATCCTTTAGATAATTTAAAAATGCGTGGCACCTTAAGTGAAGCCGATACAACTTGGGCGTTAGTTGAAACAAATGACGGCAGTGTTTATCGGATGGGCGTTGGTGAGTATTTAGGTCTGTTTAATGGACGCATTTCTAAAGTTACTTCACAAAATGTCGAAGTAGTAGAATTAATTCCAGATGGTTCAGGTTGTTGGTCCGAAAGGACGAGCAATTTAGAACTTTCTGGAGAATAACGAGCGAAGGATGAGGGAATAATGAAATCTTCTGCCGCGATAAAAGTCCCGTTAATTTCTTCAGGCTTAATCAAGTCTGTTATTGGGATCGCATTGGTATTTGGAATTTTGCCATCGAGTTATGCTGCAAACCGATTAATGGATGTTAAGTACCATGCCTTGGTTGACCATCAGTTAGAGCTAGAGTTGGTATTTGAAGAAGCGGTAACACCGCCAGTTATTGACTCTAATGCCTCGCCTGCAGAGCTCGTATTAACCTTTGATAATAGTATTTCTGGTTTATCTAAGGATCGCTTACCCATTAATCAAGTCGGTGTAACTGACATGATGACTGAGCAACAAGATACTCGTCTTAAAGTCACCTTAGGTATGTCCAAAGTGAAACCTTACCAAGGTTCAGTCATGGGCAACTCATATCGACTCACTATTAATGATGAGGTTGCGGGCGCTCAGACTCAGGCAGAAAATCCCTTCGTTAATAGCATTAAAAATATCGATTTTCGTCGTAATGAAAATGGTGGCGGTGAGTTATTGGTTTATTTGAATAACCGCTCGGTTGCCGTTAACGTTGAGCAAGTGGGCGCTAAACTCGAAGTTAAGTTATATAACACTGATATTAATAGTGATCTGCTTTATGTTATGGATGTGAAAGATTTTTCAACACCAGTAAAAAGCTTCGAGACATTTAAAGAAGATCTGACAACGCGCATTTTAGTTGATATTGCAGGGGAATATGAGTTCAGTTACAAGCAAGAGGATAATCTCTTTAGACTCTCGATGAATAAAGTTGAGAGAGTTGCCGCCAAGAAAGATGTTAAAAAATACAATGGCCGTACTTTATCGCTTAACTTTCAAAATATCCCTGTACGTACTGTTTTGCAGATCATTGCTGACTATAACAATTTTAACTTAGTCACGAGTGATACTGTTGAAGGCAACATCACCTTGAGATTGGATGATGTGCCCTGGGACCAAGCATTAGATTTGATTCTACAAACCAAAGGCCTAGATAAACGTATCGAAGGCAACATCTTAATGGTGGCACCGAGCGAAGAGTTGGCTATTCGTGAAAGCCAAAATCTCAAAAATAGGCAAGAAGTTAAAGAGTTAGCACCTTTGTATTCTGAGTACTTGCAAATTAACTATGCCAAAGCGATCGACATTGCTGAGCTGCTGAAAAGCGCAGATTCTAGTTTACTCTCGCCACGCGGTTCAGTCGCGGTCGATGAACGTACCAACACTGTACTTGTGAAAGATACGGCAGAAACGATTGAGAACATCCATCGTTTAGTCGAAGTACTCGATATCCCTATTCGTCAAGTACTGATCGAGTCACGTATGGTAACGGTCAAAGATGATGTCTCTGAAGACTTAGGCATACGTTGGGGCGTAACGGATCAGCAGGGCAGTAAGGGAACCTCAGGTACATTAGAAGGTGCTCAGAGTATTGCCAACGGCATCATTCCAACTCCTGACCAACGTTTGAACGTTAATTTACCTGCGGCAGTGACCAATCCAACAAGTATCGCATTCCACGTTGCTAAGTTGGCAGATGGTACTATTCTTGATTTGGAATTGAGTGCGTTAGAGCAAGAAAATAAAGGTGAAATTATCGCCAGCCCTCGTATTACCACCTCTAACCAAAAGGCGGCTTATATTGAGCAGGGTGTGGAGATCCCTTATGTGCAGTCGACTTCAAGCGGTGCAACCTCGGTCACTTTTAAGAAAGCCGTGTTGTCCTTGCGAGTTACACCACAAATTACACCTGATAACCGCGTTATTTTAGATTTGGAAATCACCCAAGACTCTCAGGGCAAGACGGTTGACACACCAACGGGCCCCGCTGTCGCCATCGATACCCAGCGTATTGGCACTCAAGTGCTAGTTGATAACGGTGAAACCATAGTCCTTGGTGGTATTTATCAGCAAAACTTGATCAGCCGTGTGAGTAAAGTCCCTATTCTCGGTGACATTCCCTTAGTCGGTTTCCTGTTTAGGAACACAACAGACAAAAATGAGCGCCAAGAGCTACTTATTTTGGGTATCCGGAATTTCTGGTTGATAAAATGCCAAAGATGTAAAGAAGAAAATCTTTCTCAGCGGATTATCTGATTGATCCTCTTCAGCCTACTCTACTGCCAATTTTCTGTTTCCACCTTCGCCTGAGTCTTCATAGCGATGCTGACTAGGGAGGACAGCGAGAGCTGGGCAAGCGTCAAAGCGGTTCTGGTTCATGCGCAATCCGGACACCTGCACAACATTCCTCTTGTAAGAAACCGATCAAATTCTCTAGGTGCCCATACTCGGATATACAGACAATCGTGCGGCTATGTTTCTCCTGCCGGATCAGCCCTACCTTGGCCAT
Source organism: Shewanella sp. SM87 (assembly GCF_025653705.1). Classification (NCBI taxonomy): domain Bacteria; kingdom Pseudomonadati; phylum Pseudomonadota; class Gammaproteobacteria; order Alteromonadales; family Shewanellaceae; genus Shewanella; species Shewanella sp. SM87. Next base: position 19,220 of record NZ_JAKKSC010000023.1, read on the forward strand.
GCGCGCAAGGTGATGTGATAGCGTCGAAGCAGGAATACCCAGCCCCTTCTGGATATCTCCGACCGAAGCCCCATCATGGCCAGCTTTGACCAGAAAGCGGAACACGGACAGTCGGTGACTATTCCCTAGCTCAGCTAAGCTGGCTGCAACCTTTTCGTGATCCATAGCACGCCCCAATAATTCGATGTTTCTAGAATTATAGTTGACAGGTCGGATAAACGCAAGTAGGCTGCGTACATCATTTCGACAATACTAGAAATATAGGAGTAATATTGAATGTCATCTCAACTCCAAGACGCTCTAGGCATGTTCGCCTTTCTCGCTATCGAGCTATCGGTTTTATTCATTGGCATTAGCTTGCTGGTCGGAGTTCTTCAACGTCACATCCCACCATCCAAGGTGGAAGCGTTACTGACTTCCAGTGGGAAGCGAGGCTATTTTCTTGCTGCTGGTTTAGGAGCTATAACGCCCTTCTGTAGTTGCTCGACTATCCCCATGTTGAAAGGGTTGATTCGGGCACGGGCCGGTTTTGGGCCGATGATGGTGTTTCTTTTCTCATCTCCGTTGCTGAATCCTATCGTCGTCGGCCTGCTGGTTGCCACGTTTGGATGGACACTTACTGCTATCTATGTGCTCGCCGCTTTGGTGGTCGCGGTAGGTGCCGGATGGCTGCTTCACACGCTTGGCTTCGAGCGTTATGTGCGCCGGACGGCGACACAAGAGAGCAGTGGATGTAGTTCATCAGCAAGCCCGTGCAGTGCTACATCGACCGCATCGAGTTGCGGCACCAACAGCTGCGACACCACTCCGAAGACGGCTTCTTGCGGGGCTGATAGGAAGACAACAGTCTCTACGTCTAGCGAATGCTGTGACAGTCAACCCACTGTCACGGTTAAGAAAGAAGGGAAGTACAGTGGTGTGTGGCGGGAAGCTTGGTCGGACTTTATCGATGTGTTGCCTTACCTGCTCATCGGTATTGCGATTGGCAGCGTGATCTATGGTTTCATGCCCACTGACTTATTGGAGCAGTATGCAGGCCCAGATAATCCCTTTGCCATTCCAGTTGCCGCTGTCATCGGCGTGCCGTTGTATATTCGCGCTGAAGCCGTCATACCTCTGGCAGCGGCTCTGATGGCCAAAGGCGTGGGTGCCGGGACGGTGCTAGCGTTGATCATCGGCAGTGCCGGAGCCAGCCTGACTGAGCTCATTCTGTTGCGCTCTTTGTTCACGCTGAAGCTTTTAGCGGCGTTTTTAGCAGTCATTTTTGCTATGGCGATGATTGCCGGTTACGCCACCTACCTGTTTTTCTGATCAAGGCGGGAGATGATTAATTCGTTAAGCCTTCCTGGGTACCAGTTGGTGGATTCTGATGAGCAGAATGAAGACATACATTTTCGGCTTGAAGCACCTACACCAGTAGCCTGCGAGGGGTGCGGCGTGCAGGGTGAGTTCGTGCGGTTCGGCAAGCGTGACGTTCCCTATCGTGATCTGCCCATCCACGGCAAGCGGGTCACTCTCTGGGTGGTCCGCCGCCGATACACCTGCCGGGCCTGCAAGACAACATTCAGGCCCCAGCTACCGGAGATGGTGGACGGATTCCGTATGACACTGCGGCTGCATGAGTACGTGGAGAAGGAATCCTTCAACCACCCCTACACCTTTGTGGCGGCACAGACCGGCCTGGACGAGAAGACGGTGCGCGACATCTTCAACGCCCGCGCCGAGTTCCTGGGGCGCTGGCACCGCTTCGAGACGCCCCGCATCCTGGGCATTGACGAGCTATACCTGAACAAGCGCTACCGCTGCATTCTGACCAACATTGAGGAGCGAACCCTGCTCGACCTGCTGGCCACCCGCCGCCAGGACGTGGTGACCAACTACCTGATGAAGCTGAAAGACCGGCAGAAGGTCGAGATCGTCAGCATGGACATGTGGAACCCCTACCGGGCAGCGGTCAAGGCTGTGCTGCCCCAGGCCCGTATCGTGGTCGATAAGTTCCATGTGGTGCGCATGGCCAACGATGCCCTAGAGAGAGTGCGCAAGGGCCTCAGAAAGGAGCTGAAACCGTCCCAGAGCCGGACTCTCAAGGGAGACCGGAAAATCCTGCTGAAACGCGCTCACGAAGTCTCAGACCGGGAGCGCCTCATCATGGAGACCTGGACAGGCGCGTTCCCGCAACTGCTGGCCGCCTACGAGCACAAGGAGCGCTTCTACGGCATCTGGGACGCCACCACACGGCTCCAGGCAGAAGCCGCCCTGGACGAGTGGATAGCCACCATCCCGAAGGGCCAAAAGGAAGTCTGGAGCGATCTGGTCAGGGCAGTGGGAAACTGGCGCGAAGAGACCATGACCTACTTCGAGACGGACATGCCCGTCACCAACGCTTACACGGAGTCCATCAACCGACTGGCCAAGGACAAGAACCGTGAAGGGCGCGGTTACTCCTTCGAGGTGATGCGGGCACGAATGCTCTACACCACGAAGCACAAGAAGAAGGCACCGACTGCGAAGGTCTCTCCTTTCTACAAGAAAACCATCGGTTACGGACTGCCGGACTTCGCAGAGGAACTCAACTACGGAGTCGATCTATCAACCATCTGATAATGGTATCAGGTTGGTGGGGTGAAGGTGCCCCATCAACCATTAAATCCGTATACCCCTTATTTTCGTAACCCCCAAAATAGTCGGTGAGAAGATCTAAGCACTTGCTATGTATCGACTAAAGCCAGCAGTGATTGCTGGCTTTATTATTACTGGAATACAATTCTTTGCATAAATAGCGCACATGGCTTGCCATAGTAGACCCTAAGCTGAGATAATCCTCGGTCAAGTCTCATAAGAGCAAGGTAACATATAGGTCGGCTTGATGTTGAGTCGATATAGGCATACTTTTCAATAAGATTCAGACGTACAAGAAATGGCTGAAAAACGTAATATTTTTCTGGTAGGCCCTATGGGCGCAGGTAAAAGCACAATTGGTCGCCATCTGGCGCAAATGCTGCATTTAGAATTCCACGATTCGGATCAAGAGATTGAACAACGCACAGGCGCTGATATTGCTTGGGTGTTTGACGTCGAAGGTGAAGAAGGCTTCCGTCGTCGTGAAGCTCAGGTTATTGCTGATTTGTCTGAGAAACAAGGTATCGTCCTTGCCACCGGTGGTGGTTCAGTACAAAGCAAAGATATCCGTAATCATCTGTCTGCTCGTGGCATTGTGGTTTACCTGGAAACCACTATCGACAAACAGGTTGCTCGTACTCAAAGAGACAAGCGACGCCCATTATTGCAAGTGGATGATCCTCGAGAAGTGTTGGAGAATCTTGCAGAGATCCGTAATCCATTGTACGAAGAAATTGCCGATGTGATTGTCAAAACCGATGATCAAAGCGCAAAGATCGTCGCAAATCAGATCATTGAGCAATTAGGTTTTTAGGCAGAATTTATGAAGCAAATTCAGGTTGATTTAGGTGTACGTAGTTATCCCATTTACATTGGCCAGAATTTGATGAGTGATGGCGAGACCTTGTCTCGCTACCTGCTTAAAAAACGTATTCTTATCGTCACCAATGAAACTGTCGCGCCTTTGTATCTTAAACAGATACAAGAGACGATGGCTTCGTTTGGTGAGGTAGAGAGTGTTATCCTTCCCGATGGCGAACAATTCAAAGACTTAGCACATCTAGATACTATTTTTACTGCATTGCTGCAGCAAAACTATGGTCGAGATTCTGTGCTGGTGGCTTTGGGTGGCGGCGTGATTGGTGATATGACGGGCTTTGCCGCGGCATGTTATCAACGTGGGATCGATTTTATTCAAATTCCGACAACTTTATTGTCGCAGGTGGATTCTTCCGTCGGCGGTAAAACGGCGGTTAACCATCCTCTTGGTAAAAACATGATTGGGGCCTTTTATCAGCCACAAATCGTGCTTATCGATACTTTATGTTTACATACGCTTCCAGCGCGCGAGTTTGCGGCGGGAATGGCGGAAGTCATCAAGTATGGCATCATGTGGGATGCTGATTTTTTTCAATGGCTTGAAGATAATGTAACGGCGCTAAAAACCTTAGATGCCGAAGCATTAGTTTATGCTATCTCTCGTTGCTGTGAGATTAAAGCCGATGTTGTTAGCCAAGATGAAACTGAGCAGGGCGTGCGTGCTTTGTTGAATCTGGGTCATACCTTTGGTCACGCGATTGAAGCCGAAATGGGCTACGGTAATTGGCTACATGGTGAAGCAGTGTCAGCTGGCACAGTCCTTGCTGCTAAAACAGCTAAGGCACTGGGGCTTATCGATGAGTCAATAGTTTGTCGTATCATACAGTTACTACAAGCTTTTGATCTTCCAGTGAGTGCGCCGGAATCTATGGATTTCGACAGTTTCATTCAACATATGCGACGCGATAAAAAAGTTTTAGGTGGTCAGATTCGACTGGTGCTCCCAACGGCAATAGGCCGCGCGGATGTGTTTAGTCAAGTCACAGAATCTACCCTTGAACAGGTTATTCGCTGCGCATAAAAACTGTGTGGTGGGCGAGTGACGTTTCAGGGTTCTGTCTTGCTTCCTTCTCAGGAAGCCCTCATACAAAGAATGCATCATGTTGCCAGTTATAGCGATCAGCTGCTGGTGCTTTCTGGTGTCAGCGGTTCAGGAAAAACGACCTTAGTTACCGGATTAGCGACCGATTTTGACGAGTCAAATGCGGCATTTGTGATTTGTCCTATGCATGCCGATAACGCTGAGATACGCCGCAAAATTCTAGTCCAGCTAATTTCATCCCCTATTTTTGACGACGACATTCCCCTCGCCGATACGCTGTTGCGGCTTGCGAGTACGCAAACTAAACCTTTACATATTATTATCGATGATGCGCATTTATTACCTAAGGCGCTCTGGGCTGAGTGTATTATTCTCAATCAGATCCAGTGTGCGGGTAAGAATATTGCCGTCACGCTCACGGTTCCACCGGCATTCTTAGCGGACCTATTGCCACAATTACCCGAGCCATTGCGGCGGCAAATATTGCCTATCAGTATTGAGCCGTTAACCATGCCAGAGCGTGAAGCTTTGTATCAAACATTGCTGAGATACAGCGATCAAAACCCTTTTACGCCAAGGGAAATCGTACGCAGTCAGCTTGAGAAGCAAACGGGTACGCCGCAAGAAGTGGTCAATCTGTTAGATAAAGCCTTGCATAGCCCGCAAGAGAAAACATCTTCTTGGATGAAATATAAAGCTGTGATGGTGACAGCTGTGAGCATGTTGTTAGCGCTAGGTATTTGGCTTGGTGTTACTCAACCATTTTCTGAAGAGCAAGCCCTAGAGACTGCGACTTTTCCTGCGATAGATTCCCCCGTTTTCTTGTCCTATGGGCAAAAAATCTTAGCCCCCTATTTTGCTCTGCGCGCTGATCAATTAAAGTTTGCCGCCGTACCCGTGACAGTTAACGAAATAGAAACATCCAAAGCCAAAACAGAACCGGCTGTCGATCCATTAAGTGAATTCCATGGTGAGGCACCACATCCTGAGCCTGATGATGCAGCCTTAGTGAGTGTTGGTGAAGTGAGTAGCAAGTCTTTTGGTGGTGATGAGCCAACTGTGGATGCAGAGCCTCAAGCTAAAACGGTAGGTGTTCAGTCCCCAGCGCCAGAGGTGGCAAAGGTTGATAAAACAGTTTTGGAACCGCAAAAGCCACTCAAAGGTTATACCGTACAAATAGCGAGTGTTGCTCAGCTAGATACCCTGCGTTCGACATTAAAGAGTCTTGAGAATGTCGAGGGCGTTCGAGTCGCAAAGTATAAACAGCGATGGGTTGTCCTCGTTGGTCACTATAGCAGTAGCAAATTGGCTTCGAATGCGGCGGCGCAATTGGTTAAGGAGTATCGTTTTGAGCAACCTTGGGTCAGAAAATGGGCCGATTTGAAAGATTATCAAGTAGAAGAAAGTCTCTCAAATCGTGAAATTTCAGAATAAACAGAGTACAATCATGGCCTTTATTTTTGTCGGCATTCATCAAGTTAAATGATAAAAAAACACAGAGCCTTCCTTAAGTGGGCTGGCGGTAAATTTAAATTGGTGGATGATTTAGCCAGTTATTTACCCGCAGGAGACCGTTTGGTCGAGCCGTTTGTGGGTGCAGGATCCGTTTTCTTGAATACGGATTATCCTAGCTACCTGCTCTGTGACATTAATCAGGACTTGATCGAGTTATATCAGATAGTGAAGCATCAACCGGAAGCATACATTGCCGCAGCTAAAGCATTGTTTGTCGATGAGATGAATCAAAAGGAAGCTTACTATCAGGTGCGTACCGACTTTAATAAATGTCGCGACCCTTTCCAGCGTTCTGTGTATTTTCTTTATTTAAATCGCCATGGTTTTAATGGCTTATGCCGTTATAACCGTAAGGGTGGCTTCAATGTGCCCTTTGGCTCCTATAAAAAACCTTATTTCCCCGAAAAGGAAATCTGGGCCTTTTCTGAAAAAGCGCAACGTGCTGAGTTTAAATGCATTGGTTACGAAAAAGCCTTTGAGCAGACACGCAGTGGCGATGTTATCTATTGCGATCCACCTTACGCACCGTTATCTACTACATCCAGTTTCACGACATATGTTGGTGCCGGTTTTAGTTTAGACGATCAAGCACTACTGGCTCGTCATTCGCGCCATACCGCGTTAGAGCGTGGTATTCCGGTATTGATTAGTAATCACGATATTCCATTAACTCGCGAGTTATATCGCGGCGCGCATTTAGCGAAAATTCAAGTGCAACGCAACATTAGCCAAAACGGCAGTGGTCGTAACAAAGTGGATGAGTTGATGGCGCTATATGATGAAAACTACGATCCAAAAGACGACTAGTTTCAACATAAATAACGTTTAGCTAAGCACTTGTCCTACGAGAAACATCAGACTTGCCACTAAGATGACAGCTAATACTATGCCCATCACTATGTAGGGCAATGGGGAACTGGTTTGAAAGTCTTTTTTACGATTTTCGCTAGTTTGTACCCCGAAAAAGGCGGCAATGGTACTGTGAAATACTTGCCAAATGCGGCTAAGCATTAATAGGCGAGATGCGACGTAGTGGGCTTGAGATCATCCATAGGTTTATCTTGATGACCATGTAATAGCTCAAGTAGATCGACAAAGTGGAACTGACTCGAACGGTTTTTACCTGTAAGCCACGTTTTCCAGCTTAAGGTTTGTGCTTGATCGGCGCAGCGATTATTAGGGTGGCTACTGGGCAGTGCATTGTTGTAACGAGTGTCATTGCTACAAGCGCAAGATGCAGTTTCGGTATTTTCCGTAAGTTTTTCAACGCCCAAAGCTAGCGTGGCCACTACAACTGCAGTAAATGCCAACATCATAGATGACTTAAATGTCACCGACCTAACATAGTGTGAAAACTGACTAAACCGCTCCATCATAACGCTTCCTTTGGAATGAACCAGCACTGCGCCTCGAGTATAACAAACTCGCTTAGTTTATGAACAAAAAATTATCAATTCCAGCCAAAATGCTCGGAAATATTAGCTTATTTTACCGAATCTAAGCCCCAATTTACTGCGATAGCTGCAGAGTGTGCTGCTTTGCTGACATAGGCACAGCGGATCAATTGCCAGAAATGTGGCTTTAGCTATAGAGGCTTAGCTTGGCTCAGGGTAAAATAAGGCACTTTTTATCCAAATAGCAGCGAGTGTTTTATGCGTCCATTCTTGATTGCTCCATCAATTTTATCTGCCGATTTTGCCCGTTTGGGTGACGATGTAAAAGCTGTGTTAGATGCGGGAACCGACGTAGTACATTTTGATGTGATGGATAATCACTATGTTCCTAACTTAACGATTGGCCCTATGGTGTGCCAAGCACTGCGTAACTATGGGATTACCGCTGATATTGATGTGCATTTGATGGTTAAGCCAGTTGATCGTATCGTGCCTGATTTTGCTAAAGCGGGCGCGTCTATTATTACTTTCCACCCAGAAGCTTCTGAGCACGTCGATCGCACACTTCAGCTCATCAAAGAGTGCGGTTGTAAGGCAGGTCTCGTGTTTAATCCTGCGACACCACTGCATTATCTTGACCATGTGATGGATAAGCTCGACGTGATCCTATTGATGTCAGTGAATCCTGGTTTTGGTGGTCAATCCTTTATTCCATCAACCTTAGATAAGCTGCGCCAAGTGCGTGCGCGTATTGATGCCAGTGGTTTTGATATTCGCTTAGAAGTCGATGGCGGCGTTAAGGTCGACAATATCGCCGAAATCGCGGCCGCCGGTGCGGACATGTTTGTTGCGGGCTCGGCTATTTTCGGCAAGCCCGATTATAAGGCCGTTGTTGATGAGATGCGTGCCGAGCTTGCTAAAGTTGGGGCATAGCCATGTGGGATAAGATTAAAGCGATTGCGTTTGATCTAGATGGCACGCTGATTGACAGTGTGCCTGACCTAACCGTTGCCACGCAGGAAGCCTTAGCCGAGTTAGGTTTGAAGAGCTGCTCTGAGGCGCAAGTTCGTACTTGGGTCGGTAACGGTGCAGAGATGTTGATGCGCCGTGCTATGAGTCATACTTTGGGTACGGATGTTGAGCAAACAACCCTTGATGCGGCTATGCCGATTTTTATGCATCATTATCAAGAAAATCTTGAAAAGCACAGTGCGCTGTATAGCGACGTGCATCAAGTGCTGCAAACTTTGTTTGATGCAGGCTTTAAGTTAGCGGTTGTCACCAATAAACCCTATCGTTTTACCATGCCATTACTCAATGCTTTTGGGATTAACGACTTTTTCAGCTTAGTGTTAGGTGGCGATACCTTAGCTAAGATGAAGCCCGACCCTTTGCCGCTGCAGCATTTATTGCATGAGTGGCAATTGGAGAAAACTGAGTTATTGATGGTCGGCGATTCTAAAAACGACATTTTAGCGGCGAAAGCGGCTGGGATAGCGTCAATCGGCTTGACCTACGGCTACAACTACGGTGAAGATATTGGGCTCAGTGGCCCAGATGCCGTATGTGAGCAATTTAGTGAGATTCTGAACTGGGTAAAACCTACCAAGTAATGGGGGTTACCTGTTTTTTAGTCGATTTTTTTAGTCTTTTTATATATAGATAGTGGAGCAATGACGTAATGACCAAACCCATAGTACTCAGCGGTGCACAGCCGTCCGGCGAATTAACCATAGGTAACTACATGGGTGCATTGCGTCAATGGGTTGCGATGCAAGATAGCCACGACTGCCTGTATTGTGTAGTTGATTTGCATGCCATTACTGTGCGCCAAGATCCTAAAGCGTTGCGCGAAGCGTGTTTAGATACCTTAGCCCTGTATTTGGCCTGTGGCGTCGATCCTAAAAAGAGTACAGTGTTTATCCAGTCACAGGTGCCACAACATACGCAATTGGGTTGGGCATTAAACTGCTATACCCAAATGGGTGAGTTGAGCCGCATGACTCAGTTTAAAGATAAATCACAAAAGCACGCCAACAACATCAACGTGGGTTTATTTGGCTACCCAGTGTTGATGGCGGCGGATATTCTGATTTATCAAGCGAACGAAATCCCCGTTGGCCAAGATCAGAAGCAACACCTTGAGTTAACGCGTGATATCGCTACTCGCTTTAACAATGCCTATGGTGATACTTTCACCATTCCTGAGCCTTTTATTCCTGAACTTGGCGCTAAAGTCATGTCGCTGCAGGAGCCGCTAAAGAAGATGTCTAAGTCAGACGATAACCGTAATAACGTTATCGGCCTGCTAGAAGATCCGAAATCAGTGCTGAAGAAGCTGAAAAAAGCCATGACAGACAGTGATGAGCCGCCAGTCGTGCGTTTTGATGTGGATAATAAACCGGGTGTTTCTAACCTGCTGAGTCTCATGTCGGGTGTGACAGGGCAAAGCATTGCGAGCCTAGAAGCCGAGTTTGAAGGCAAGATGTATGGTCATTTGAAAGGTGCAGCAGGTGAAGCGGTTGTGAGCATGTTAGAGCCACTGCAAGAGCGTTACCGCGCGATTCGTAGCGATCGCGCTTACTTAGACCAAGTGATGAAAGCTGGTGCACAGAGTGCGCAGGCGCGCGCCGAAGTGACCCTGAAGAAAGTGTATGAGAAGATTGGTTTGTTAGTGTAATCAATCGATCGATAAATTAAGCCGACGTTCGCGTCGGCTTTTTTGTGCCTGTAAATTCATCCTAAGCCTGTGATTTTAGCCAAGATGAGAAAGCGGCAATCGCAGGTTCTGATAAACGGCGTTGCTTACAAAAGAAGGTAAATTCAAATCCGGTATGTACATCGGGCAGATTCAAGGTGACTAAACGCCCCGTTGTGATATCGCCAGCCACCATAAAGTCCGGCGCTAGGGCTAAGCCTTGGCCAGCAATCGCCGCTTCAATCGCCATCACAATATGACTAAACACATGCTGTTGTTCGTTATCGAGTGGTATTTGGTGCGCCGATGACCACTTGTGCCAGTCGAGCCCTAATGGTCCTTCATCAACCACCAGCAGAGCTTGTTGCTGGAAATTACTCAGGCTTATATCGCGCCATTTAAGGTAAAAACTGGGGCTGCATACAGGAATTAAACGCTCTTTGTGCAGTAACTGTTGCCAATAACCACGTTGATTTAGCTTACCGGCGATGAAGATATCCGCGGTGCTGGTGCTTAGATCAGGATCTTGGGTGATCATCTCGAGGCGGATTTTCACGCTCGGATATTGGCGGCGAAAATCGGCGAGTCTTGGGATCAACCATTTTACTGAAAATGAGCTGTAAACGGCCAGGCAGAGTTGTTGATTTGGCGTATCGCGTACTTTTAAGTTGAGGTCGCTTAACTCGTTGAATATCCGCTCTAACTCTAGAAATAGTCCGTGCCCCTTAGGCGTTAACTGCAGTTTACGCCCCTGACGGTCGAACAGTTGCTCGCCAAAATACTCTTCTAATACTCGCACTTGGTGCGACACTGCACTTTGGGTGATGCACAGTTCATCGGCGGCCTTAGAAAAATGCTGCTGTCTGGCGGCAGCTTCAAACACTTGTAGAGCGCGTAATGGCGGGAGCTTTCTCATGATTTTCAATATCTAAAGGCTTTAGTATGAATTTAATTCATCTAGCATGAGAAAGCATCATTTCAGCTTAAGTTTTGCGAGGATTATCATGCCGCCATTGAGATTTATGGATGTTAAAAAATGCAACGCCCAGTAGTTATTGGTTTGATTTTATTGATAGTAGGTAACCTATTCAGTGCCTTCTATGATGTATCGATCAAGTGGTTACCGGACGATGCGAGTGCCTCGACTTTCCTCCTTGTCAGGCAAATCTCTTCAGTATTTATGTTGTTGCCAGTGTGGCTGTATTCGCAGCGTCCGATGACGACACATATCTCAGTTCACCTTTGGCGTGCCAACATTGGCTCAGTTGGCGCGCTTTTTTTAATTATTGGCTTAATGGCATTACCGCTCGCGACAGTTAGCTCATTGTTTTACTCCGCACCGCTAATGATTATTTTGATGGGGTATTTCTTCCTGAGCGAGAGGATCACCGCTGCTCAGACAATCTGTACTGGCTTAGGTTTTGTCGGCATCTTGATTATCCTGCGACCGAGTGAGATGAACTGGTACGGCATTGCTGTGCTGTTTTCTGCTTTTACCTTTGCAGTGAATCAGTTAGCACTTAAAAAAGTACCCCATGCTGAGCATCCCGTGCTAACGCTAATGCTATATAACTTGCTGGGTATTCCGGCAACGTTAGTGATTGCAGCGTTTCAGGGGATTGAGGGTTTGAGTTGGGAGCTTGTGGGCGTGGCCTTGCTGAGCAACGCATTTTTATTGGTTTATCACTGGTTTTGTGTGTTGGCTTACCGCAAGGCCCAGGCGAGTGATATCGCGATTGCGGAATACACAGGCTTGTTGTTTATTGTCTTTTTAGGCTGGTTGTTGTTCGATGAATGGTTGGATAACTTAAGTTGGCTCGGTGCCGCCTTAATCGTATTGCCTTCGTTGTTTTTACCTTGGCTAGGATCGCTCCTATCAAAATCGGCACCTAAGATAGCAGATACACTCACGGGAAAATAACCGCGAGGGTTAAAGCCTAAGTGGGCGAGTTAGCTCACCACTTAGGCTCAAGTTTTAAATAGGTAAACTGCAAAATTACTTAGCATACTCAAATACTTTCACCACTTTACGCACGCCAGCAGTATTACGGGCGATATCAACAGCTAAGTCTGCTTGTGAGCGATGAATAACCCCCAGCAGGAAGACTTCACCATTTTCAGTGATGACTTTAATGCGAGTCACATCCAAATCTTTTTCGTTCAGCATGCGGCCCTTCACTTTGGTTGTAACCCAAGTGTCATTGCTGCGGGTGGTGAAAGAGGTTGGATTGCCAATGCGGATTTGATTATGTATTTTGCCGCCGAGCTTAAGATCTTGTACGACCTTGATGGCTTTATCCCTTAACGTAGAGTTAGGGGCTTGGCCTATCATAAGTACATTGCCATTGACGGATACACCTGTGATATTCGTTTGTTTTTTAAGATCTTCTTGCTCTAGCAGTGCGCTGGTGATCTTAAAATCGGTATTGGTATCATCAAGCTGAGTCTTAACAGTACGTTCGTCGTTGGCCATCATAGCGCCACTGACTGCGCCCACCATAACGGCACCGGCGCAGCCTTGAAGCAGCAAGCAAACCATTAACAGCGGGGCAGCGTGTCTCATTGCTGCTCGTCCTGTGGGAAGAGGGTGCGGTCAATATTGTCACACAGGCAATGGATCACCAGTAGGTGCACTTCTTGGATACGTGCAGTGACATTTGAAGGTACGCGGATTTCCACATCGTTCACGCTCAGTAGGCCAGCCATAGCGCCGCCATCTTTACCTGTTAGCGCTACGATAGTCATGTCGCGGCTTAATGCGGCTTCAATGGCTTTAATCACGTTACCTGAGTTACCACTGGTCGAGATTGCTAGCAGAATGTCGCCCGGTTGACCTAAGGCAAAAATCTGTTTTGAGAAAATCTCATCATAGCTATAGTCGTTGGCGATAGCTGTGATGGTTGAAGTATCGGTAGACAGAGCGATGGCTGGTAAGGGTGGACGCTCAATCTCGTAGCGGTTTAGCAGTTCTGCTGAGAAATGTTGCGCATCACCAGCACTGCCGCCGTTACCGCAAGCAAGGATTTTATTGCCACCCAAAAGACAGTGCACCATCATCTCGGCCGCTTTGGCGATGGATTCTGGCAGTGCTTCGGCTGCATCGATTTTTGTCTGGATAGATTCAGTAAAGCTGTCTTTAATGCGTTCTAACATGGATAAATCCTTTCAGGATAAAGTGTTGCTATCATGCCATATTTCCACAAGCGTGTTGAGGCACAGACGTTAAAATAATTTGTGTAGTCACTCTTTCACTATTGGCGCTTAAAAGGCATCGACCAGCCAATGAATTTGATCGGCTTCCATGGCGATGACATCGAAACGACAGGGCACATCGAGTCTATTGAGTTGTAAATAGTGGCTAGCCGCTTTGCGAATTCGCGAAATCTGCGCGCTGCTTAAGGCCTGTAATGCGCCGCCATATTGATTTGCCGAACGATACTTCACTTCGACAAATACCCAATGGTTTTTATGGCGCATGATTAAATCAATTTCCCCAAACGGATAGCGGACATTACGTTCGACAAAAGTTAAGCCTTGTTGTTCAAGGTAACGTTGGGCGTGCGATTCTGCCTGCTGTCCGAGTGTCATAACTGGCGGAAGCTACCTCTTTCATAACGTCCCCAGCTTAATTGGCGGTTGACTATGCCATCTGGACTGACAGATAAAGCACCACTGCGACCATTGAATTGATAACCCGTGAATGAGCGCATTTGCGCCAAACGGCCGATCAAATCCATTGCATCATAACCCATAACAAACAAACGTTTCTGACTGTTATTCCAGCCCGAAAATAGTGTGTTGACCATCAGATTTTCTTCGCCGTTTTGCATTAGCCAAGGTGCGTCGCTTAGGGTCAGGTTATTTAAATCCTGCGCCGTTTGTGTGCTTTCATTTTCAACTCGGCTGCGGCTTGAGGTATATAAAGGCACAGGTTGTGTGAAAACGCTAAAGTTTACGTCGATAAAGGCCTTGAGCAGGGTTAGATCCTGTGGCGTTGAAATCATATAAATGGCATCAATATCTTGGCGTGAACGGAAGTCGGCTTGTACTGAATTGCCTAACAACTCTTTAATACGGGCGATCCGCTCTTGGCTATCGCGCACTCCAAGGGCATCTTGTACTGTGGTGCGCATTTTATCACCGCCATCGAAGTAGTGAACTTCGACAGGGTTATCGCTCTTCTTTTTCCATGCTTGAATAAAGCTTTCGGCCATGCGTTTGCCAAGGGCATCGTTACTGGCGAGCAGTAACGGCATAGTTACGCCATCTTGATATAAATGCTCCGCCGCATCGGCCGCCTCTTGTGCGGGAGATAATGCAAAGTAGAACTTATTCGGATCGGGGGTGAACTTATCTACTTGATTTAAATATAGTTGTGGCACAGGCGTAGCAGGTGCTGTATTGGCCGTTTTGTCTGGGTTAGCAGTATTAGTCACCGCATTAGTGGCGGCAGTGTTTGCCGCATTGCTCACTTGCAGTTGTTCAATTTCAGTAGGCAATAATGGGCCAATAATAAATTCGGCTCCCGCAGTTAGCGCCTGTTGGTAAGCGCTGGCAGCATCGTTTGCCGTGTCATAAAAGTTGACTGCGACTTGGTCATTTTGCTTTGCCATGTAACTGGCTAATATGCCTTGGCGAATTGCATTGGCAGCGTTAGCTCTTGGGCCCGTCAGCGGCAACAGCACAGCAATGTTTTTTGGCGTAAATGGCTTAGCGTTTAAGGCTCTGTCAAGATCGGCGGGTAGCTTAGCCGCTGCAGGATGATAAGGATTTTGTTTCTGCCATTCGCCTAAGTAGCGTACTAACTGTGTCGGATCGACAGCATAATGCTTCGCGATATAAGCCAATTGCAACCAACCCGTAAACACAGGAGTCTTAGCATCTTGGGTAAAGGCTTTTAAGGTTTGTTCGTGCATTGGCTGCAGCACTTGCCAAATCGCGTTATTCACCTCGTTGGCTTGGGCGGGGGGCAAGTAAGTCGTCAGTAAACTCAGTTCACGCACTTGCTCAATAGGCTGTTTATTCAATTGATATAAATGCGCCTTGAATTGGTGATAAGCCGTCATCTGCCAGCTTGGCAAACTCCAATTGCTTGGATAATTGAGAACTTTAAGTGCATCACTATAGGTGGACGTATGTTCAAGCACGCGCGCGGTCAAGTATTTATGTTCGGCCAGAAATGTTGGGCTCTGATTCAAGCTTGGCTGTATCGATTTTAGTAGCTTCTGCGCTGCTGCGTAGTCGTTGGCATTGATGTAGGCATGGGCTGCGAGCAGCAGATTAGTATCGCGCTGCTGCGGATCTTTGCTATTGGCGGCTTGTGCCAAATACACATTGGCCGACAAAGGTGCGGATGCTAAAGAGGTGGCCACTGTGGGTGCAGTTTCGGTCGAGGTGGGCGTTGAAGTGCCACAACCCGCCAAGATTACCGATAAAATGGCCACGGAAACGAACTTAGTTGTATTCAGGCTTTTTAACACTGGGCTTCACTCTGGTAAGATGCAGCCTCTAGTTTAACCTTCTCTCGCGCTTGACGAAAGTCTTGGCACTGTCATTACAGAGGTATATATGGACCAAAGCGTCGCACTCTACATAGTTCCTACTCCCATAGGTAATTTGGGCGATATGAGCTCACGGGCAATAGAGGTGCTGAATCAGGTTTCATTGATCGCCTGTGAAGATACTCGCCACAGCGGTAAGTTATTGAGCCACTTTGGTATTACCACAAAAACTACGGCGCTGCATGACCATAACGAGCGTGCTCGTGCCCAGTGGATTGTCGATCAGCTTGCAGCTGGACTGTCGATTGCATTAATTTCAGATGCGGGTACCCCGTTGATTTCCGATCCGGGTTATCACTTGGTTTCCCATGTGCGCCAATCTGGGTTTAATGTGATCCCCTTACCCGGCCCTTGCGCGGCAATTACCGCCCTGAGCGCCTCGGGTTTGCCATCGGACCGTTTTTCTTTCGAAGGTTTTCTGCCGTCTAAAGAAAAAGCCCGCGCTGATAAGTTATTGGCATTGAAAGAAGATCCGCGCACGCTGATATTTTATGAATCACCCCACCGCATTGAGCACAGTCTAACGACTATGGTTGAAGTGCTTGGTGGCGAACGCCACGTCGTCATGGCGCGTGAAGTGACCAAAACCTTCGAAACTTTTTTATCTGGTCCTGTCTCAGAGGTGCTTGCCACTGTTAGTACTGACCCGAATCAGCAGAAGGGTGAAATCGTGCTTATGGTGCATGGCTACCATTTGAGTGATGACGAAGCGATTCCCACCGTCGCTATTAATACGCTCAAACTCTTATGTGAAGAATTACCATTGAAGAAAGCCGCAGCAATTGCCTCGCAAATTCATGGACTTAAAAAGAATGCTCTGTATAAATACGGCCTAGAGTCTGATTTATAAGCGCTAAAACGGTTACGAGCGGATTATCTGTGGTGCATCAGGGTGGCTTAGGCTATAATCCGCGCCGAGTTGGCCAGACAGTCGCCGCGTTCGCAAGAACGGGGAGGAAAGTCCGGGCTCCAAAGAGCGGGGTGCCAGGTAACGCCTGGGCGGTGCGAACCGACGACAAGTGCAACAGAGAGTAGACCGCCTGCCTGATTTATCAGGTCGGTAAGGGTGAAAGGGTGCGGTAAGAGCGCACCGTGCGGCTAGCAATAGTTCGTAGCAAGGTAAACTCCACCCGGAGCAAGACCAAATAGGGTTCCGTATGGCGTGGCTCGCGTTGGAACCGGGTAGGTCGCTTGAGCCTGTGAGCGATTTCAGGCCTAGATGAATGACTGTCCAAGACAGGACCCGGCTTATCGGCCAACTCACCTCATTCAACAAAAAGCCCGTTTGTCGTAATGACAAACGGGCTTTTTGTTTTTTAATTTATACAGTAATGATAAATTTTATTTGATTAACTCATTAAAAAATCAGAGTTATCTCGTTCTCCCGTCCCTTCAGTCTATCGCTTATTTAGCTTTCAGTTTAGCCGCCATTACAGCTATTTTTAGTCCTTCTTCGTCGCAGGTAAAAATTACTCAATGCAGGTAACATCTACCGTTAACTGAGAGAGTTAATAGAAACAAAGTAGTTATAACCTTTTGTTTTTATGCGTTTATATTGTTTGGTATAGCCATTGCATTGGTTTGTACGCAAAGTGCAGCATCTTGTTGCATTGCACAGTGTTCACCAAGGAGGCTTTCTATGGCCAGTTCAAAAAGCGTAGCAGAACAAACTAACAGTAAAGATAGCGGTGCTTTAAATTCACCCACAACAGCGAAAGCAACTGAAGTGACGCACCATGCTGTTGATGTAGTAGCAGAGAAAGCCGCAGTTGCAGAAGACACTTTGCGTAAAACGGCAGCTAGCTCGCAGGAAACACTGGCGCACAAGCAAGAGGAAATCAAACAGCAACTGCAAAGCTCTTACAGTAAAACCCGTGAGTTGGCAGCGCAAAATCCATTGGCCACAGCTGGGATTGCCTTTGCCGCTGGCGTGGTATTAACGGCTTTATTGCGCCGTCGCTAAGGTGGATTTATGCAAAACCGTGCAAGGTCAGAGGCGCCAGAACAAAGGCCCGTCCAGCATAGTACGCAAACCGCCAAAACTGGGCAGACAGCATCAGCTGCTGCCCAGCATAAAGTTATTGATCAGGCAATGGAGCAACTGGCTGAAATAGCTGTTCTTAGCAGTTCAGTGAAGCAAGCCTATCTCGAGCAGTTGAAGTTGGCCGGGAAAATAGCAACGGCAGAATGGCGGTTAACAGGGCGTAGCCTGATTATTGCTGCGGCTTTAGTCGTCTGTTTTGGTACTGGCATTACGTTATTCTGGGGCAGTATTTTATTGCTGTTGGGCTATACGCTGTTTCAATTGAGCGGTTCGTTATTGGCCACAGTGAGCGCTTTGGTGGTGCTACAGTTTGTTTTATTGCTTTGGTGTTGGCGTAGTCTTGGCTATGTGCTGTCACAAACTGGCTTTTCGAAGACTTGGCAGCAATTACAGCTTTTGCTCTCGACTCGAGAGTCGGAACATCAAAAATAGGAGGTGCGAGTATGCTAATTCAACAGTTACTTAAAAAACAGCAGTTGAAGCTGACTGTGCTGACGGAACAAGGCCAGTTGCAGCATGATTTGTTACTGATGAGGAAACGACAATTAGCGCAAAGCAGTCGTGATTTTATAGGATCGACGCCAGGTTTAATCGTCAGTTTTAGCCTTGGCTGTCTGTTTCAAATGCGCCACAACAGCACTGTAAAACTACTCCGTAGCACTTTTGGCTTGCGTTGGATTACCAAACTCATCGCTTGAGAATGATGTAAATGCCGTGATTTCTACCTTAATGATTTCCATTGGTGCAGGTATGGGTTTCGCTGCTATTTAGTTGTCGTCAATGCCGCTACAATTATGCCTCGAGTCAGTAAGTGTAAGTATTTTGCTTGTTGTGTAGGACAAGGTGTGGGACTGGCGATAAGTTGTTGAATTTGGCTTAAATAAAGAGCTGCTATGCTATGGGCTAATGTGTAGCTTGGAATAATAAATTCGTCAGTGTTGAAGGTGTTGATCAATTTATTTTCGATATGTTGCACAAGTTTAGTTTGTAATTGTTTAGTTGCTGCATCGAGGTCGCTACCTAGTCTAAATGACATGGAACGGCGAAACATGCTGTTTCGGCTAAAAGTAATAAGCAGTTTTTCCAATGAGGGTGGTGTGTTAGTTGAAAGCCAGTCTTCGGTTGACCGTAGATCTTCAAAGATATTTTCAAAAATATTTTGATGTAGTGCAATAAGAATATCCAGTTTGCGTTTGAAGTAGCGATAAAAAGTCGTGCGCCCGACATCGGCTTTGTGCGCAATATCTGCCACTGCAATATCACGATAATCTTGTTGTTTAAGCATTTCCTTGAAAACGTGGAGAACCTTGAGCATCGCTCGCGGGCTTTGTTCTATGCGCATGTGGGGCTTGGTGTGCATACTGGATTTTGCTCCAAATTCAATTCAGGCGTTTGATTATACATTAGCCTCAATGGCTCTTGTGTTGTGATTTTTGCTTAAGTGGAACAGATAGGTTCAGGTGTACCATTTGAAACATTCGGGCGAGTTTGTGCCTGATGGTTGGGAATAATGGGCTTTATAGTGACGGTCATAGGGTTAACTGCAACGACAGTGTTACCTGAAATTGTCACTACCGATGGAGAATCTATGATGAGTGAAAATATTGAAGCGGCTCAAAGTGACCAAACAAATAATCCAATCAAGCACAAATTAAGAGTAGGTATTTTCCTTTATCCCGGCATGACGATGCTCGATGCCTATGGGCCACTACAGTTTTTAGCCTTTGTGCCATCATTTGAAACCTTCACTTTTGCGAAAACCAGCACGCTATTACCCTGTGATGCGGGCGTTAACTTACAGCCTAATTACGATTTCGATAATTGTCCGCCGATAGATATCCTTTTAGTGCCTGGGAGCGCAAATCCTTTGGCGCAAATACAGGATGAGAAAGTCATTTCTTTCTTAAAACGCAAGGGGGAGCAAGCGCAATACATTACATCTGTATGCACTGGTGCCTTGATTCTTGCGGCAACAGGTTTACTTAATGGTTATCGCACGACCACTCACTGGGCTTATGCTTCAGTATTGGCACAATATCCTCAAATTACCTTTGAAAATAAACGTATTGTGATTGACCGTAATCGGATCAGTGGCGGCGGTATTACTGCAGGGCTTGATTTTGCTTTGGCACTCATTGCCAATATAGAGGGTGAACAACAGGCTAAAACACTGCAGTTATTGTTTGAATATGATCCTAAACCTCCCTTTAATTGTGGCTCACCTATATTGGCTGATGCTCTTTTGGTACAGAGGGTTGAACAGGAGGTTAGGCTGATAGCGTCAGGATTATTTTAGGTCACAAGGCGCCAAGGATTGTCTTAAAAAGTACATAGTTCATACGATTATTATGTACCTTAGGTTTAAAAACTGCTTTTCACTAGGAATCGCCATTCCCAGCTGTTTACTGACTCGCCGCCCGTATAAGGGAGTGAAAAATCGATATGGGCTACGTTGCCATAGCTGGATCGAGAGGAATAAATCCGCGCGCCTATGCCTATGCTACCCAGTGGACCGCTGACTTCGTTATTCTCGGCGAGTTGGCCGCCGGAAGCTTGACCCAGATCGGCAAAGACTGCCCAGCCTAATTCAGCCAGTTGGTATAAGTTGATATTGGGGTAGTTGCGTATCTCGGCGGTCAGTAACCACTGATTATCCCCTTGTTGGTATTCGTTTGGATAACCGCGCACGCCAGTTTCATCCCCTAATCCTTTTGTTAGATCCAGATAAGTGTTCTGTGAAAGGCTAGCCCAAGCTTTGCCATAAGCCGTCCACTTAGGATGAATTTGATAGAAGTATTCGGCTTGAACATCGACCTTATAAGTATCTTTTTGAGTGGTGCCGATAGTGCTTGTTCCCCCCATTTCTAACAGCCACAGTTGATCGTTAAACTTATACCCGCCAGTGCTTTGCCAGTTAACGTGGTAGCCTAAGGGATTATTATCACCTATATCATTGGTTTCTATGCCGAATTGCACATAGTGATGCCAACCTAAGTTAAAGTCTTCATTATTGGTGATCAGGTGAACATTATTCAGTACGTGGAAATCATCTTCGATAAACTCGTAGGCGACCCAAGGGTACATAAAGTCCCTGTCTTGAGGGAGCATGGACGTAGGATAGCGCTCAGAATGGGCAAACTCGTGCTTGTCTTGGGTGACACCAGTAATAAAGCGAGAAAGATGCTGACTGTTTTTATTAATTAACCAGCCATATTGCAGATTGAGATAGTCGACTGTGTGTGTGAACTCATTCACCTCTTGCCCATTTTGTCTGAGGGTATCTGTACGGTTATCGTCTAAAAACTCCGCCGAATACATGGTACTCGTATTGAGGGAATAGAAGGGCTTACTCACATAAACGTGTTTAGCTTGGCCGTCGCTATTGTCGTAGAACTCAGCGGCAACTGTGCCGTGCTCAATAATGCTGAGCGGCGCTTCGAAAGCAAATTTATAGCCATTCCGGGATTCATTAGATTGATATTTAAGTCGAGTGCGGATCCCCGTTCCAAGCAAGTTGTCTTCTTTGAGCCCGAAGGAGTAACGGGTGTCGCCACCTGAACTACTCAAACTCGCTGTCGGTAATAATGACCAATTATCCCAGGTCTCCACCACCACGGACTCAACGGATGGATCGACATCGGCTTGGGGATCTTTTTCTGCGATATAAATTTTCGCATCGCGAATGTAAGGCATTGCCCGTAAAAGTCGTTGGGATTCGTCGAGATCTTTTTGTGTGACAGTATCATTTTCGCTGAAGGTTAGATTATCGAGAACCACATATTCTTTGGTATTGATATGCAGGGCGTTAGCCCAGCGGTGAATGAAAAAAGCATCGGGATCTGACTCATCAAAAATGGGGTTGTTGACCACCACAATCTTGCTGACTTTTTGTTTTGTTTGATCTTGGTTTGCGGGATCGGCGAGCTTAGCCTCTTCTGCTTGGGCAACTCTGATTAGGTTGCCAACACAACAAGATAGGATGCATGCATACTGAAAAAAATTCTGCATAAAAGGCCACTCCCATGAAATCGACGACTGCAGCGAAAACAATTTCACGTTGCAATTCACAATTTAATAACACATGGAAAGCGAGTGTTAGTCAAGGAAACATTTTAATAAGTTTCTTATTTTACTTAAGGTTAGCTTAAGATTATCTTGAGGTGGCGGCTGGGCGCGGGCTCCAGCCGGATTAGCGATTGTTACAGTGTACGCCTAGGTGGGACTGCGACGTTAGCAAAGATGAGCCCCGCAATTAGCGACATAAAAATCAAAAAGATTTGCGAGCCTATGTGCGACTGATTGAGCATGGTCTCACCTGAGATCAGTGCATTGAGTCCGATATAGGTTTTACTGCCGGGGACTAAGATCACTATTCCCTGCAACAAGGCGATGGAGGCAGGCGCCTTCATCCAGCGGGCGAAGAGGTTAGAATAAATTCCTACTGCCAAGGCACCAAAGAAGATCCCCACCGAATCACCAAAATAATGTCCGCCGAGCATGGCTGAGAAAAACGCCACTATCCCAGCCAATACGCCCCAAGGCGAATCTTGCATCCTTGCTTTGAAGATAAAAACCAGCGCCATAGATAGAATCGGAACCGCCGACCATATCGCCCAGCGAGGTAAACCTTCAGGTTCTATGTGAATCGCTTCGCCGAATATAGCTTTACCGATTGCCATGCCGAGCACTGCACCAAAGTACAGCTTAAATAATTGCATGCTCGCATCCATGATGCGCGCCGTGCCAGAAATTAAATCCCGTGCGGCGAGTTCGGCTAAACCTAAGGTTAAGGCTAAGCCGGGAATAAAAATAATAATGGAGGAGAGGATCACTACTGGGATATTAATATTTGGATCGATACGCGCTATGCCACAGGCTGCGATAGCGCAAAGGATAGTGGCGAAGGGTTCGAGCACTTCGGCCATGCGGGCCGAGCGTTCGGCACGGTATACCAAGCCATAGACGAATAAGCCTAATAATCCTGACCAAAATACATCGTTCCAACCCGTGCCCATCAGCATAGCGAAAGCGGCGGCAGAAGTTCCAAAAGAAAAGCAAGTTAATACAGGGCCATAGGGATTGGGTTTATTGGCAATTTCTTCTAAGCGATCTAAGGCCTCGGCCAAAGTGCGTTTACCTGAGGTTAACTCATCGACCAATTCATCGGTGCGGGCGAGTGAGCCCAAATCGAGTTCACCGGGCTTAACGCGAGCGGCATGGTTATATTCTTGATCAGTATCATGTTGCAAAACGAAGGTCATCGACGTCGGAGAAATAAGGAAATAGCCTTCGATACCTAAGGTGCGAGCAACGGTTTGTAAGTGGGTTTCTAGACGATAAGCGGGTGTGCCAAACTTATGCAAGGCTTTGCCTAGCTTTATGATAAATCTGCGTTTTTCGATAAACTCGTCGTTATCCAATCGGGGTATTCACTGTATAAAAAGTTGTAGGGAATGACGCGCGCATATTAACCTATCTTGTCTATAAAAGGTTAATGGCTTTTAACCTTAATACAAATAAATTGCTGATTTTTTGCAGCTCGGGCTATAGTCAGCTTTTTGATAAGGGGAAATAGGCATGTCTTTGATGGTAACGGGTCTTTACGCTAGCCTCACAGGGCTATTAATTGTCGCTTTGGCTTATCGAGTAGTTAAATTAAGGCGAGGTCAGAAAATCGGCCTAGGGGATGGTGGTAACAGCACCTTAGCTTTGGCTAATCGAGTGCATGTTAACCTGATCGAAAATGCGCCTATCGTATTGATTTTAATGCTGGTGGCCGAAGCGGGTGGCTTGCCTGCATTTTATTTACACTGTTTTGGGACTGTGTGGATAGTGGCGCGCTTACTCCATGCTATTGGCTTAACTCAAGGCCAAGGTGGTTATCATTTTGGTCGTTTTTGGGGCGTATTGCTCACTTGGCTAGTGATTATCAGTTTGGCGTTGGTGAATTTGCTGCATTTTGCTCAAGGTTTAGGAAAGGGTCTCTAGGCTCGCAGGTTTGGGGCGGTTAATTCCGCCCTAAGCCATATCCATAGCGGATTTAGGGGTATTACGCTTCTGGCTCAAATACCCCTGAAAATGCCTCGATTGGTGTTTTTTTAATCGCATCTATCCTCCATTCCCTGCTATACTCCGCGTCCCTAAATTGGCGTAACTTATTTTCGTGGCGCCTTTATTTGACATTACGTTTTCGGGTCACAATCCATGCAAGTTGAATCCACACTCTTTAGTCATCCCAAGTATTGGGCCACGGGCGACAGCACTGCGCCTTTCTTACCTATGTCTCGCAAGGAGATGGATAAGCTTGGTTGGGATAGCTGTGACATCATCATAGTCACAGGCGACGCTTATGTGGATCACCCAAGCTTTGGCATGGCGGTGATCGGCCGTATGTTAGAGGCTCAGGGTTACCGAGTTGGGATTATTTCCCAGCCAGATTGGTCGAGCAAAGAAGCCTTTATGCAATTGGGCCGCCCGAATCTGTTTTTTGGCGTCACCGCCGGCAACATGGATTCGATGATCAACCGTTACACCGCCGACCGTCGTTTACGTTCTGACGATGCTTATACCGCGGGTGATATTGGCGGTAAGCGCCCAGATCGCGCCGTGACTGTGTACACCCAGCGTTGTAAAGAAGCCTTTAAAGATGTGCCTGTGATCATTGGCGGTATTGAAGCCAGTTTGCGCCGCATCGCCCATTACGATTATTGGTCGGATAAAGTACGCCGCAGTGTCATTTTCGATGCCAAGGCCGACATTCTGATGTACGGTAACGCCGAGCGTCCTTTAGTCGAAGTGGCACGCCGCTTAGCTGCCGGTGAACCGATAAACTCGTTGCACGATGTGCGTGGCACAGCTGTTATCCGTAAAGAGCCACTGCCCGAATGGCGCGGTATGGACTCGCGCAAGATTGACCAACTGCACAAGATAGAGCCGCTGCCGAATCCTTACGGCGCCGATGATGTGGGTTGTGCTAACTTGTCCGGCCCGTCGGATGTGAAGATATTCGATAACGAAGCCCCTAAGCCAATTAGCGTTCAACCGCCTAAACCTAAGCCATGGGATAAAACCTATGTGCTGCTGCCAGCGTTTGAAAAAGTCTCTGAAGACAAATATTTATATGCCCATGCTTCACGGATTTTGCACCAAGAGCAAAACCCAGGTTGTGCCCGTGCGTTATTTCAACCCCATGGCGACCGCGCCGTTTGGGTGAATCCGCCCGCATGGCCGCTCAATACCGATGAGATGGATGCCGTATTCGATTTACCCTATCAGCGCATTCCTCATCCTATCTATGGCAAGGAAAAAATCCCTGCCTATGACATGATCAAGACGTCTATCAACATCATGCGTGGCTGCTTTGGTGGCTGTTCTTTTTGCTCGATTACCGAGCATGAAGGCCGAATCATTCAGAGTCGTTCACAAGAGTCGATTGTTAAAGAAATCAAAGATATTCAGGAAAAAGTGCCAGGCTTTACTGGGGTGATTTCCGATTTAGGCGGCCCAACCGCCAACATGTATCGTTTAGGTTGTACCAGCGAGAAGGCTGAAAAAACCTGTCGTCGTTTATCCTGTGTGTTCCCATCGATTTGCGGCCACTTAGGCACAGATCATAAACATACTATCGACTTGTATCGCGCTGCGCGTGCCGTACCTGGCATCAAGAAAGTATTGATTGCCTCTGGCGTGCGTTACGACTTGGCGATCGAAGATCCGGCTTATGTTAAAGAGTTAGTGCAGCACCATGTGGGCGGCTACTTAAAAATCGCCCCTGAGCATACCGAAGAAGGTCCGCTCAGCAAGATGATGAAACCTGGCATGGGCGCCTACGATAAGTTTAAAGAATTGTTCGATAAGTTTTCTAAGGAAGCGGGCAAAGAGCAGTTCCTGATCCCTTACTTTATTTCGGCCCATCCAGGTACGACCGACGAAGACATGGTGAACTTAGCGTTGTGGTTGAAGGAACGTAAGTTCAAGCTCGATCAAGTACAGAATTTTTATCCGTCACCGATGGCGAATGCGACCACGATTTATCATACCGAGTTAAACTCGCTGAAAAACGTCAAGCACACCAGCGAAGTGGTATCGGTGCCGAAGAAAGGGCGCCAACGTCGCTTGCACAAAGCATTGCTCCGTTATCACGATCCTGCGGGTTGGCCATTGATCCGTGAAGGCTTAACCGCCATGGGGCGTGAAGACTTGATCGGTAATAGTCCGCATCAGTTAGTGCCGCCAGAAGGTCGAAATGAGCGCGGACCTAAGTGGATGAAAGATGCCAACCAAGGCCAAAAAGCCTTTACTCGCTTCTCGGGCAATCAATTTGATGACCGCAAGGGCGATGGCAAATCTAAAGGTGCGGCGAAAGGCGGCGCGCAAACTCAGGCTGGCGCGGAATCAAAACCAGCCGCGAAAGGTGGCAAACCCGCAGCGAATGGCGCTAAGCCAGCGGGAGCTAAACCCAGTGGAGCCCATTCGAGCCGTCCGGGAGCGAAAGCGCCCTTCAGCCAGTCTGGTTTTAAGGCCGGCGGCGCTCAAGCGAACAGCAGTGCTAAAGGCGGAAGCCCATCAAAAACGGGTGGTAAACCTGCAGGAAAGCCCGCTCAGGGGCGCCAACAGGCTAAGTAACACTTTTCACCATCACAAATAATGTTCAAAGGCCGCTCCAGATATGAGTTTGGAGTGGCCTAGCTAGCATGGTCATTCCGCTAAAATAGTCCTCAACTGGTATCGCTGGGCGAACTATTATAAGATCCCTGTCTGATGTTTATGTCTACTATTTGTTTATATTCGATATTTTAGCTATACATCTCACCCATATCCGCGGTTCGTTAACTAACATTAGATATTATGAATAAAAAGCGTAGACCCAGTCTTCAAGACGTTGCCGATCAAGTTGGGGTCACCAAAATGACGGTGAGTCGCTATTTAAAAAATCCAACAAGGGTGGCGCAAAGCACTCAAGAGAAGATAGCTATCGCGCTAGAAACCTTAGGTTATATTCCTAATCGCGCGCCGGAAATTTTAGCGCAAGCGACCAGCCGCGCCATTGGCGTGTTAGTGCCTTCGTTAACCAACCAAGTATTTGCTGAAGTGCTGCGCGGTATCGAGAATGTGACCGGTAAACGCGGTTATCAAACCATGCTGGCTCACTACGGGTATCAGGCCGAATTAGAAGAAGAGCGGGTGGCATCACTGCTCTCTTACAATATCGATGGCTTACTCTTGTCCGAAAGTTACCACACGCCGCGTACCGTGCGAATGATTGAAACGGCGGGCATTCCGGTCATCGAAATGATGGATAGTGTGTCGCCTTCGATTCAACAGTGTGTGGGTTTCGATAACACAGCGGCCGCATGCGAAATGGTTAAGGCCATGATTGCACAAGGCTATCGCCACATTGCCTACCTAGGTGCGCGCATGGATATTCGCACTCAGCTTAAGATGCGAGGCTACGAGTTAGCGATGCAGCAAGCTCAGCTTACACCTTTGGCGATGACCACAAATGAGGCCTCGTCGTTTTCGTTGGGGGCGTCGTTATTGCAACAAACATTAGCGAAATATCCCTATGTGGATAGCTTTTTCTGCACCAACGATGATTTGGCTGCGGGGGTGATATTTGAGTGTCAAAGACAAGGCATCAAGATCCCTGAACAAATTGGCGTTGCAGGGTTTCATGGCCATGATATTGGCCAATCTATGACGCCAAAATTGGCGAGCATTATTACGCCGAGAAAGGAGATTGGTCGAATTGCTGCCACTGAGCTATTAGACAGGTTAAATGGCAAAGAGATAGCAGATTCGGTTATCGATCTGGGCTATCGTATTGATTTAGGGGAAACACTGTAGACTTCCCCTCGTTCTTTCGCTTAACGACTTATGTTTGTCATCACAGGTTATCGTTAGAGAAACGCAGAGATGATGACTGCGACTATGCCGCCCGTCGTACCAATAATGGTCTCCATTACAGTCCAAGTTTGCAGTGTTTGTTTTTCTGATAATCCAAGAAAACGGTTAGCGAGCCAGAAGCCTGAGTCATTGACGTGTGAGAGCACAATCGAACCACCGCCAATGGCAATCGTAATTGCCGCCAATTGAGCACCATCTAAGTTTAGTGGTTCAAGTATTGGGATGATAAGGCCGCAAGCCGTTAACATGGCCACGGTTGCCGACCCTTGGATCACGCGTACCGACGCCGATAAAATAAATGCCAGTATTACAATCGGTAATCCCGAACCTGCCAACATATTGCCTAATGCATCGCCAACCCCCGAATCAATCAGCACTTGCTTAAACACGCCGCCAGCACCGGTGACGAGAATAATGATCCCAGCAGGTTGGAGCGCACTGCTACAGATTTCCATGATGCGCTCATTGGGAATATTGCGTCTCACGCCCAGCACATAGAATGCGATTAAACAGGCTAGCAAAATGGCGGTGAAGGGATGACCTATCAAGGCGAGCCAATTATGCAGATCGGATTTTTCATCAATAAAGCGTGACACAACTGTCTTTAAACCGATAAGCAGCAGTGGGAACACCACAATACTGATTGATAGCGCGAATGAGGGGATCGGTCCGCCTTCTCGTTCACCTTTTTCCTGCTGCTCGTGGGCAGGCAGCTCAACATGGACTTTTTGGGAGATGAGGCTGGCAAAGAGTGGGCCGCCTAGAATCATCGCCGGAATCGATGCCAATAAACCGAAGACTATCATGTAACCAAAGTCGGCATTGAGCTGGGAAGCGACCAAAATAGGCCCTGGTGCAGGGATGAGAAATGCCTGACAAGTGGCAATACCCGCGAGCAGTGAAATACCAATTTTAACGACGCTGCCGCCCCCTTTACGAACCACGGCAAAGGCGATGCCAATCAGCAGTACCACAGCAACGTCGAAGAAGAGGGGGAGCGCACAGATAAAGCCTGTAAAGGTCATGGCCCAGTGAGCTTTGTCGTTACCAAATTTATTCAGCAGTGTATGGGCTATCTGATCTAGCGCGCCAGTCTCTTCCATTACCCGGCCAAACATGGCTCCCAAAGCGACCACAACCGCAACAAAGCCCAGTGTTCCCCCCATACCTTGTTGAATCGTATTGGTAATATCAGCTGGGTTCATACCAGAGAAAAGGCCGGCAATTATCGACACCAGTATCAGTGATACTACTGCATGTAATCTCACTTTCATCACTAAGAACAGTAGCAGGGCGATTGAACCCAGTGCTGTCAGAATCAATGACATATCAGACATAAGAGGACTTTTCCTTGTTAGTTAAGTTGTCCACATTTTTGTAGGTTACCGGTAACATGTTACCCGTAATATGGTAGAGTGGGAAGTGACTAAATTCGAGAATTGGCATGAGGTTAACAAAGTGACTGAGAGAAAAAAAGGCAATAGCTATGTGTTCATGGGCGTCTCTAGTTGTGGCAAATCTTCGATTGGTGCCGCGGTCGCAAAGGCGTTAGAGACGAAATTTATTGATGGTGATGATCTGCATCCTAGAGCCAATATTATCAAGATGAAATCTGGCTCACCGCTCAACGATAGCGATCGTGCTCCTTGGCTTGAGCGCATCAACGATGCTGTGTATAGCATTGAGCAAAAGGGTGAAGAGGGGGTTATTGTCTGCTCTGCACTGCGTCGCCAGTATCGTGACTTAATCCGTCAGAACAATAGCAAGCTGGTGTTCATTCATCTATACGGAGATTTTGAATTAGTCAAAACACGCATGTTTGCCAGAACAGCCCACTTCATGCCGATTGAGCTACTCAAGAGTCAGTTCGACACGCTGGAAATGCCCGCGAATGATGAAGCTGACGTTATCCAAGTGAGCATAGACGGCACTTTCGAAGAAGTCGTACAACGCTGTATTAATGCGATAAATGGCGAAGGGTAAGGTCAACGTTGGCCATTGAAGTCAAGCGTAAAGTCGTAATGCACATCGGCTTAAACCGCTCAATTTTTTAGAAAAAAAGCCACTCCAGAAACTAACTTGGAGTGGCGTAGAGATAATGGTAAGCCTGCGGTACCATCCAATGAGTGTTACGGCGAGCGTTTGTAGACGGAACGTGCGCCGCACCTCAGTCTCAAATAAGCTCACGCATATGAGCGATGACGCGAGCTGCCTATCCTGCTAAACATGATTTAACTCAACATATGATTAGAACGGTCACTGAAGACTGTTACTCAAAATCGTCCTGCTTCATGCGACTAAGCAATGCAAAAGTAGAATGAGCGCTTTAGAAACCTTAGCTAACATCTCCTTTAGTCCTAAAAAAAGTAGTTGATCCCCACTGCGAAGCTGTTGTCTTCCTGTGCTTCGAGTGCAGGATCATCCATATCACTGAAATCTAGCTTCATCTCGGCAAACATCACAGTGTCGTTACTGTAGCGATAATGCAGCCCCAGCATGGCAAATTGGCGAGTCCATTGACCTTGAATAGGCGTAGCTGCATCTGTGTCTAAATCTAAATAACTGAGTACAACCATGGGCACAAAACCGTTGTCGAATTGATAGGCCGTCATCAACTCGGCACCTGTGGCGTCGTAGAGATCGCCGTTGACCAGTTCATTATTTTTACTTTTGTGAGCGTTAAAGCCCACATAGAGACCGTTGGCCTCACGTCCTTCGGCATAGTGATAGTAGTCACCATACATGGCACCAATGCCGACAATTTCATTGGTTTCATCGACTTGGGTATTGCCTAAGTGGCCTTCAAAATCGCCGCGGTTAAAACCTGCGAGTAGCTTAAATTTATCGGTTACCGCATAAGTGATACTGGCGCCGTAGCTGCTGTCAAAACTCAGTTCTGAGTTGGTCATCTCGCTACCGTCATCGTTTTTTAGGCTGACATCACCATTGGTTTTGGCGGCATATTGCAGGGCGATTTGTACTGGGCCTAAATTATTACGGTAAATGAAGGCGGAATCGGCACGGCCTGTACCTGTGAGGCTGCCATCACCGAAGGTGTAAGCGCCAACGCTGTAACCTGCAAATACGTTCGGTAAATCTGTAGTGCCTGCGACATCGTAGTAGGCGCCCCATTGTTTACCGAAACTCAGGTTGCCCCATGTATCATGGGACATGCCAACATAACCTAAGCGGTTATAGAGAAAATCATCGGTTTTTTCGGCGGCGAGTTTGCCCCCTTGCATCACTAGCCCATCGTCGCTGGAGACCATGTTGATCCCCCATTCTGTGGTAGCAAAAGCGGTCCAACCATTTTTCTCGCTGCGTTCGAAGCTGAATCTTAGGCGTGACGAGTCGTCGATAACTGAAGTATCGTGGCTGTCATTTAATGCTGCAAACCCTAACCAACCGGTTAAATCTAAGGTGTTTTTTTGATCTTTATAGAGTTCAACCGCCTGACTGCTGGTGGCCGTTAATAGCATAGGTAACACTAAAGCGAGACAAGTCTTATTCATAAATCCCCCGATAATGAGCAAGTATTCTCCAGGGGATCATAGGCTTGGCCTATGATCCCTGAGTTATCGTTAGTCTTGATGTGGATGTTGGTATTAATTGTTTCCGATCATGCGTTAGCCGTATTTAGGCTGGACGTGTGTCGGCAACAGGCGCTTGGTTTGAGATCACGCCGAAAATAGTCCAACCGAAGAAGGTGGCTATGGCGCCAAGCATCACTGCGGTTTCGCCTGAGCTGTACAGAGCATAGAAGCTATATAACGCACCGATTACGGCGATCACGTTGGCAACGCGGGCTTTATTGATAGGCACTTTTTGCTGTCTTTGCATTATGCCAAGCGCGGCCATAGATAAGATATAAGGCACAATGTTGGTGACGACGGCGAGGTTAACGAGTGCTTCGAACTGTTTGCTCAGTGATGGGCTAATGGTCATCAGCGATAATGCTGTTTGGATCGAGACGATAATAGTCATGCCCCAAATTGGCGCATCGGCTTTGCTGACTTTAGAGAAAATTTTCGGAAAAAATCCTTCATCGGCAGAGGCTTTAAACACTTGGGCAATAGTGAACTGCCAACCTAAGAGTGATCCAGTACAGGAGATAATGGCGCAGGCCATCACGATTTTACCAACTACTGGATTAAACATTTGTGCGAAGGCTAAGCCGAATGGCGCATTTGACATGGCAAGCTCGGCATTTGGCACAATACCAGCAATGACGTTAGTGGAGACAATATAAATCACTGCAGCACCTAAGGTACCGCCCATCACGGCGATAGGTACGTTTTTTTCTGGGTTATCGACGGCTTCTGAGTTTGCACAGGCCGATTCTAAACCGAGGAACGCCCACAAAGTCATAGCGATAGAACCGCCTAACGCTTTGAAGAATGGCATATCATGCGGGTTCCATGCGCCTTTATAGAGGTCGATGTCAAACCAGAACCAACCAATTAAAGATACGCCAATCACAGGCAGAATAATCCCCCACACAGTCACGCTACTGACGCGACCCGTGATGCGGGCACCACCGAAGTTAGCAATGGTTGCCAACCAAAGTACGCCAATGGTCGCAAGACAAATTGCCATCGGGCTTAAGTTAACTTCCAGCAACACGGCAGCGTAACCCACGGCAGAGATGGCAATCGCGACGTTGGCGATTAACAGCGAGACGGCATAGGTGTAGTTGGCCATAAAGTTGCCTGAACGGCCGAAGGCATACTCGGCATAACCGCCCATACCACCGGATTTTTTACTGAACATACCGCACTTAGCAAAGGCGAAGGCGAGGGCCGTTGACCCTGCTGCTGTTACTAACCAAGATAAAATGGAGATAGTACCGACTTGAGCTAATTGGGTTGGCAGCATAATAATGCCCGAACCCATCATGTTGACTATGGTGATAATAGTTAATTGGACGACGCCAATTTTATTTTCTGATTTACTCATACTAATAACCTAATTTAGGTGACTTATTATAGGAGGCATGAATTTGACTGCAGAGTGGGGTTAATAAACTCTGCAGTCAGTCTTCATTATTTATTTAGTACATAGCCCATTGCTTGAATTTTGCCGTCTGCGGTATTTTCGAGATAAACACCTTGCAGTTCTGGTGAGAATCCAGGTAATAGGTTGATGCCTTCTTCAAGGGCAAGGAAATAACGCTGAACAGAACCGCCCCATATTTCACCTGGCACCATACATAACACGCCTGGTGGGTAAGGGAGCGCGCCTTCGGCAGCGATACGACCTTCAATTTGCGAGAGTGGGACTAATTCCACTTTGCCACGAATAAACTCTAGGTTTGCTTCCTGCGGGTCCATCACTTTTGTAGGGAAATGTGCTTTACGGAACATTTCTTTCTGCAGTTGTTTTACGTCATGGCTGACATAAAGATTGTGCATTTCTTGGCAGAGTTGACGGATAGAATAGTCTTTATAACGGGCTTTATTGGCGTTATAAACGTTAGGTAATACTTCAGATAATGGCGCATCTTCATCGACTAATTTCTCGAAACGAGATATTTGTGATACCAGATGTTGCATCTTGGCCATATCTTCCGCAGGTGTCATCAGGAATAAAATCGAATTCAAGTCGCACTTCTCTGGAATAATATTATTTTCCCGTAAGAAGTTAGCCAGAATAGTCGCTGGAATACCAAATTCGGTATATTTACCAGTTTCAGCATCTATGCCCGGTGTTGTTAATAAGAACTTACAAGGGTCAACAAAGTATTGGCCTTTTTCATAACCTTCGAAGGAGTGCCATTTCTGACCAGGTTCGAATTCGAAGAAGCGTAAGTCATCGGCCATTTGTTCGGTTTCATAGTCTTGCCATAGGCGGCCGTCGATCATTGTTGGCACGAATGGTTTGATATATTTACACTTTTTGAGCAATAGCTTACGTGCTTCGATACCCGCTTTTACCGCTTCGCGCCACAGATAACGACCGCTTGCGCCTTCATGCATTTTCGCGTTTACATCTAGCGCCGCAAATAAAGGATAGAAGGGACTGGTAGAGGCATGCATCATAAAGGCGTTATTGAAGCGTTTATGGTTGCAATATCTATCTTGGCCTTTGATATGTTTATCTTTTTTATGGATTTGCGAGGTTTGTGAGAAACCGGCCTGCTGTTTATGCACCGACTGAGTCACGATAATGCCTGGATCTTCAGCAGTTAGTTCGAGCAAGAGTGGTGAGCAGTCATTCATCATAGGGATGAACTGTTCATAACCCACCCAAGCCGAGTCGAATAAGACGTAGTCACAAAGATGACCAATTTTATCAATCACTTGGCGAGCATTGTAGATAGTGCCGTCATAGGTGCCGAGTTGGATTATCGCCAAGCGGAATGGGCGTTTTTCATCGGCTCTTTCTGGCGCGACTTCACGAATTTGCTCTCTTAAATAGGACTCTTGGAAACAGTGGGCATCAATGCCACCAATAAATCCGAAGGGATTACGTGCCGTTTCTAAATAAACAGGTGTAGCACCTGCTTGAATTAATGCGCCATGGTGGTTTGATTTGTGGTTATTGCGGTCGAATAACACGAGGTCGCCTTTCGCTAACAGCGCATTAGTCGCGACTTTATTTGATGACGAAGTGCCGTTAAGTACGAAATAGGTTTTATCGGCATTAAAAACTTTGGCAGCGTATTTCTGTGCTTCCAGTGGAGCGCCTTCATGGATCAGTAAATCACCCAGTTTCACGTCGGCATTACACATATCCGCGCGGAAAATTGTTTCGCCAAAAAAGTCGAAGAATTGGCGGCCCACAGGGTGTTTACGGAAGAATTGTCCGCCTTGGTGACCAGGACAGGCAAAGGTAGAGTTACCCATTTCGACGTATTTTTTTAACGTACCGAAGAAAGGTGGCAATAGCGCTTGTTCATATTTACTTATTGCAGTCTCAACCTGTTTTCCGTAGAAGTCAGTGTTATCACCGCAGAGTTCAAATACCCCTGTAATCGATGAGCAAACATCATCAGGGAAGGTTTCTTCACAGCAAACTGAAACGAAAATGGGCAGTTTCAATCCTGTGTTTTTGATCTTTTCAACAATACCATTTCTAACATCATCAACAGAGACGACAGCCGCGCCCACATCGCAAAAATCTGTGGTTAATACATTGACAACTTCTCTGTCGATATCGAAACAAGATCTAACAGATAAGCTAGCGGCTACTTTTAATGATTTCATAGTTAATTTCCCTTTTACTTTATAAAAAATAGATACAAGTGTGCCTATACCTAATTAAAAACATTAATGGTATGAAAATTAGATATAGCTATTCCGTGCGCAGATTAAATGTGGTTATGCCAAAGTTACGAAATAAATATAAGTAGAAATATAAGTAGAAATATATTTATTGAGCGTATGAATAGCTTAGCCGCAGTAAAACTGCACTGATAAAAGAATGCTTTGATTAAGGTGTTAGATAATAAACCAAATAAAAACAGTATGATAAGTATTTGCACCTATTAGGGCAATAGCACTTTAGACCTGTTAATTGGCCTACTACCTACGCTAAGGTTAGCGGAGGAAGATAAAGGAGTGATCGAAATAGTCACGTTGACTAGGCATCATGATATGCCGTGTGCGCCTGATATGCGCCATAATTTTAGATTTCCTCTTCATATACGACTCCATTATGACTTAGAGAAAATGGTTAGGTTTTTATTACGTAATGAAGTTTATATGCGAGTTATAAATAAAATCATGACCTATGTCTTATTTTTAAATAATTAGCACGTCAATTTAACTTAAATTATCAATATTAAATGGAGTCAATCATGCTTAAGTATCTTTATCTAAATTATGAAAGTAAATATTGTCAGCATTATTTAAATAATATTATTTGCATAAAATATCTTATTTCAAATATCTAATCTTAATTTAAAGGCTGCTGTAATCATCATTCTGATTTATACCGCATTCCATATTTGCATTGTTATGCAGATATTTTCGTTACAAAATCATCTTCCTGCTTGAAAAATGCAAAAGTGATAACTTTTTTCTCACATTTGAGCATTTGGGGCAGAAAGTTGTCGTTTTAGGGCAGATGTTATTTTTTTGATTGACGTAAAGTGAGTCAGGTCGAACATGAATAGGAGATAGACATGAATAAAGGGTGGTTAGGGGCGAGTTTAGTGCTTGGGTTATTCGTTGGACAGGCAAGTGCTATGACATTAACGAGCAAAGATATGAGCGAGGGCAATAAACTGACATCGCAATTAGTGTTTAATGGCTTTGGTTGCCAAGGGGAAAATATTTCGCCGCAACTGACTTGGACTGACGTGCCCACAGGAACTAAAGCATTTGCAGTGACAGCTTATGATCCTGATGCACCAACGGGCAGCGGTTGGTGGCACTGGGCCGTATATAACTTACCCTTAGCGCAAACTTCGCTCGCACAAGGTGCGGGCTCGCATGTTGATGCACTGCCCAAAGGTGCTATTGCCTTGAAGAACGATTTTGGCACTACAAATTTTGGTGGCGCATGCCCGCCCCAAGGTCATGGCGTTCACAGGTATGAATTTACTGTGTGGGCATTACCCAGTGCTTTAGAATTGCCAAAGGATGCTAGCCCTGCCTTATTGGGCTTTATGCTCAGGGCACAAGCGCTCGGCAGCGCCAAGTTGACTGCGGTATATAATCGATAATCCATTGATAATTAGGCTGGTGTCATGATCCGTATGTTTGAATATGATTCGAAGCAGGCACAATCTTTATCTCAAGTCCCTGTACATCAGCCGTCGATTATTCGGGTTATCTATGGTGAAAAGTCTCTGCTCTGGCAAGATGAATCTGTTTTAGTAGGCCAAGGGCAGTTACTGTTAATTCCTGCTGGTTCGCATATTAGCTTTGTTAATCGACCTTTTCTTGGGCGTTATCGGGCGGTGCAGTTATTACTCCCCCACGATTTACCCCAAGGCATTTTATCAAGTGCTACCGATTGGCGTGACCCTATGCCAGTCCAAAATATATCACGCGCTGTGGACTTAGCTTGGAATGCGCTATTACAGAGTTTGACCTTGTCTCTGGCCGATCCTGTTCAACTGCATTATTTGGCTGCATTACTGTTAAGTTTGCCAGATAAACGCAGTGTGAACTGGTTGTATGGACACACCCAACGCAGCGTGACTCAAGCGGCCTTGGCCTTGATGAGTGTGAGTCCTTCGGCGTCATGGCAGCAGGAGGATATTGCCGACAAGTTACACATGAGCACGGCAAGCCTTAGGCGTAAATTGGCCTTAGAAGACACTAGTTTTAGGCAGTTACTGGTAGAAGTGCGGCTTTGTCATGGTTTAGCCATGTTGCAGAATTCGAGCGAGCCAGTATTGCAAGTGGCTTTGGCCTGTGGTTATCAATCTGCGGAAAAGTTTTCCTTACGTTTTAAGCAGCAATTTGGCCTGACCCCTGCGGCTTATCGTCGTACACTGTGAAGTGGCATGGGTGTATACCCAAACAACTTTAGGGTATTGGAGAAATATGATGGCGGATGAGCAATTTACTGACAGCGGATTTTGGAACAAGATCAAACTCTTTAGCCGTCAAGCAGGTAGAGAGGTCATCGAGCGGGCACTATGGCTTTATTATGCAGCGCAACAACCCAATACGCCTAAGTGGGCTAAGTCAGTCATCTACGGCGCGTTAGCATATTTTGTTTTGCCTTTAGATGCGATTCCCGATCTGACTCCTTTAGTTGGCTTTACCGATGATTTAGGTGCCCTTGCCGCGGCCCTGACTATGGTGACCTTATATATCGATGATGAAGTGAAATCCCTTGCAGCGGATAAACTCACACTGTGGTTTGGAGATAAGCCGAGCGAACCTAAGACTTAAACCTATTGCGAGCGCAATCGCCTAAGTGATGCAAAATTGTGCTAAAAATATGATTTCATTAGGAGTCGTTGATTTGGTTTTGACTGAGATTTTCTGGGGTAAAAATATTTTTTTGCAAATGTTTCACTATTGCTTGATTGCGCTATATGCTAGCGCTGTTTTGTAAACCCCTTGTGTTTGTTTAGGCAGATAAATGAAAAATATTATGGTAGTGATCCTATGGCTTTTAGGTGTCTCTGCCGCTACCCCCGCGTTTGCCGATGAGGTCTCTCCGGAACAACTCGCCCGTCTTTACCTCGATTTTATGGCACAGAATAGTCGCCAGAGCGAAGCTTTGTGGCCTGGTTTTCGCCTTGAAGATAAAGTACACCTCTTTAGTTATGGTGGTAATGTCTGGCTTCGACAGCCTGGTGGCGAAATAATCCAAGATAACAGTGTGTTAGAGTCGGTCAATCTGCACTCTGGTCTATCGGTGAGTTTCGGCTTTCCGCAATATAATGGCCAGCCAGGTGTATTGATCCAGCTCGAAGTGCCGAACATCCAATTTACTCGCGACACTAAGCCAACGGATTTAGCTTTTTTAATCTGGGCGAGCAATGGCTTGCATGAAGCCTTCCATTTTTATGCCCAATCCGAATGGCGAGTATTGGAAGACGGTAAGCGTTATGAGGGCGAGGTCTTTCCGCTCAACTTCGATGCTCGCTATTATCGTTTACAGTTATTTGATGCCTTAATGGCGGCGCTGGCACAACCCGAGCAACAGTCATTACATCTTAGCTATGCAGCCTATTGGTTGCAGCAATGGCGCCAAATTGCGCCGAATGAAGATCGAGTCGGTTACATCAATGATCTTGTTGAAGGCAGCGCTAAGTACGTGGAATTGGCCGCTGGTGCGCGTGTATTGAGTCAAAATCAAACTTTACTTGGTTATCAGCAAATACTGACAAAATATGTGTATGACTATTATCAACAGCAGAAGATGTGGGTTGGTTGGACGGCTGAGGCGGCAAATATTGGCGCTCTGGCGGGCATATTGTTGGATAGCACTCAAGACCCTTATGTGTGGAAAGAGTCGGTCATGTCGGGTATGTTGCCTGTGGATTTACTACTGAACCGCGTAAAGCCAGTATCCCCGCTAGACAAGAAAGACACTAAACAAAAGAAACAGCTGCAGGAGATGCTAGCGTATTACCCTGCCACTCAAGCAAAACTGTCTCAGTTGTTGTTGAATGTGCAGGATCCAAAAGTGCCGTTATTGGTTATGCCGAGCGTGAGCGATAGTAGCAGTTTTATTGATGTGGGTGACGTACGTTCTGGCTTTTATGTGGTGCCCTATCAAGAGGAAATGACTCAAGCTTATTTAGGGATGAGCGCGCAATTTAGTAACTTGTCAGTGAGTGGCAGTCCATTACTCGATGTTCCAGTACAAAATTTTTGTGAGGGCATTGAGGCGGCAACTCTGTTACCTTTAGCATTCCCCTTTCAGCGTGAGGGTCAGTATCTGGTATTCAACGAAGCGGAAGTCCATGGAACTATTAGGGTTTCTGCGAGTGTTGTTGATGGAAGAACCCTCTACTGTGCGATGAATTAATAATGAGAAAAAATCAGCTCGAATTTACCTACATGCGTGGCATTGCGATTATCTTTATCGTGCTTGGCCACAGTATTTACAACTCTGGAGAAGGTTTCCCGCTGTTATTGGAAAACCTATTACGCGGTGGCACGGCCTTGTTCGTGTTTATCTCGGGATACTTTTTCCATCGTATTTTTTATAAGGATTTCGACTACAGCAAGTTCATGAAGAACAAAGTACAGAACGTACTTTATCCTTTTTTAGTCGTCTCTCTGATCGGTTTGTTCTGTTTGTGTTTACGCTGGATTTTTATGGAGCACCAGTCGCTCGATAAACTCTTGCTGAGTATTTTTTACACAATACGTAACGGTTATATCCTGTATCCGCATTGGTATATTCCATTCATCATGGCGGTGTTTTTATTTTCGCCGATATTTTTGTGGTTTATCCGTTGCTCACAGCAGATGCGTTGGACGCTATTTGTACTGAGTTGTGTGGTAGCAATCCTATTGCATAGACCTATAGGTAACGTCAATTTCATTCACTCAGTCGTGTATTTTGTACCTTTCTACTTAATTGGTATTTTATATTCGCAAGATGAACATATTGTGACGCGCTTTGGCTCTATTTTCACAGCACTAGCGATGATTTTTTTAGTGGTGAGCTTAGTCGAACAAACTTACATAGTGCAGCATATTGGTAACTATCATAAGGCACCATTTGAGTACAACGGTATCGATTGGCAGTTTATTCAGAAACTTTGTTTATGTGTATTAGTACTGAATTTCTGTGAATGGTTGTCGGGACGAAGTCGTTTGCCTTGGTTAGTCGAAGTCGCTGAGATGAGTTTTGCCATTTTCTTTATTCATCCACTCTTCGATATGCTATTTAACACGGCTGCAACCGTAATGCGTTTCCGCTTCCCACCAGGTTCTGCTGTGACTAGCGTGCTCTTTTCCGCTGGGATTTTCATTTTCATGATGGTAGGCAGTATTATGACGGCTCGCTTTATCAAAAAGCGTCTGGGTAATCGTTCGCGTACTTATATCGGCTGGTAATCACTTTGGTTTATCATCACTAACACTAGGTGAAATTCAGTTTGAATTTATTTCCTAGTGTTAGGGTGTTTTCCATCTAAAAAAGTGGAGAACATAATGAATCCCAACATTACCCTACCGAGCCTTGGGCTTATCAGTTTGTCTTTTATCGCTTTGCCATCCATCGCCGCTCAAGTTGAGTCGCTATCCACCAAGACGCAGAATACTTTTTTCGCACAAATTGCGGCCCATTGTGGCCAAGCCTTTGCGGGAAAAGTGGTATCGGGTGACACGGCTGATTCGGCCTTTAGCGGCAAGTCGTTAATTATGCACATGCGTGAATGTAGCGACACTGAGCTCAAGATCCCGTTCCATGTGGGTGATAACCACTCGCGTACTTGGGTGCTGACTAAAACCCAGCAAGGGCTTAAGTTGAAGCACGACCATCGCCATCAGGATGGAAGTGAAGATGCTGTGACCATGTATGGCGGCGACACTATGAATGATGGGACAGTACAGAAACAGTCATTTCCCATTGATAGGGAATCTATCGATAACTTCGTCAAGAATGGACTCACTCAGTCGATTACCAATGTGTGGCACATGGAAATTACGCCAACAACGTTTAGTTATCAACTCACGCGCGAAAACCGCGATTTCAAAGTCGATTTTGATCTTACCCAGCCAGTAGCATTACCGCCCAAACCTTGGGGACACGACTAGTGTTGTTATCAAGCTAGCTCAAAATTGTGTTCATCACCTGCTTATGTTGCCCGTTTATGTGGATAACGACACTACACGGGCTCAGCCTTGCATTAAACTCAGTCAACTCATTGTTTCCTAAGCAGATTCAGTGAGCAGAACTTTTATGGCTGTTTAAATATTGGACGATATGCTGGGTTTCAGGCATAAATAGCACTATAAGCTTGTTCAGAGCCTTTATCATGGTGTAAGTCTCTCCCACCTGAGCGTTATCATTTCGCATCCTCAGCGTACCACCTCGCAGATACTTTATCCTGTACATGGCGTCTTCATCAATCCAGAAGGTGGGTGAATACTTTTAGTGTTTAATCTATATTTCTTTTTGATTTACTCGGGTTGATAGCTCTGAAGCGCTTTCTTTGCGTTCGCTATATCGGTTCGTGAGGAAATCAACATTGCCCCTCAGGAGTAAAGTGAATTTCATCAATTCCTCCATAACATCAACTACGCGATCGTAGTAAGGCGAAGGTTTCATTCGGCCTGCCTCGTCAAACTCTAACCAAGCTTTTGCGATTGAAGACTGGTTGGGTATGGTGAACATGCGCATCCATCGTCCCAATATACGCATTTGGTTTAGTGTGTTGAAGGACTGTGAACCACCACTCACCTGCATTATTGCTAATGTCTTACCTTGTGAAGGCCGGACAGCACCTTCAGCCAAAGGGATCCAATCGATTTGGGCTTTCATAATACTGGTCATCGCACCGTGGCGTTCTGGTGAACACCACACCATACCTTCGCACCAACGTACCATTTCTCTTAGTTCCATGACTTTGGGATGACTGTCAGGCGCATCATCAGGAAGTGGAAGTCCAGAAGGGTTAAAAATACGCACCTCTGC
The DNA here is from genome assembly GCF_025653705.1 of Shewanella sp. SM87. Classification (NCBI taxonomy): domain Bacteria; kingdom Pseudomonadati; phylum Pseudomonadota; class Gammaproteobacteria; order Alteromonadales; family Shewanellaceae; genus Shewanella; species Shewanella sp. SM87. The sequence continues at coordinate 60,942 of NZ_JAKKSC010000023.1, forward strand.
GCCCATGTGTGTTAATAGTCGAGCGGCTTCTTCCGTCGTCAGTCGGCTATAGGAGCGTTCTCGTACTGAGCCATAAAGCATCAGTATTCTAGGCGGATGGGTTAGAGGAGTTAGATTAAAACAGTCCATATCCATGTTATTAACCATTAATTCTTGTTTGAGTGCTGGCATATCGTGGTTTAGTGGTTTCATGTGCGAACTCTTTGTCCCTGTTCATTAATGATGATTTCGCCATCTTCTTTGGTGAAAGGGCCTTGTTGTGCTTTGGTCAAAATATCAAGCACTGTCTCAGACGGGCGACAGAGTTTTGTGCCTCGCGGCGTAACGACGATAGGACGGTTAATTAAAATGGGATAAGTCAGCATAAAGTTAACCAGTTCTTCATCAGTAAATGTGTCTTCAGAAAGTCCTAGTCGTTCAAATGGTTCAACATTGTTGCGTAACAATGAACGCACAGAGATTTTCATCTCATTAATTAACTTAAGTAATTCATCGCGGGAGGGCGGCGTTTCTAAGTAGTGGATGATTTGGGGTTCGACTCCACTATTACGGATCAATGCTAAAGTGTTGCGCGATGTGCCACAGGCTGGATTGTGGTAAATCTTAATGCTGTCATCAATCATATTAGTCATAACATGTCTCTGATAAATAATCGCTTATAAATTTATCCATAGGCACTAAACAGATGCTCTAGTGCCCATGGACGAAGATTAGAAGGAGAGGCGCAGCGTCAGTGCCGCTAGGGTGACAAATAGCACCGGTAGCGTCATCACAATGCCGACGCGGAAATAATAACCCCAGGTAATATTAATATTTTTCTGCGCCAGTACATGCAGCCATAGCAGGGTTGCTAAACTGCCGATGGGGGTGATTTTAGGACCTAAATCGCTACCAATCACGTTAGCGTAAATCATGGCCTCTTTAATCACGCCAGTTGCATTGCTACCGTCTATCGACAGGGCGCCAATTAACACCGTTGGCATGTTGTTCATGATGGACGATAAAAAGGCGACCAAGAAGCCTGTGCCCATAGTGGCAGCCCAAAGCCCTTGTTCAGCCAAACTATTTAATACGCTTGATAGGTAATCGGTTAAGCCTGCGTTGCGAAGACCATAAACAACCAAATACATGCCGAGTGAAAAGATCACTATCTGCCATGGCGCGCCGCGCAGTACCTTAGTGGTATCTATGGCATGGCCTTTTTTCGCGACAATAAACAGGATCAGGGCACCCACGGCAGCGACTAAACTCACGGGCACACCGAGGGGTTCTAAGCCAAAAAAGCCCACCAAGAGTAAGACTAATACGCCCCAACCGGTTTTAAAGGTTTGAGGGTCGCGAATGGCGGCCTTAGGCTCGCGCAGTTTTTGCAAGTCGTAGGTCGTGGGAATATCTTTGCGGAAAAACAGATGCAGCATGACTAAGGTGGCGATAATAGCGGCAATATCGACAGGCACCATCACAGCGGCATATTCGTTAAAGCCTATGTTGAAGAAGTCCGCGGAAACGATATTCACTAAGTTAGAGACAATTAACGGCAAACTCGCGGTATCGGCAATAAAACCCGCCGCCATCACAAAGGCTAAGGTCGCTCCGGCGCTAAAGCCAAGAGCCAGTAACATAGCAATCACTATGGGGGTGAGGATCAGCGCCGCGCCATCATTGGCGAATAAGGCGGCAACAGTCGCGCCGAGTAACACTATGTAAGTAAAGAGTAAACGCCCACGACCTTTGCCCCAACGGGCCACATGCAGCGCGGCCCATTCGAAAAATCCCGACTCATCCAATAATAAACTGATGATGATCACGGCAATAAAGGTGGCGGTCGCATTCCAGACAATATTCCATACCACAGGAATATCCCCTAAGTGCACCACACCCAGTAGTAGGGCCAATACGGCGCCCAAGGTAGCACTCCAACCTATGCCTAACCCCTTAGGTTGCCAAATTACTAACACTATGGTGAGAACAAAAATTGCCCCTGCTAACCACATACAAGCTCCTCAAAGAGTAGAGATTGTCTACCCGTAACCATAAAATAATGCCCTCACCTAACGATATTGTCGGTGGGTTTGAATGATTTTTTACATGTGAATTTTCTTATATATCTTAGTGTTGAACACTATACTCAAACACCATTTTGACTAATGCGTAAAACTTAAGGTGATCTTATATACGGATATTTACATATATGAAAATTCGTATATATTGTACAAGGTCTTTCCAAAAGATCCATAGCCATGAAAAACGAGTGTTGTTCCTTACCGCTCACAGCTTGCTGTTTGAATGAGCCTTTAGGAAAGTTAACAAAAGGATCAAAATGTTTGTACTAGTTCAGTCTAAGGGCATCAATGATTAATCCAACCCAGTTTTTTAAATGTTTAGCCGATGAAACCCGCTTGCGTTGCATGATGTTGATACAGCAAGAGGGGGAGCTCTGTGTCTGTGAATTGACCGAGGCATTGCAAGAGACCCAGCCTAAGATTTCGCGACATTTGGCCCAATTACGTAAATGCGGTTTATTAGTTGATCGCCGTCAGGGGCAATGGATTTTCTATCGTATCAATAATGACTTACCCAAATGGAGTCAGTTAGTGCTGAGTGAAGTTACCAACCAAAACACTGTATTCCTTGAAGAAAATATGCGTAATTTGTGCAAGATGGGCGGGCGTCCTGACCGTGCTAAAGCTTGCTGCTAGAAGACTAGCAGCAAAAATTTAACCTCAAATATACGTTTTTTCATATGTTTACGTGTCTAAAGTTTTGCTTAATATTAAGGTGGCGTAACAATGCTGCAAATATTTTCAGATTTAGCGGGCTGGTTAACTTTTGATTTGATGGGTTTAGAGCCCAATACTAAGCTCGCCGACGCCATCCATTTTTTTATTGAAGATACCACTAAGATTTTTGCGCTCCTGTTGCTGATGATTTATGGCATCGCTTTGATGCGGGCTTCGCTCAATGTTGAGCGTGTTCGGGATTACTTGGCGGGTAAAAATCGTTTTGTCGGTTACTTTATGGGATCGGGTTTTGGCGCTGTTACCCCATTCTGCTCATGTTCGAGCATTCCTGTTTTTTTAGGTTTCACTTCCGCGGGGATCCCCGTTGGGATCACTATGGCATTTCTGATCACTTCGCCGTTAATTAATGAAGTCGCCGTTCTGTTGCTTGTGAGTCTGCTGGGCTGGCAGTTCACGGTGATATACGTGCTAGTCGGCATGTCAGTGGGTATGTTGGCGGGGGCATTTTTGGACACGATTCGCGCTGAGCGTTGGCTGCAGTCCTTTGCCGCCAAAGCACTCGAACAAGGTAAGGCGCAAGCAAGTCACGATAATAACGAGGGTATGACATCAATATCCATGACGTTAACCGAGCGACATGAATTTGCGAAAGGCGAGACCCTAGAGATTTTTGGCCGAGTGTGGAAATGGGTCATTATTGGGGTTGGGCTTGGCGCCGCACTCCATGGATTTGTGCCTGACGGTTGGATCGAAGCCCACTTAGGCGATGGTCAATGGTGGTCGGTTCCTGTGGCGGTATTGATTGGTATTCCTCTGTATTCCAATGCCACAGGGGTTATCCCTATCATGGAGAGCCTTATCACTAATGGCTTGCCCGTAGGGACGACATTGGCATTTTGTATGTCTACGGTTGCCGCCAGTTTTCCCGAGTTCATTTTGCTCAAGCAGGTGATGCAATGGCGTTTGCTGGCCATCGTTTTTTCTATTTTATTGATTTCATTCACCTTAATCGGTTGGATCTTTAACGCTATAGGTCCCATTCTGTGAGAATTATAAAAATGTTAAACATCAAAGTATTAGGTAGTGGATGCGCTAAATGCACTAAAACCGCTGAGATTATTACCGCCATTGCCAACGAGAAGGGCATCAACGCGGCCATATCGAACAGATAACGCTTTAATCTTAAACAAATAATATAAAACACCTAATATAAAACTGAGTGTGAAGGATGCAGGTATGACAATCAAAATCGGGATAAATGGCTTTGGCCGTATGGGACGTTTAGCACTGCGCGCCGCTTGGAGCTGGGATGAGGTTGAGTTTGTGCAGATTAATGATCCCGCAGGGGATGCGGCGACCTTAGCCCATTTGCTGACATTCGATTCTGTGCATGGTCGCTGGCAGTACGAAGCCAATGCCGATGCTGATGACATCATTATCGATGGCAAGCGTATTCGCTGTACTCGCAATAAAACCATCGGGGAAACCGATTGGTCCGCCTGCGATGTGGTGATTGAAGCCTCGGGTAAAATGAAAACCAAAGCAGTGCTGCAAGCTTATTTAGATCAAGGCGTTAAACGCGTTGTGGTCACTGCGCCAGTTAAAGAAGAGGGCGTGTTAAACGTTGTCATGGGAGTGAATCATCAACTCTATGACAAAGCTATTCATCCGATTGTGACTGCGGCCTCCTGTACTACTAACTGTTTGGCGCCAATCGTTAAAGTGATCCACGAAAACCTCGGCATAGTGCATGGTTCCATGACGACTATTCACGATATTACCAACACTCAAACTATTTTAGATGCACCGCATAAAGATCTCCGCCGTGCGCGGGCCTGTGGTTTAAGCTTAATCCCCACAACGACGGGCTCGGCGACAGCCATTACCCATATTTTCCCTGAACTCAAAGGTAAGCTCAACGGCCATGCCGTGCGGGTGCCGCTTGCGAATGCCTCATTAACCGATTGCGTGTTCGAGGTGAGTCGCAAAACGACCGAAGCTGAGGTCAATCGCCTGTTAAAAGAAGCGGCAGACGGACCGCTAAAAGGCATTTTAGGTTATGAGGAACGTCCATTAGTCTCGGTCGATTATAAAACCGATCCGCGTTCGAGCATTATCGATGCGCTATCGACCATGATTATCAATGGCACTCAGGTCAAACTCTACGCTTGGTATGACAACGAGTGGGGCTATGCCAATCGCACCGTCGAACTGGCCCGCATGGTCGGTCTGATGGATAAGGCATAAGCTTTATGGGTATGGGTAAGCTGACAGGGTTCTTGTCTAACATATCACCCGAGATCCGCCAGTATTTGGTGGTCACAGGCAACTATTGGGCATTCACGCTTACCGATGGCGCATTACGTATGTTAGTGGTGCTCCATTTTCATGGCTTAGGTTATAGCCCGCTGCAAATTGCCATGCTATTCCTCTTCTATGAAATCTTTGGGGTGGTAACGAACTTAGTCGGCGGCTGGCTCGGGGCGCGTTTAGGCTTAAATAAGACCATGAATGTGGGCCTATTTATGCAGATTGTTGCCCTTAGCATGCTGCTTGTGCCTAGCGGTATGCTGACGGTTGCTTGGGTGATGTCGGCGCAGGCCTTGTCGGGTATCGCTAAAGATCTCAATAAGATGAGTGCTAAGAGCAGTATCAAGTTGTTGGTGCCTAGTGATGCTCAGAGTGAGCTGTATAAGTGGGTTGCCATGCTCACTGGATCCAAAAATGCGCTAAAGGGCGCGGGGTTCTTCTTGGGCGGCGCCTTACTGACCCTGTTTGGATTCCAGCAGGCCGTGTTAGGCATGGCGATTGGCCTATTGCTGGTGTGGATTTTTAGTCTGTTAAGTTTGCAGCGCGATTTAGGTAAAGCCAAAAACAAACCTAAGTTCACGGAAATTTTCTCTAAGAGTCCGGCGGTAAACACGCTTTCTGCCGCACGCATGTTTTTGTTTGGTGCGCGGGATGTGTGGTTTGTGGTGGCTTTACCCGTTTATTTGGCCTCAGCCTTTGGTTGGGATCATTGGTATGTCGGCGGTTTTCTCGCACTCTGGGTGATAGGCTATGGCATAGTGCAAGGCTTCGCACCTCGCTTGACGGGGACAAAGTCGGCGGGCAAAAACAAGGTTCCCGATGGACGTAGCGCCTTAGGTTGGGCGGCGATATTGAGCATAGTACCGGCATGCATTGCGCTGGCGATAAGTTATGACTTCCATGCCGCGAATATACTGATTTGGGGATTGATGCTGTTTGGCGCCTTATTCGCGATCAACTCTTCATTACACAGTTATCTTATCGTCAGTTATGCGGATGAAGATGGCGTATCGTTAGATGTGGGTTTTTACTACATGGCGAATGCTATGGGACGCTTGATCGGGACTGTGTTGTCTGGCTGGGTGTATCAAGTGTATGGCATGGCGGCTTGTCTGTGGATATCGGCGGCATCTATTGCGTTAGCGGCGCTTATCTCAATCAAACTGCCTCGGCATAAAGCGATATCAGATGGTGCTTAATACTTACCTAAGCTATCCCTGAGTTGTTGCGGTTGTTTTTATTCAATGTCCACCAAAGTATGGTGGGTATTTTAATCACTCTGATGTTAACTGAAGTTTTTTGATTTTGAGCAAACAACTCTCTATACTCCGGCCTGTTTTATACACGTCATTATGTCGCTATTCCCAATAGCACAACTATTTTTAATGTAGTCAAATTTGAGTTGGCTCATATAAGTGAGGTTATTTTTCGGTGATGAGCATTAAGCCGCATTAGTTTAATCCTTCCTTCTTGGATCGTTAAGATCCGTCCTTAGTCGCTACCGACTCGGTAGTTGTTTTGCTGTACCCCATAATCCCAATTGCATTTCGTCACCTTGACGCATAAGTACCTTATTGGCTATGCGCTGACATTTGAGTCAAGTGTTGATATTAGCTATTGGAAGATATGATTAAATTTCAATCAGAGTGAGTGACATGATACAAACCATGAAAAAAGAGTGGTTCTCCAACATACGCGGAGATCTGTTAGCCGGTATTGTGGTTGCACTGGCGTTAGTCCCTGAGGCGATTGCCTTTTCTATTATTGCAGGCGTCGATCCTAAAGTCGGCCTGTATGCTTCATTCTGTATCGCAGTGGTCATCGCGTTTACAGGTGGCCGTCCTGGTATGATCTCTGCCGCAACGGGTGCTATGGCGTTGTTGATGGTGACCTTAGTGAAAGAACACGGCCTCGAGTATTTACTCGCGGCGACCCTATTAACTGGTGTGCTGCAAATTGCCGCGGGTTACTTAAAGCTAGGAAGCTTGATGCGTTTCGTCTCCCGCTCTGTGGTGACGGGCTTTGTGAATGCACTGGCGATTCTGATCTTTATGGCCCAGTTGCCCGAACTGACCAATGTGACTTGGCACGTATATGCGATGACGGTAGCTGGCCTCGGTATCATTTACCTATTCCCACTCATCCCTGTGATTGGTAAATCCGTACCTTCGCCTCTCGTGTGTATTGTCGGATTAACGCTTTTTGCGGTTTATATGGGGTTAGATATTCGTACTGTCGGCGACATGGGACAACTGCCTGATACTTTACCTATTTTCCTCTGGCCTGAAGTGCCATTGACCTTTGAAACTCTGATGATCATCTTCCCATACTCGGCCGGCCTTGCCGTGGTGGGTTTGCTAGAATCTATGATGACCGCCACCATAGTCGATGACTTAACCGATACCCAAAGCGATAAGAATCGCGAGTGTAAGGGCCAAGGTATTGCCAATATCGGCGCGGGTTTAATGGGCGGTATGGCTGGTTGCGCTATGATTGGTCAGTCGATCATCAACGTTAAATCGGGTGGTCGCGGACGGTTATCGACCTTTTCAGCGGGGGTATTTCTACTCATATTGATTGTATTCCTCGGCGAATGGTTAAAGCTCATCCCTATGGCGGCACTGGTTGCCGTGATGATCATGGTGTCTATCGGTACTTTCTCTTGGGATTCAATTCGTAATCTTAAGCATCATCCAATATCAACCAATCTTGTGATGGTGGCGACCGTTGCTGTGGTGGTCGCTACCCATAACTTAGCTATGGGAGTATTTGTGGGGGTATTACTCGCGTCTCTGTTCTTTGCTAATAAAGTGGGCCGTTTTATGGTGGTTAAGAGTGTAACGGCTGCTGCCGACGCAGGTCGCCATTATCAAGTTATTGGGCAAGTCTTTTTTGCCTCGGCAGATAAGTTCAGTAATTCATTTGATTTTAGGGAAGTGGTTGATAAGGTGACTATCGACTTATCTCAAGCGCATTTTTGGGATATTACCGCGGTATCGGCCCTAGACAAGGTAGTGATTAAATTCCGTCGCGAGGGAACTGAAGTGGAGTTGATTGGCCTTAACCAAGCCAGTGCAACCATAGTCGATAAATTTGGGGTGCACGATAAGCCTGAAGACGTTGAAAACATGATGTCTGGTCACTAAGCCCTTAGCAACACAGTAAAAGGAAAATAACGATGACAAATGTGATTGCTTGTATCGACGGTTCAAAAGTGACACTCGCCGTATGTGATGCTAGTTGCTGGGCCGCTCAGCAACTGGATGCCTCAGTAATTCTATTGCATGTATTGGATAAGTCAGCCTATCCGATAGAGTCAAATCTGTCAGGAAATATTGGCCTAGGTACACGGGAGCACTTGCTCAATGAAATGGTTGAGCTCGAAGCGCGCCGAGGCAAGCTGGCACTCGAGCAGGGTAAGTATATGTTGCAAGATGCGCAAACGCGCATCGTGGAGGCACAACCCGCAGTCGTGGTTGTAACCTTGCAGCGTCATGGCGATTTAGTCGAAACCCTGTTAGAGCAAGAATCCCAGGCCAGACTGGTGGTGATGGGCCGTCAAGGGGAGCAGCATCAAGACCAAGCGCAGGCCATTGGCAGCCATTTAGAAAATGTCATTCGCACGCTTAAGCAGCCTATTTTAGTGGTGATGGACGAGTTTACTGCACCGAAGCGATTTATGATCGCCTATGATGGCAGTGTGACCGCAAGAAAAGCCCTCGATCGAGTCGTAAGCAGTCCGCTACTTAAAGGGCTCGAATGTCATTTAGTGATGGTGTCTGATGATCAATCGCTGGCGACTGCTGAACTGGCGTTGGTGGCTGAATCTCTGATTGCGGCGGATTTCAATGTGGTTACCGCCGTTTGTCAGGGAGAAGTGCAAACGGCCCTTGAGATCTATCAACTTGAGCATCAAATCGATCTTATGGTTATGGGCGCCTATGGTCATTCGCGTATTCGGGAGTTTTTTGTGGGTAGTAACACCACAAGGATGATCAGTAAAAGCCATATCCCCTTGTTATTACTTCGCTAAGTTAAATATGCATTTCAACTTATTTTGCTCAATTCTAATGACTTGGTTTTAGTTAGAACATCTGAGTCAGAAGCTTGAGGTAATCATTTAAGAAAAAACGGCGAGCATTTAGGCTCGCCGTTTGATATCACAGTCGAATGGTTCGTGTTAGTTAGCTTTTGGTTCGAAGCTAAAGGCTTGACCCGCAAGAGCGGCTTCAAACATTAAGCCGCCTTTTGCTGCGGTAAATACCGCCATACCGTTGATATAAGAGCCGCTTGCGGAGCGATTACCACCCGATTGACCAGCACCTGCTGAGTTGCCTGTGGTTCCTGCTTGAGCGCTTGCTCCCATGTTGATGGCAACTGCCGACGCTTGGGCGTCAAACTCGAAACTGCCGCTCGTGAAGGCTTCATAGGCTTTGGCATCTTTAAAAAAGATGATCTCGCTGTAGGCTTGTCCACCTAATTGAAAACCGATGGATAATTGAGTCAGACTCGAATCACCCATATAGGCACCGCCTTGGTAGACTCGGCCCTTGCCATAGGCTGCACCGATCCCAATTCCGCCTTTACCCACAGTTGGGAATAAAGCATAGCCATAGGCTGTGTCGAAAAATTTACTGGTTTCTTTCGCTTTTTGGAAATTGACTACAGCCTGATCGTAGCTTTCATCTGCATGTACAGTTGGGGCAGCAAATAGGCTCACAATAAGGCATGTTGATGCCGCAATGGCTGTTAAAAATGATTTCATGGTAACGCCTCTTCAAGTCTTTAGTTGTTCCAGACTAGCCTTTATCGACACAAATGACAGCCAAAAGTGACATATGTGTCAGCTTAGGTTCAGTGTTCGACTTAATGGTTGGAGTGATATTGGTGGTGATGATTGGAGTGCAGTTTCGCCAATTAGTTCTTAGGTGGAGAAGAACCTTGGTTTTTTTCTGCATCGTCCTGCTGAACTTGATGCAAAAATTCATACTCCTCTGGGGTGAGAATATTTTCAATGACGAGTGGGCGTTGCTCTAACTCTGGTTCGGCCATGCGGCCTTTTAAGTAGGCAGAGCGGGTGATTTGCTTTAGCCCATACACCGCCAGCATATACATGCTCAGTAGTAAGGTCAGCCTTGGCAATGCGTGGGAAAGTAGCGATAGATTATCACCAAGATAGAAAGGCAAAATCACCACAAATACGCGGATTAACCAATTCAACAACATGGCCAAGGTCAAGCTTATCAGCCAACGAAACCGAATGGTGCCGAGCGCCTCTTGGGTTTGAGTGACATCTCTTTGATTGCGTTTATGTCGACGAAACAACATCCACAGCGCGATAAAGTAAAAACAGGTTTGTACAGATAACAGCGCTGGGAGTAGAGCGCCCCATTGGCTGATACTCATTTCTTTAAGCATCAGAGCTATGGGTTGCCACTCGTTAATGGGATGTGCAGTTAATCTTAGGGCAATATCTAAAATGGCGAAAACTAATGTTAATGCAGATGGCCAGTAATGCTTTGAAAACCCTAGCGGTTTATGGGTTGGTGCTAAACTGCGTTTGCAATATAGATAGAGCAAAGGCATGAGCAAAAAATAGATAGGGTTAATCAGATTGAATAGGATATGAATGGGAATTGGACTGTTATCGCGGTTCAACATACCCGTGAGGAAGTATAGAGCAATAAGACTTAAGAAAGCGGCGAGGAGTTTTTGGTTAGCGTCTGGGTGATAGAAATAGCGAATATAAATAGCTAACGCGAGGCAATGTACGCCTCCAAATAATGACAACCACCAGTAAGCTTGAGTGAAAAAACTATGAAACTCGTTCATATGCGATACCTCGAGCCCTGTTATATCAGGGAAATCGGCTCGGTAAAAGTATCGCCGTTAGTTTTTCTGTTGGCTTGCTATGCGCTGATGACGATTTGAAGCCGCCTCGGGCACAACGCTGGGAACGGGAATGCGTTCCGCGAGTAAGTGCTTGATTGCACGAACGGGATGCGGTAATAACATCCGTGGACCAGAAAAGATCATGATCTCTTTGACGATTTGTTTCTGCGCAGGTTTGTAGCAATGCACTGGGCATTTATTACAGGTGGGTTTGTTTTGTCCGTAGGGGCAGCGATCTAGGCGTGTTGCGGCATAATCCAATAACTCAATGCAATCTGCACATAGGCTCGTCGCGTCTTGGCCTTGGTGTTTCGCCTTGCAATAAATTGTCACCATTGCGGCAATGGTTTGGTGTTCGTACAGGAGTTTGCCCGTAAGCAGTGTGGCTGTGCCCATTGGAATACCTTAGCTTGTCACTCGGATATCCCATCATAGGCAGTGAAACTGGCGCTGACAAAACGAAAGCGCCAATTTATGAAGGTGCGCACAAAATGGTGCTTTAAATAATCCAACTATCCCCAATGTCACACCTAAAAATAAATCTTAGATATGCATCACTTTGTCGGCGGCCAGTGTCCAGCGAGTTAAATCTTGTAGTGTGCCTATGTGCGCACCTTCGATAATCATTTCCGCTGTGACGCCTCGTGCTTGAGCGCAGGTCTTGCAAAGTAGAATAGGAACTTGCTGTGCCGAGAGAATTTCAAACATCTGCTGCAGGTTGTAGCTTAAGTCCGGTGTGGTTTGATTTTTGAGTGCGCCAAACACGGCATCTGACATGAGAAAAAGTTTAAGATCGACCGCTTGCTCGTCCTGATCCTTCAGGGCTAATGCGATGCGTAAGCTGTTAAATAGCTTTTCTGTCCCGTAAGGGCTGGCGTGGGCCACGATAAGAATACTTTGCATCAGGTTTTCCTTATATTTGTCGTAAACTGGGCGATTGGGGTGATAAGGCAATACGGTTGCGTCAGTCTAGCGCAATTGACTATAACTATTTGAGCGCAAGATCGTATAAAAAGGCATAAATACTTGATTTGCACCGACACAATGGACTTTAATAGCGGTTAATCTCTGCTCAATTTTTAGCTAGACTCGGTTGCCATGGACACTGTCCTGATGGACGTTGGCAAACCCATTGACACGGCTTCTGATGAGAAGCGGCCATCAAAGGTGAACAAGAATGAAGATCTTAGTCGTATTTATACTGATTGCTGTCGGGGTGTTTTTATTCCTTCGCGCGCAGCGATTGGCGAAAGAAGAACAAGAGGCGATGAAACCCAAGTCGACCAAGGTAAAACCTGTAGTTCCCACCGAAGAGGCACCTATTTTCTCCGCTGCTGAGCCCGAGCGTGTAGAACCTGAGCCAGTTAAAAGGGTTGAGGATACTGGCGTGGCTGAAGTCGAGCCCGTTATCGAAGTTGAAGCCGAATTAATGCCCCGTGAGACTAATGAGCCTGCGAGCATTTCGGTGGCGCTAGACACAGATATCATCGAAGTCGATATTCCTGCGGCCCATAATGAAGAGGCGGTGATCATTTTAGGCGCCACGCCTGCAGATGAACAAGATGATGTTAAGACTGAAGCAGAGCCAGTATCGAACACACGTTCTGAGGTAGGTGCGCCAGGGGCTTGGGCGAATGTGACTTTAGTTCGGGCCTTTGAGGAGTATCAAGGAGCGACGTCAGCCAGTGCTCGCTATACCGCGCTGCAAAATATGATTGCTGAATGCTACAAACAGCGTAAATCGGCGGATTACCTCAACTATGGTGCTCAATTAGCGGAAGAGTATATTGCACTGTTCCAAGCGGCTAGCGCCGAGCAAGGCAAAGATACTGAGCTTAAATCTTCCGGTTTCCTGCATTTAGCCACCTTGCTAAATGATACCCAAGCCTTCGATGCCGCCATTGTCATCTGTCGCAAAGCACTTGAGCTTGGGCTGAGCGATGGCACTGTCACTGGCTTTGAGGGCCGAATCAACCGGATTGAGAAAGCACAGACTAAAGCAACCACGGCTTGATATGTTGTAGGGAGCGCTTAGCGGGTAAACCCTTAGTCGAAAAGCGGTTATTTCCCTCGTCTAAGCAGTGTAGAATCCCTGCTAACTGAATGCGCAAAAGGCGAACTAAGGTTCGCTTTTTTTATGGGCTTAATAGGGGAAAAATGAAACTAAGCTATGCCTTACCGAATGTCTTATTCGGGCTTGGATTATTGCTACTCAGTGGCTGTACTAAAACCCCAGAATGGACCCTATTTTATTATCCCGATGTGAGTGCCATTCCGGTGACACCTTTGCAGGCCGAAGATATTAATGGTTACTACGATACTCTAGCGCAATGCCAGAGCAAGGCTCATGGTATGCAACGTCTAAGTCGTTCTGGCGTGAGTGGTTTTGGCCTTGGATCTTATCAATGTGGGCACCTATGCGAGTTCGACGATAAGTCGGTGCTGGTTTGCAAGACCATGAGCCAATAGGTGGGCAAGATGAAGTTTAAACAGGATTTTTTTACTCAGCTGCCTGAGTTTTACTCGCAAGTATATCCACAAGGGATAACTAAGCCTGAATGGCTGGCATGGAGTAATGACGCCGCCCAATTGATTGGCTTGAGCCAACCCACCGATGAGTTGTTATTGGGCTTATCTGGTAATGCGGCCGTCGATGGCGCGACCTACTATGCCCAAGTGTATAGCGGCCACCAATTTGGCGGTTACACGCCGCGCTTAGGGGATGGACGCTCGATCATTTTAGGTGAAGCGATTGGTCCAAATGGCGCATGGGATGTCGCCCTTAAAGGTGGCGGTCCGACGCCTTATTCGCGCCGTGGTGATGGCCGCGCTGTGATGCGCTCCGCGGTGCGCGAGTTTTTAGTCTCTGAGGCGCTGCATCATCTGCAGGTGCCGACGACCCGCGCCTTGGCTGTGATTGGCTCTGATTTGCCCGTATGGCGTGAGAGCCAAGAAACCGCAGCCATTACCGTACGTTTAGCCCGCAGCCACATTCGTTTCGGTCATTTCGAGTTTTTCTGCCACAGTGAGCGCGGCCGTGCCGACAAGCTGACTCAATTACTCAACTTCACTATTACTCAGCATTATCCCCATTTGAGTTGTGATGCCGCAGGTTATAAAGCGTGGTTTTTACAGGTAGTGCAAGATACCGCTAAGATGATTGCCCACTGGCAGGCGGTCGGTTTTGCCCATGGCGTGATGAACACAGACAATATGTCGATTCTGGGTGACAGTTTTGACTTCGGTCCCTTTGCGTTCCTCGATACATTCCAAGAAGACTTTATCTGTAATCATTCGGATCCCGAAGGTCGCTATGCCTTTGGTCAGCAGCCGGGAGTAGGTTTGTGGAACTTGCAACGTTTAGCGCAGGCGCTCACACCAGTGATCCCATCCGATGACTTAATTGCCATTCTTAATCAATACCAAGAGGCGCTAGTGCAGCCTTATTTGCGCTTGATGCGGGCAAAACTAGGTCTATCAGCAGTTGATGTTTCGTCGGTGGAGCAAGACAAACAGGATCTCGAACTTATAGGTCGATTCACTGTGCTGATGGAGAAAAATCAACTCGATTACACTCAGACTTGGCGTCAATTAGGCAAGTTAGATCCAACCAGCAAACACAGTGCGCTGCGGGATGACTTTATTGATGTCAGTCAGTTTGATGCTTGGTATCAAGCCTATCAACAGCGATTGGGCGCGGTGGCTGATATCCCTGCGTGGCAAACTGAGCGCAATAGTGTGAATCCCAAATATATTTTGCGTAACTATTTAGCCCAAGAGGCGATAATCGCGGTGGAAGAGGGTAATCTTGCGCCGCTGCATTTGCTGCAAAAAATCTTAACTCAGCCCTTTGCCGAACACGCAGAGCATGAAGACTTGGCCAAGCGTCCGCCGGACTGGGGCCAAGGTTTGATCATGTCATGTAGTAGTTGATGGGATAACAAGCATGAAATTATCAAGTACGCATTTAAAAGCCATGAGCTTAGATACCATTAGCTTAGATAAAAGTGCCTTAAGTTTAGCGGTCAGTGCGGATATCGATTTTGATCGTTTCGCCGACTTTGCCGAACCCTTAGCCGCGGCGCTAGATTGCACTGTGCGCGAGCGTCAGTGGGGTGCCGACAGGCATCAATGGTTATTAGAATTTGAAGGCAGCCAGTTATGGCTCAATTATGAGTTTTACGGCAACATTTGCTGGCTCTCGACCGAACGAGAAGCCGATTTTGAGGTGCTGGAATACTTAGCCACTTTGCTGCAACCTCACCTAAGAGTGAACTGAATATGAGTCAGAATATGACGCCACCAACCACGAGTTCTAGCGGCGCAGAGTTCCATTTTCAAGCCCTAACACCGGATTTGATCTTAGATGCGATCGAAAGTCTGGGCGTGTACCCAGAAACGGGCTTACTCGCGCTGAACAGTTACGAGAACCGCGTTTATCAGTTCCGTAGCGATGAAGGGCTGCGTTATGTGGTGAAGTTCTATCGCCCAGATCGTTGGAGCGATGCGCAGATCCAAGAGGAACATGATTATGCGCTCGCACTCGCGGCAGAAGATATCCCGATTGCCGTACCTGTAATTATCGAAGGCCATACGTTACACAAGTACCAAGGTTATCGATTTACCCTGTTTCCTTCCTTAGGTGGTCGCGCCTTCGAAGTCGATAATTTAGAGCAGCTGGAATTAGTGGGGCGGTTCATCGGTCGGATACACCAGTACGCGGCACAAACGGTATTTGCTGAACGTGAACCGCTGAATCCGCAGATTTTAGGCGCCGAGCCGCTCGCGTGGTTAAAGCAATCTAATCTGGTGCCTAATAGCCTACGCTTGCCGTTTTTTACCGTAGTAGAGCAGGTGCTGGCTAAGGCGAATGTGATTTGGGATCGCCAAGATTTTGCGGTCATTCGTTTGCACGGCGATTTACACCCAGGCAATATTTTGTGGACGCCAGACGGTCCCGGATTCGTCGATTTAGACGATGCTCGCATGGGGCCGGCGATTCAAGATTTATGGATGATGCTAACCGGGGATAGAGCGCAGCAACTGATGCAGCTTGAGATCTTACTCGAAGCCTATGAAGAATTTTGTGAGTTTGATACAAGACAGTTAGCCTTGATTGAACCGCTGCGGGCGCTGCGTATGGTGCATTACAACGCGTGGATTGGCCGTCGCTGGGACGATCCGGCCTTCCCGATGAACTTCCCTTGGTTTGGGGATGAAAAGTATTGGGAACAGCAGATTTTGGCGTTCAAAGAGCAATTATTTGCCCTTAGCGAACCACCACTGAGCCTAGTGCCGTATTAGCATTGAGCAAAATATGATTTCACAGACGTATCTTGTGACATTAGATTGAACTCTTAAGCTTGAGTTACACTCAAAAAATGGAATATGTTAGTCTCCAGCCAATTTATCAAAATGATTTAAGGAATTTTCATGAAAAAAGTATTACTCATGGCCGCGGCTCTGTTACTGGCGCCACTGGCAGTATCGGCTGTGGAATACCAAGAAGGTGTGCATTACACAGTGATTAACGATGGCCCAGCAACAGCGAAGCCTGAGATTACTGAGTTTTTCTCTTTCTATTGTCCGCATTGTTTTACTTTCTCTAAAACCGTAGTGCCAAAAATTCTCACCGATAAGCCAGAAGGCGTTGCGTTTAACCAAGCACACGTTGATTTTATCGGCAAAGAGATGGGGGTTGAAATGTCACGCGCATTTGCAGTCGCACATCAGTTAAACGTCGATGAGAAAATGGATGCGGCGTTATTCTCTGCTATTCATGAGAAGAAACAGCATTTTACTAATCGCGATGATGTTCGTGCTGTGTTTATTGCTAACGGTGTCGATGGTAAAACCTTCGATGCGGCTGCAGAGTCTTTCATGGTTAAGGCGCAAATGGCAAAGATGAAGCGTGATACTGAAAACGCTAAGCTGACGGGTGTACCTGCTCTGGTTGTTAACGGTAAGTACCGTGTTGAAACAGGGGCAATCAAATCCTACGACGAGCTGTTAGAAATTGCTTTCTACCTAGCAAAAAAATAGTTCGATAGGCGTTACCCGCACTGCTGTCATATGAGCGGATGATAATGCTGTATCGATTGCACACAATAAAAAAGCGCAATATAATTGCGCTTTTTTATGTTTTAATGACCCGTCCTAAATAGCGTTGACACTTTTCAAACTCATTTTGGGGAGTGTGATGACTTCAACAATTAAACGAACTCAACGTGATTATTCCCTCGCTTTTAAATTGGCCGTTGTCGACCAAGTTGAAAAAGGCGAGCTGACCTATAAGCAGGCCCAAGACAAGTACGGTATTCAAGGTTGTTCCACCGTGTTAGTTTGGCTTCGCAAACATGGAAAACTGGATTGGTCCCAAGGGACACCGTCTACATCAATGCGAGGACAGTTGATGACTGAGCCCACCACACTGACCCCTGA
>NZ_JAKKSC010000024.1:0-74342 GCF_025653705.1 Shewanella sp. SM87
ACAATGGAAACAAGAGAATGACTATCACCAACGCTCCCTGTCAGAAACAGCTATGTATCGTTACAAGCAACTGATTAGCCCGAAATTGAGCCTGCGGGACTACAACGGCCAAGTCGGCGAGGCACTGGCTGGTGTGAAAGTGATGAACAAAGTCATAGGACTGGGTATGCCTATTCGCCAGAGGGTCAATTAATACCAGGAACCCTTTTAGGAAAAGGCATACCTAAGATTGATTTAGGCAACAACGCCGGTTGTTCGCATAATCTGATTTGCTGAATGCGTACTTAAATAGTAAATGCTCCATCTGCTTTGGCGATCTTAGTTTTATTAAGTATTCACTGATTTTTGTTGTATTTTCCAAATAATTAATTTCATCAGTCTCATATGTTTTACCTAGTCTATTCTCGTAAACTTGTATGGCGTTTGCTATTTTTGCAATATTGTCAATGGTAAGTGATGCTTTGATTAGTGCGTTGATATATGACTTAACATTAAAGGTATTAAGCTTATTTTCTTTATGTAGTTGCGCAAATATTCTTCGAGTAGAAGGTTCATTTAAATTTTCAGATAATGGGAAACGATAGAATAGTGGTAAAAACCTAGTGTATTTTTTGTGCTGTTTATTAGTTGGCTGGAACCAAGCTTCGATAAAATCTTCAGCATTCAACGCTAAATTAGTTCTCAAAAACTGAAAGGCTTCATGTGTGATAGTTTGATCTATGTAACCTTCGTCTTTTTCAGCTTTAGGTATCTCCTCAAGATTAAATCTTTTCAAATAGTCTACATTAGTATCTGTACTACCAAATGTTTGGCACGCACTGATTCTGGGATCTAGCATTAAAAATTTTTCAGTTTTATTATCTATGCTTTTTGATATAGCAGATGCATTCTCATTAAAAATATCAATGTTGACTAAACCTAGCATGATAATAATGAAATCAGCATAGGTTTTATCTACATTACCATTTATACCAGTCACTATCTCTTGTATGTTTTCAATGGAAATCTTAGTGTGGCCGGTTTTGTACAAATAGTCATATTCTTGCTGGAATTTGCTAAAATACTTGGGCCGAACCTCTCTTAATGTTGATAACATTATTAGTGAAATAATGTTAATTTCACCCATGAGTTTATCCGACGTCCAGGCTTCGTCGACTCTGCGTAAAATTTTCTTCAGTAATCGAGGTGAATCAACTATGTTGGATAATGCATTAATTTCCTGATGAAATACGTTATTTTTGTGACGTGTTATTTTCTCATGTGGAGAGTATGAACTTATCGCATCATCATCTAAAGTCTTTACGAAAATACGGTCTACATCATTTTGCGTTTCAATTGTAAGAGTATGAAGCTCATTTTTATTGGTTCCAGAAGTATGGTCGGAGAGTATGATTATATTGTTATGTTTAATTGCGTATTCTAAAGTCCTTCTAATATAATTTAAAATACCGAGTCTTGTGTCTTTCTTTAATATGTGCTCTGTTCTATTTGTTATTTTCGAAACTATTTCTGCTTGCTCGTGGTTCTCATTTCCTAATGCAATAATAAAGTTTATTTTATTCAGGCTTTTGCTTTTTAATCGGTCAAGCAATGCTGCTAATTCATTCAGGCGTCTTGCTATGTCATCTGATGTACCGCGATCAATATCTTGTATTGTGATAAGCAGATTAATTTTTTTGGTCGCAAGTACACTGTTCAATTCGGCTAAGCATGTTTCAACGTCAGTAGTTTTATTAAGCAGTGCTGCCATTATTTGCCAATGGCTACCACCACCTTTCATCGCTTCAACATAATGCTTTGGTAAGCTTCGAAATGCACACATATCAAGTTTTTCAGCAATGGTATCGATAACATGTATCAGTACTACCTGAGCAACATGATCGGCTTGTATTCCCCAAGTAGAGATATCACAGTGTAACCAATTTATTTTATTTGTTTTTTCATATGTATTCTGTTTTAGTTTGTTGACAATTGAGGCAATAATGCTGCTTTTACCACAACCAAATGGACCGCAGAGTGCAATTTGTTGAGCTAAATCTTCAGTTTCTTTTTCTTTGTTGATTAAACGATCATAGATACGATTAGCATAAACCTGATAGTCTGGTTCTAACTGTTCGATTGTATTTATTGGTGTATCGTCTTTAAACCAACTCTGGAACTCTTCTTTACTTCTAAAGTTTTCAACTTCTTTTTTACTTGTCTCATTGGTGCTGCTGACAAAATTGCTATCAGCTTTAATTAATCTTTTTTCTAAAAAAATAAATAAAATTAACATTGCAGAGTAGCAATATACGACTAAATCAGATGCTAAGTAATTATTTGGCTTTAAGGCTATAAATAATATTGAGATAAACATCAATGTTATTAATGAATACCTAAGTTTATTGCTTGTTGTTAGGTGGGAGATGCAAATTCCAGATATTATTAGGCAGATTTGTGATAATGCCTTGCTTTCAAACATCAAAAATATTAGTTCTTTAGAGTCGTCTTTACTGAAGATTGTAAAGCAGCTAATAATTAGAATGGTTAACCAAATACTGATAGTGATTGGCGGATAGCTAAAGTTAGGCCTAAAGATGCGTTTCGGGTGAGTTACACGAAAGCGATCTAGTAAGACTTTAATGGCTATGCCCGCAATAAATGCACTTGCATGATAAACCCATATGTTTGCAGTGATTATCTTACTGTATACCGTGAATGCTGCTTGAAGCCATGCCCATTCACTTAAGAAGAACAGTAAAAGGCTTGCCGTTACCGAACACAAGATGAGTGATATCCAGCGTTTTATCCTAACGGTGGGTAAATTTGATAAGGTTGAGGCAGATTGAGTCACTTTATATCCTTATAATTTAACGCCGTTAGTGTACCGACCTGATTTATATAAAGAAAGTTATTTTTCGGTTAAGAGCTAGATTCCTTGCACTTGGTTTTATTAAGCTTCAAATGTGTGCAACCTCTCTGCTTTGTTCACACGCTATTTGTCTTCTAAATGCCGCATATTACACCGAGATTTGCTAAGCCGAATTCCATTGCGGACGTGACCTTCGATGATATGGATATCATCGCAGAGCCGCCATGGATGGCTTCACGGCGTGTCACGGAAGCAATGGAATTCGGCGTATCCGCAACGAGATCAGAAGTGCTTGGTTTTAACCTAACCTTCTTTCATCCCAGCTCTACAAACAAAAACAGCCGCATAAATTTGCGGCTGTTTGTGATTAACACTCTGTATTTGAATGAGATTTAAAGCTTGCGGTAAATCACTCGCTATTCATTGACCATAACTAATAGCGCAGGTAAAAACTCGTTATCTAGTGCGGCTATTTCACTTTGCTCAACAAGCACTTGGTTGAGGATGTCATGGCTGGTGAGGGGGTTGGCGAGTACTACGCGAAATACTACGGTCGCTTGTCTAAAATAGCGGGCTGGCTGAATGCGGGTGCGGGAGACGAAGGACTTACCCTGTTCGCGTTGGTGCTTCTGAATAAACTGAGTAAGACCATCGAGCAGTTCGTTAAAGCGGGCGAGTTTTACTGTGTCAGCTTGCTCACAGGCAAGCTGCATGGCGGCTTGTACGCGAGCGGGGACATAACGGTAAGTCAGCAGACAAAGTTCTGGCTCAGTGATTAGCTCAAAATCCTCATGGGCTTTGATTTGTTCGGCAAAATAGCGAGCTTTTTCAAGGCTGTTATTGATTAAGATTTCATAACCATCGCGGCCGATGATCTGCAAGCAAGCGTGCACTAACATCGCCATGCCGGGGCGTGAGCCTTCCAGCGTTTGGCTGCCGAGATCCTTTGAACCACGGCGCAGAATATATTCGGCGTGGTGGGCAATGGCGTGGGCAAACTCTGGGTCTTTAAATAACACCATGCCTGCGCCCATAGGCACGTACATTTGTTTGTGGGCATCGATAGTGACTGAGTCCGCAAGTTCGATACCTGCGAGTAAGTGGCGGTATTTATTGGATAATAAACTTGCGCCGCCCCACGCTGCATCCACATGGAAATGGCAGTTTAACTCTTTTGCCAGCGCCGCTAATTCTGTCAGTGGGTCAACATTACCGGTTTCTGTGGTGCCAGCCACGCCAACAATCGCCAACACTTTGATGTTCTTGCTAGCAAGTTCAAGGGCGGCTTGGCGCATTTTTGCGACATCGACCTTGTTATCGCTGCCCGTGGGAATGCTGATGATATTATCACGGCCGATGCCAAGCAGATCGACGGCTTTGCCCAGCGAGTAGTGGCCTCGCTCCGAGACCAAAATCGCTAAATCGTCATAGCCGTAGTGGCGCAGTGCCTTGAGTAAGCCTTCGCGGCTGACGCCTTTAAACTCGCCATCGGCTTTCAATAATTGGTTGCGGGCAATCCACAGCGCCGTGATGTTGGCCACTGTGCCGCCGGAGCAAAACGCCCCGAGGGAATGATTGGCGCTGTGCATCCAGCTTTGATAAAAATCCGTATCTTGGGCGTAAATCAAATGGTGCATCATGCCGAGCACTTGGCGTTCAAGCGGCGTAAATGCCTTAGAGGTTTCTATTTTGACCAGATTTTGATTGAGTCCCACCATCATTTTCGACAGTGGCAACACAAAGTAGGGCAGTGCCGAAGTCATGTGGCCGATAAAACTTGGTGCCGCTGTGTGTACCGAATGCGCCACCAGATTTTGCATAATTTCGTCGGTGTAATCGGAGACAAAACGCGGCTGAGTTGGGATCTCAAAGGCTTGAAAATCGGTTTCGATTTCAGACAAGGGTTTTTCGAGCGCGGCGATACTGTCACCCAAAAAGCCTGCTAAGTCCTCGGAGAGCTTTTGCTCAATAATACTCAGCGTTGAGCTTGCATCTTCCGGTGCAGTAAAAATGCGGAGCAAACTTGCTTCGGATGCGGTGGCTTGGCGAGGGAGTTTCTGGGTCATGGGGCTTGCCGTCTATTAATTTTTATAGTGAAACCGCAAATTGGCTCGAAGAGTATAACGGACCAGTGATTCTCGACCAGTGATGCGCTATCAGTGACTCTCAAATGTTCAATCAGCGGAATACCAAAAAGGGAGCTCACTTTACTGCAAGGCCTTTTAGGCATCAAGCACTAAAATTTTGTGTTACCAAAGCGTTGCGGCCTAAATAAGCAAAGGCGCCGTGATGGCGCCTTTCTTCAAATCATTAAACAGAGGGAATTACTTAAGCATTAGTTCCAGTACTAGCGCTGGCCCAACATGAGTACCGCGCCGATATTTCGAGCGGTATTGCAAAGGTTTAGCTTGGCATTGGCTAGCACATCATCAAGCGGACTTAAGTGCGGGATGATAGGGAAGATAGCCGTCATACCGTGATCCAATATGGCATTGGCGTTTTCACCGAGGCAGCCCGCGATACCGATAGTGGGAATGCCCTGCAATTTGGCTTGCTTTAACACGCCCATTGGGGTTTTACCAAACACTGTTTGACCATCGATACGGCCTTCACCTGTGATCACTAAATCGGCGCCACGGATTTTGTCCGCAAGGCCAACGGTTTGCATCACAATCTCAACCCCAGGTTTAAGCTCGGCATTTAAAAAAGCCATCACGCCAAGACCCATACCGCCAGCAGCGCCAGCCCCTGCATGATCGCGGTGATCGCTAATGCCATTGCGGGCAATCACATCGGCATAATGGGCAAGAGCTGTATCTAGCTGCTTAACCATCTCGGGCGTCGCACCTTTTTGTGGACCAAAAATCGCCGAGGCACCGCGTTCACCGCACAGTGGGTTATCAACATCGCAGGCAACTTCGAAGCTGCACTCACGTAAAAGTGGATGAGCGTTTGATACATCGATTTGAGCAAGGTTCGCCAGCGCTGCGCCGCCAGAAGGCAAGGTTTTACCTTGGCCATCGAGCAATAAAATATCCAGCGCTTGGGCCATACCCGCGCCGCCATCGTTGGTGGCACTGCCGCCTAGCCCCAAAATGATGTGCTTTATCCCCCGATTAAGCGCATCACAAATCAGCTCGCCGGTGCCATAACTTGTGGTAAGCAGCGGATTACGTTGCTCCCTCGGCACATGGTGCAAACCTGAGGCTGAGGCCATTTCAATCACGGCAATCGCGCCTTGATGTGGCGATTTGTTCGTTGGATCTGCACGTGAAACTGACGCAGAACTTGTATTCATCGCAGCGCCGAGAATGCCTTCACCAAGAATGCCATAGTGTGCTTGCACTCTATGTCCAAGTGGCCCCATGACCTCTAAGCTGACAATACTGCCGCCCGTGGCGTCCACCATAGATTGCACTGTGCCTTCGCCACCATCGGCAACGGGTATTTTGATTATGTCGCAGTCAGGTATCACTTGTTTTAAGCCTTGCTCGATGGCGTTGGCCACTTCGAGCGCGCTTAAGCTTTCTTTAAATGAGTCGGGGGCGATAACTATTTTCATTAAAAATCCTACAGCTAAATGGGATAAAACAGGGCTCAATGTTGAACACTAAACCCAAGGCCACTTACGTTGGGCGCAACAACATCCCTGTGTTAAAACTGAGGTGATATAAAGGAATTTATATCCATCACTGGCACATTAATCTGTTGCAATTATTAGGGCGTATAACAGAACTATATCTTGGGCACGGTATGTGCCCAAGGGACAATATTGAATCAAGAACTCATTAATATTAGAGCAACACTAGACTTAGCACATACACAGTTACCATGGACGTTACACCTTGGATTAGGGTCGCCATAGTTTGGGCTTTATAGGCTTGTTTGACGCTCATGCGGCTAAATTGGGTGACAACCCAAAAGAAGCTGTCATTGGCGTGGGAAACTGTCATCGCACCTGCGCCAATTGCCATTACTGTTAATACTCGTCCCATATCGCTACCAAGACCAATATCGCCAAGCATAGGCGCAACCAGTGCTGAGGTTGCGACTAACGCGACTGTCGATGAACCCTGCGCTGACTTAAGCGCGGCAGCGACGATAAATGGCATAAAGATACCGATACCCAGTGCCGACAGTGATGTGCCCAAAAAGTCACCGATAGGCGTGGCTTTTAATACCGCACCAAAGGCACCACCTGCACCTGTGATTAAAATAATCGGCGCGGCAGTGACGAGCCCTTGGCTGATGCGTTCGCTAAATTCGCTGATCTTATTCTCACCCTTTAACAGCAGCAGGGATAAAAACAGGCCAATCATCAGGGCATTAACGGGCTGACCGAGGAACACGAGCACATCAAACACACCTTCTTTACCCAAAGGCGCTGAAGGGAAGTTAGCGATAGAACCTAAACAAATTAATACGATAGGCACAAAAATCGGTGCGAAAGCTTTTAATGGGCTTGGTAACGTGCCATAGCTTTTTTTCAGCGTTTCATAGTCACTGGCCTGCGCTTTAAGTTCTTCTGCGCCTTCCCCATCGGGTTCAACATCGGCAAAGCGGTTTGCCCATAACATACCCGCGAGTGCCGCAACGGCAGCCACAAAGAGACCCACACCGATCACTAAGCCTAAGTTGGACTCTAAGCCTAAGTTGCCTGCGGCGGCGATAGGGCCTGGCGTTGGCGGTACAAAGGTGTGAGTGGCGTACAGACCTGTGGCTAAGGCAACGCTCATGGAGACACTAGAGACCTTCATGCGGTTCGCCATCGATTGTTTCAGTGAGTTTAAGATCACAAAACCCGAGTCACAAAAGACCGGAATAGACACGAGATAACCGATAATTGACATAGTGAGTGTCGGGAAGCGTTTACCTAATATCTTGATCACCACATCGGCCATGGTGATGGCGGCGCCGCTTTTTTCCAGAATAATCCCTATGATAGTGCCTAAGACGATCACTAAGCCGATATAGCCTAAAATATTGCCAAACCCTGTGGTAATGGTTTTAGCGATTTCTCCGCTTGGCAGGCCATAGGCGAAGGCCGCGATAAAGGCGGCCAGAATTAAGGTTAAAAAGGGGTGGAGTTTAAATTTTGAGGTCGCGATAACAATAAATGCAATCACGCCGATGAGAATAAGCACTAAGTTCATAGTTTGTCCCGTTCAGTTCTTGGCTGAAGTTTTTGAGTAAGTTTTTTGACTTATAGTGTAGGGCGCAGTGCTTATTTGGGCCTGAGTCCAAATGAGGGCTGCTTTAAGGTCATCCTATTATTGTGCAGGTATGTTTGAATAGCTTTGGCTAAATCCACGGAATTACCGCGTTATGTTTCGCCATTTTTGTGCTCATGCACAAAAATGCTTAGGTGAATTCGAATGCAGGAGGAGGCGTTTTGTCGGTAAGGGAGGCGCTTGTCGATAAGGATTGGCAAATAGGGCTATTTGCCAATCCTAAACAGGAGGGACTTAACTCGACATCTTTATTGACGACGAATAAAGGATTCTACATAGGCTGCGGTGCGGGCATTGAGTATGGGATCGGCAGATGCAGTAATGCCCTTAGGTAATAACAGTGGGTTAAATATGCCTTTATCGCACTGTTGAACTTGGGGATCGCTATCTCGCTCACCGTTAATCATCACTTGGCCTACCAGTAAACGCTGGCGAGTTTCAGGCCAGATCACAGTTGGGTCATTAATCTCATCCCCCATTTCGGCGAGTTGAATATAAAGGTTCCATTGTGCTGGCTGGGTTTTAATGCGCTCGAGTAATTCCGCCTTTAAAAAATCATCACTGAGATTGGCAAGTTCACTGGCTGACAGCGCGGCAGTACCTGCGACAGGTTCAAAAATCCATTTACCCGCGACCGTTTCACCTTGAAGAACACTGTTTTTTGGCGTGCTGAACAGGAAACTATTTACACCAAAGTAGCGGCTGTTGGCAAAACTTGGGCTGGGAGGCAACTGTTTAACGTAGTCGAAAAAAGCTTTGGCGCTGGGTTGATTATCAATAAGCCACTGTTTACCTTCAGGACCTTGTTTCACTTTGGTCTGAAAGTTAAAAAACTCTTCGAGATTTTTGGCAAAGAAAACGGGAACGTTAGTGGTGACAAAGTTAAGATTTTCTTTATCGCCGTCAATTTTGAGTGACATAAAGCGCCCAGCGGTTTTATCTGAGATCTGCGGATTTGTACCGCCGAGGGAAAAGCGGGCTGTGACCTTGATACTATCTTGATTAAAAAATGGAATTGCCAACGTTTGTTGTAATTGTGGATTCGGTTTAAAACTGCCTGAGGTACAAAATCCCTTAGTGTGATTACGCAGTTTGACATTTTTACCCGCCTCGCGACTTGCCGCATCGGGTGTGCCGTTGACGGCATCGACCAGTTCGGGAATGGTTTTCTCGGCCGCGATTAACGAAGGTGAAGTCAGCGCAATGCCGCTAATGAGACAAGCTTTGGCGAGTAAAGTCAGTTTGATTGAGGTCATTATCATTCCTTTCAATGGACTAAGTCGAGAGCGCTAGCATATCGACGCGATACTATATGAAAGGATAGGAAAGGGGATACGGTATAAATCTTTCAATTAATTTTTTAGTACAGGCCAAGTTTTACTCAATTGATCTGGCCATCAGGCTTGCGCCGTCATCTGCGGGCTTTTTTCTGGCTAATCTGTTGAGTTGCTAAGTCATTTGAGCATTAAGTTAAGCGAGTCGAAGTATCAATTAATTGCCCAAGATACAGGCTCAATAATCCATGCAGGGATTGAATGTCGGCTTGGGTGATTTGCTGAATTTTATCAAGGCGATATCTCAGTGTATTGCGATGAATAAACAGGGCATTCGCGCATTGCTGTGCATCGCCAAAGTGGGTGATGTAAGCCGCTAAGGTTTTGCGTAATTGGCCGTTTTTATCCGCCTTGGCGAGTTGCTGGTAGGGCGTTGCCAGCGCCTGACCGCGCCAGTCATGTTTTAGCCCTGCAAGTAACACTTGTAGGGAATAATCTTCAAACAGGTATTTATTCCCTTCTGCATTGAGCTGCTTACCGAGTGCCAAAGTTTCTTGAGCCGTGTGATAGGAGCGCGCTATCCCGCCTTTTTCGGGGAAGAAATGGCCTAGGGCAATCTTAAAGTTTAAATCCATTTGGGCGGGTAAGCGCTGCAACAGCTTATCGATACGCTGATTTTCAAGCTCAGGATCCCATTGTTTTCCATCTAAAAAAGCAGGCTTTAGGATCACCAACTGCGACATTGAGGTCATGGCAATCAAGTTACCACGGTCAGGATATTGCAATAGATGCAGCACTTGCTTGAGGGTTTCACTGACTCTGGGGCTACGTTCATCGGCGGGCTGAGTGGATGCCTCAGCTAAGTACAAGGCCGATGGGGGGGGGTCGGTCTTTAAGTGGTGTTTCTGGATGTTTTTCTCGCTGATCTCAATAATGGCCGCGACTCTTGGCAGGCTGATATCAATGTCGAGTTGTTTTGCCCAGCGGTGCAACTGTGCATCATCGGTTTCAGCTTTGATCAGTTGCAGAATAAACTCTTCACGCTGGCGATTCTCCCATTGCAATTTATCCTGCAGGTTGGCTTGTTCAACAATCATTTCGGCGGTCATTTTGAGTAACTCACCATAATGGGTGAGCTCACGTGGATCACCGGTAATGCCGACGACGCCGATAATTTGTCCTTGATAATGTAAGGGTAAATTGATGCCTGGCTTAACGCCATGCAGCCCTGAGGCGACTTCTTGACTGATCTCCACATTGCGATTTTGGGCTATCGCTAGCAGCGCACCTTCATGGGTTGAGCCAATACGCTTAGGGTCGCCTGAGCCTAAAATCACCCCTTGGCCGTTCATCACATTGATATTGTGGCCAATGATTTTCATTGTGCGGCTCACAATTTGCTTAGCGATGACAGAATCAAGTAGATACATACAGGCGCCTAGTGGGGTTGAAGGTTTAATAGGGATGCAATACGCATTCTTAATCTGGGTAGCATATCGCGTTCAAACTCAGGATGCTGCTTAAGCCAAAGATTATTACGCGGGCTTGGGTGCGGCAAGACAAGATACTTAGGCCAATATTGCTGCCATTGCGCGCATGCTTGGGTCACTGTTATTGGTTTCAGTTTGGGGATGACCGTTACGTTAGTGCCGGTTGTTTGATGCTTAGTGATCGGCGAAGTGGGGTTTACGGCCTCGGACGATTCGCGCGGTAGATGATAGTCGATGGCATATTGGCCGAGGATCACAATTAGCTCTATTTGCGGCATTAGGGCGAGCAAGGCCTGATGCCAAGTGGCTGCACATTCGGAGCGCGGTGGTTTATCACCCTGCTTTTTACCGTTTTTTTCGATACTGCCCGGAAAACAAAATCCCATAGGGATAATGGCAAAAAGATTGGGGTCGTAGAATTGCTCCCGCGTGACATTCAACCAAGTGCGCAGCCGTTCACCGCTGGCATCGTCAAAAGGTATGCCTTTATGGTGGGTTTTCACGCCCGGAGCTTGGCCTGCAATCAAAATCCGCGCTTGGGTACTGGCCTGCAATATTGGTTTGGGCGCTAAGGGTAAATGGGCCTGACATAAAGTACAGGCGCTGATTTTTGCCAGCAGTTTAGCCATTGATGCCGAGCATGATGGCGGTACAGTTACGCAAAGTGGCGATGGCGCTTTAGTGAGATTCGTCTTAGTCAATTTAATCGCTAATTTTATCGTTGCTCATTCATTTTCAATCAGGATTGGAGCATCATCACTGTTTGATATACCCAGTAGCCAAAAAGAGAATAGCCAAGGATTAAACCGATATAACTTAATATCTTAGGAATTTGATTTGGGCTTGAAGCTAAACAGATGTGGGCCAGTACAATCGTAAAGAAGGCTAAGGGGGCAATCACATAGCTCAGAGCTAAGATGAATAATGCCCCTAGGCTGATGATCCAATCAGCATTGCGATTGGTGGGTTTATCGATTTGGCAAAGCTGTAGTGGCAATAAAATCAGTCCAATACCGACACAGATAATGCCTAAGTTAAGGGCGAAATCACTCCAACCTCTATGATCATAAATGGCTAACGCAATGGCAATTAATGGCACTATTAGTGCGCTTAATACATGGCGTCTAGCAAAAGTGGCGCTGCGATACTGACCCGCAAAAAAGAATAAGCCCTGTAGAAACAGATTGATTAAGGTAAAACCACCTAGGCCTAAAATGATAAATAGGCTCGCTGCGCCACCCGATGGGTCGAACGCCATGGCGGGTAAGGGTAATAGGCTTAGCCCCACTAGTGCGGGAATTGATAACAACCACTGAGATTGGGAGAGTGAAGAATAAATACGCATGGGCTCAGAGGATTAACTAAAAGATTGAATTAAGATCCGCTAAAGTGAGCCAAAACTCAAGGATTAAGCTTTTTATGGGCGGACTTTTGCGCCAGAGTCTGATCTTATTCAAGATTTTTACTGTTATCTGCCATGATGTAATCGCTTTAAAAGATCTTGCTGCGCTTAAACAAAAGCCCGCAACATGCGGGCTTTCGTGTTATGAACAGTATCGATTAGAGTTTGTAACTCATGCTCAGCATGATCATTTGCGCTGTGTAGTCATGGCTATTGCTGCCAAAGCCTACGACGTTCCAGATCCCATCGACGGCGATATCATTGGCGGCATCATTGTCTTTATAATTCTCAATTTTATAATCCAAGCGCAGCGCCATTTTCTCGGTGGCTTGATATTGAGCATATAAGTTAATGTTGTGCACTTTGGCAAAATAATCGCCATAGTCGCCTGTGATACCTTGTCTGACTTGAGTGTTACTGTCGGAGTTTGAATAAGTATAATCCAATCCCATGCGTAACTTGTTCTCAAGCAAGTTGTTGTAGCTCAGGCCTGCTCCGACCACATCTACATTATCTTCAATGAATCCGGTCCACGTTGGGGTGCTGTAATTACTGCTTCCCGCTTGTTCAGACTCAATGATTTGGTAGTTGTAGAAGGCTGTCGCCAGTAAATCATCGGTGATCATGTAGCTGATGTTGGCATCATAACTGGTGTCTTTTGACTCAGTTAAGCCAATAACTGTGTCAGAGTAGTCATCTAATGCGTAACGGGCACCGAAATCTATGGTCAAGCTGTCGATTGGCGAGTGGGTGACTCGAGCTTCAATCTGGGTTCTGTCACGGTTAGCCAGATTGTACTTACGTAACAGGCTGTTGGTTTCAGAAGATGTCCATTCAGAAGCTTGATATTGCGAGCCATCACGCTGACCGTAACTGCCCTTAACCCACATATCCCAAGTTTCAAAGCTGTTAACGCGCAAACGTGCCCAAACGGTATTTTCATCCGTGGTTTCACGGTCTTGATAATTACGGTCATCACGTTTGAAGTCATAGCCGCCATCAAGCTTCAGTCCATGGGTAATACGATAATCCGCCGCCACTTTGAAGCGTTGGCTAGTGTTATCGTAAGGGGTGTTATAGGCCACCTTACCATTAACATTGTTGATGCTGACTTGGGTCCACTCTTCAATTTGAGTATTGTTATCACGGTCGCTATAGTCGTAGCTACCACTTAAGCGCAGTGAGTTAGTCACTTTACTGACGACTTTTAAGTTCAACCCTGTGAGGTCAACTTTGGCATCAACTGCCTCTGTTGGCACTTGATAGCCATAGCCTGAAGTGACTAATGCTTGGTCTTGACTCATTTGTCCCGCAAGCACACGACCTGTTAACACATTGGTATTGTCGTTGTATTGGCCCATGAGCGAGACTGTGTGTGACTGGTTGTCAGGGTCAAGGGCGAGAGTGCCAGAGGTTTGAGCACCAAAGGTCGGATTGAAGGCACTGTCGAAGTTTAACTGGTTGTACTCGTTCTTAAAAATTGAGCCATTGTAGTTAAGTGCAGTGAACCAACGATCGCCTTTGAGTTTAATGCCAGCTTCAATGGAGTCAGTGGTGTAATCAACTGGCTCAGCTAACATCATGGATTGGTTAAAGAATCCACCTGATGTTTTTTTCAAGCCGGTTTTTTCTTCACGCATGTAGCTCACATGCGTACTCCACAGCGATTCACCTTGATAGTCAAAACCTAACCCTGTGCGCTCACGTTTGAGCGACAGTTCTAAGGCATTTAGGTTGTCCATCAGTAACGGCATCTGGCTGCTTGAACCCGCAGTTACCCAGTTGTCTGGCAAGGTTAAATTATCGCTGCCGACACCAGAGTAGGGCGTTAAGGCGCTATTACTGTTGTAAGTGGCGATTTGGCGATAGTTTACATTGACATTATACTGGCCTTGTTTGCCCGCATTGACATCTAAACGGCCACCATCCATGCCCAGTTGATAAGCTTCAACGCTGGCTTGATAGCCTTTCTCACCACGGAAGGTGACATCTGCATCAAATTTACCCGCAACTTCGTTTGAAGTCCCAAAGGCATTCGCCGAGCGAATATCCTCTTCGCTGTTGTAACCCACGCCCACACCCACAGTGCCAGACGTACCCGTTTCAACAACGCAGCCTTTACAGCTCCAAGCGGACATTTTGACTTTTTCTGTATTGGCATTGGCTAAGCCATACCCGTCGGCCGCTATTGCAAAACCTGTGTTTGCTAGTAACGCCAGAGTGATCAAATTGAGTTTAAATTTCATTTTCTCGTCTCCTTAGCGCTGTAATAGCTTGCCAGATGGATGGTTTGAACCATGGACCTGACTGTGGCAATTTAAACAGCTTCTTCCACCCGTAAAGGCATTGTCGCCGACGTTTGAACCTAAACCAGTGTTACCTAAGTAAGCATTGCTGGCGTGTCCATCGCTGGCGTGACATTGCTGACACAGCTGCGGTGCGCGGGTTTTCAACATGGCATCATTCACACTGCCGTGAGGATTGTGGCAAGTCACACAGTTCTCAGTAACGGGTGCATGTTCCCACAGTTTTGGGCCGCGTTTCTCGGCGTGGCAGGAGTAACAGGTTTCGTTAATGCTAGGCTTGTTTAGATCGGAATCTGTCATGCTCCCATGGGGATTATGACAATCGCTACAGGTCATTTGAGCCCATTTTAGTGGGTGACTCGAGCGTTTATTCATATCTGCTTTTTGCTTCGTGTGACAGCTAGTACAGACTTCCATTTCGGTGTTTTTTGATAACACAGGATCTTTTGCGACATGCACTTGGTGGCATGAGGCACAAGCGACATCGGCATTGTCATGGTGACTACCGTTCCAAGATACGCGTTTATCATCTTGGTGACAGCTCATACAGACACTGTTTTGTTTTTCTGCACTTAAGGTCGATTGCTTACCAAAAGTGATCATCGGCTCGTTGCCGCCTTTATTGTGTTGACCCATAGGACCATGACAGGCTTCACATTGCAGGCCAGCCATTGGGCTCTTTGATGAATCAATGGCGCCATGAACACCTTTGAAGAGGTCCATCACTTTTTCAGATTTTTTGTGGCACATCAAACAAGAATCGGCACCTTTAGGGGAGTAGCTGCCTTCGGCAAACTTCTTATCTAAGGTGGCTTCGACTTGTTCTGGAGTCATTTTGTCATCCCACTTTGAGGCGTGTGCACTCGGTGTGATGCATAAAGACATCACTGCAGACATTGCCATGGAGATGACAAGTGCCGGCAGTAGGTTTTTCATTTTTAGGCTGTTCTTCATAATAGGCTTCCCAATTTGTCCCAACAAAATTCAAGAAAGGGGGAGCGAACTCCCCCTGCTTGGGCAAATTACATCTTCACCTGAGTGTGATCTGTTGGTGTGGGTTTGTGACAGTAGAAACAGGTTTCTGACTGCGCCGCTTGATTGGCTTGAACATAATCACCGTTCACAATCGCGCCCATATTTTCTAAGCCGTGGCCAATAGATTCTGGCGCGTGGCATGAAGTACAAGTGGCAGTGATTGGCGTGGTGTATTTACCCGCAGTTGTTGCCAGAGCGCCTTTGACCTTGAATGCATCTAGGTTGAAGTCGTTATGACATTGGGTACATTCTTTGATGACACCTTGTTTACCATGAACAACGTGTAATTTCATCTCCAACGCACCTTTGTTAGCACCACTTGCATAGGTACCATCAGGGGTATGACAAGCGACACACGCATCCACACCGACGATTGGCTTACCGCTGGCATCTTTTGCATGTGATAGCTGTTCTGTCATCACAAAACCCGCATGGTGGCCTTTGTGAATTTCGAAGCTATCACCGTGACAACCTTGACAGGTACCAAACTCAACTGAGTTAACATGACGCATGCTCGGTGCTTTACCAGACTTAGTGCCAAAAGCTAGCTCAGCTTTCATGCTCGTTGTTGCGCTGTCTGCGGTACATGCGGTTAAGCTTGTACCAGTGCTACACACTTCTAAACCGATAATGGTAAAGGCGGTATCAGTATCGCCTGCACCGAAAGGTAGAGCGGGTGTTGTAAAGACCAATTTACCGTCAACTAAGGTTACACCTTCTTGCAGTGCGCCATCTTTGACTAAGTCTTTCGCTATTTTCGCTTTACCGCTACCTGGACTTGGATTGTAGCCCATGATCGGGAAGTTAGGGCCAACGTTGGTAACGGACTCTAAACGTTTAATCTTATCTTGAACGGTTGCCGCATCAATTGCGTTACCATCTTTGTCTAAGATAGACACGGTTAATACTGCAGTATCATCAGCTTGACCAGCAAGTGCTGCTGACATACCTAACTGAGCGATAACGGCTTTTTTGTCTGCAGTCTTACCTGTGTGCAGTTCTGCAGTCCAATCGCTGTTATGACAGGCGATACAGTTAGAGTTATCTAGCTGTTGTGAGTGACCTTTACCAGCAGCAAAGTCCACTGCGCTATGGCAGCTTCCACATGAGGCAGCAGTTGGGATACGTGACCAATTACTCCAATCAGGCGTAGCCTCATTTGCTGCGTGACAGCTTTGACAGCTTTCTAGTGAGCCTAAGGTAAGGTCTTTGTGTTTAGCGTGAACGAGAACATTGAACTCTTTACCTACACCGACTTTTCCGGCTGTGTGGCAAGTTGCACAGTAATTAACGTCAGAATACGCGCCGCCATGTTTAACATTGGCTAAATCTTGGTGACAAGTATTACAGCTTTCTGTGGCGACAATTTTGCGACTGTATGTTGGCAGTGCGCCAGTATCGGCAGTGAAGTCGACAAAGGCGTTACTGTTTGGTACTTGAGTACCATCGGGAAGCGGAGTGTTATAAGCGCGGATTAATACTCGTTGAGCTAACTGTTCGTTATAGGTGACTTTAGTGTTAGCGGTCAGGTTCATACTAAAAGTATAACTGTAGTGACCGTTTTTCTTGTCAACGAAAGTCCCTGGGCATGTTGCAGCGACATCACAGGTTTCATCACCAAAGTATTGCCATTGTGACGCATTACCTGCACCAGTTGCACCTTGTGGGATTAATTGTGCTGCGGCAAAACGCATTTTTTGTAGGCCAACAACGGGTAAATCATTTTCGTTAGTGACGGTAAACTCAACACTCGGAATACCGTTAGTGACGACAGATTTGTCAAAGGCGAAATTAAGGGTTTGAATCGCTGGAGCAGGTTCGCCGCCAGGTTCACCGGGATTACCATCATTACCATCGCTGCCACCACAGCCCGCTAAGGCCATAGTGACTGCACTTGCTGCTAACAGCAGTGCGATTTTAGTTGTTTGTGCGTTCATCATTTTTTTCCCTGCATAGGTTTGGCATTGCTTAAACGCTATGTTCTAGAGCCAACAGATTCTATGTCTGTGTTTTTGGTCACTAGAAGCGACTTAAGTGGATGCTGGAAATAGAATTCCCCAAGGAAAGGCTAACCTAACATGACCTTAAAATCTCCAAGGCCTTTGCTAATGTGTGACTTGGATCTTTCTATTTCTAAAGAGGTATTTAAAGCGAGAGGTAAAAATGATTCTAGAACAAAAAAACAGCGGATTTTATCTGGGTAATGTGCGTTGACTTTATACTATAAAAGAAAGGTTTGAATGGGATTGCTGTTATGTAAATAAAATCCCCCGCAGTGCGAGGGATTTTGCTGAATTTAATGTGAGTAACGACTGATTTGCGATTCGTTACTCGGTTCCATATTAGTATTTCACTGGGTGAACTTTATCCACACCAAATGATTTACCTTCACCATGGCAGGTCGCACAGGTTTCGCTACCAGGAGTATAAGTGCCAGCAGCAGCGTTATATACACCACCATTGGTTTCGAAGTGACCTATCACTGCGCTGTCAGTTGCGGTCGTTGCATGGCAAGATGCACAAGCTGCAACGGTTGGTGAGTATTCACCAGTACTTGCTAAGAACGCAGGTTTATCGCCTAGTGTAGCTAAGCTAAGTTGACCTTTATCATGACAAGCCGCGCAGTTCGCTGGGTTTTCAGGGAAGGTTGCTGCATCTGTTGTTAAACGGCGAACACTGCGAGTATCAGCGTGAATTTGGTGGATCATGACTTTAAAGTCAAAACCACGTTCAAATGGCTTTTTACTGTGAGCAGGAGCGCCATTGTGACAAGCCACACAACTACCATCGGCTAAAGCTACCGCGGTATTAGGTACAGCAGAGTGACAAGTACCACAGCTGTTATCAGGCTTGTCTGCCGCATGGGTCAGCGCATGAGAGGCTGAAAAGTCAGCTTTCTCACCATGACAGTTAGCACATTTTGCTTCAGAGATGACTATGCTACGTGCGGTAACATTACTTGCATCGGCAGAGAATGAAGCTTTATTACTGCCAACAATCACTTCGTAGATTGGTGCTTCAGTGTTACTACAATCAATCGCAGCATCCATCGTTGGATCGAGTTCTGCAGAGTTTGCACAGATCAGCAATTTGCCGTCCATGAAGCCTTTACCAATACTAACAATTTGTTTGTATGGAACAGAACTTGTGCCAATAACAGCTTTAATGCCTGTTAATGTGTATGTTACTTTTGAGCCATTTGGTACCGCTGTTAAGTTAGCGTTAGTCTCAACTTTGGCCAAATTTACAGAAATACGGTTTTCGCTACGACCTAAAGTACCATTAGATGGACGTGGGCCCATGGTGTATTCAGTGCCATTGAATGCCGTTAAGCTGACCCAAAACTCTTTCACTTTAGGATCTTGATGTGGAGCAACATCACTGTGCCAATCGACTGTGAATGTTAACTCTCCTTTAGCCACATCAAATGTGCCATTTTCTAACTTATAGGCATATTCAGTTCGCAGTAACTTAGTGGCATTAGCTTTTGCTAAGTGATATTTAGCGCTGCCTTCTTCACCTTGTTCGGCGTGACAAGAAGCGCAGCCTCCATTTTGGAATACATTGACTAGGTTTGCACCTGGAATACCGTCAATTTCAGGTGTTGCATAGTAATGGAAATAGTTACCAACGAAACCACGGTCTTTTTGACCTTCAGGTGGCGTTAACCATTCACTGTTATCTACTGGATTAAAACCTGACATGTGACAAGATGCGCAGGCTAAACCTTTGTGATGTTTAAAGCTCGCGGCATCAACGGGTCCTTTGTCATCTGTGCTATGGCAAGACTGGCAGTTCCCGATAGAGACAGGCAGAGTGACTCGTTCAGAAACGTCTTTACCTTCACGGTATTGTGGGTAGCCACTTTCAGCCGCAGCTTTAGCCATAGTACCGCTAAAGTCATAAGCCGTTCCGCTGTAACCCACCATAGCGTAAGTACCTTTGTGAATGGCATGAACCATGGCGCCCATATCCAAAGGTGATCCTGTTTCTGGATCTTTACTGTAGCTGGTATGACAAACTTGACAGTTTGCTATTCCGATCCGTCTTCCGCCATGTAGTGCTAATGGCTTAGCAGTAGAAGATGTATCGCTATAATTTGTGCTGTGACACTTGATACAGTTCGCTTCTAAATCGACGACCGTACGCGTTTCCGTCTCTTTAGCTACTCTAAAGTTATCGCTTGGTAAGAAGTCGATATGGCTGTTGACTAACTTGGCATCTTTACTGCCATCGGTTTGAAGTTCTAAAGTAATGCGATGTATTAATGTTGGGTCGTAGGTTAAATCGAGACCTTCAATAGCGGGCAAAGTACTTAAATTGGTTTGGAAGGTATAGCGGTAAACGCCACTATCAACCACTGTTAAACAAGTGGTTTTACAACTAGATTCGATGTTCGCTTGAATAGCATCACCAGGTGTAAATTTCATTTCTTTAGTAATAGGATTGCCAGCGCTATCTTTACCATCGGTATAGCTATAATTTGCAAGACTGCGTGCAGGATCAGCTGCTTTCACTGAGTTGATATAGCTGACCCATTGAGGTGTTTTGTAACCTTTGCCACTTTCAGGGGTAAGTTTTGCAATACCCAATCCGATAGCATTGATTTGAGCGTATTGCTCTAGGCCCGTCACAGGAACGCCATTCGCATTCGTTAGTACTATGTCTACGCTGACAGTGCCGTTGTCAATTTTTACATCTTCAAGTGTGGCTTTGAGTGTGGTGGCTTGACTTATGTCTAAGCCTACCGGACCCGGTTTTCCGTCTTCACCATCTTTACCGTCACTACCACCGCAACCGGCGAGTAGTAGAGAGAGTAAACCGGCACCCAACATCGCTTTTGTTGCGGTATTGAAATTGAACCGTTTCATCATGATATTTCCCTGCAATAGTTGTAATCATCATCAAACGCCTGGCAAATAAGAATAAATCTCATTACCCGCATAAGATGTGTGGAATTAGTTTTCCATCTGTAAGGCTAACTAAGTCACTGGTATTTATCAGTCACTTTAGGCGGGTAATGTGACTGAGATCTGACTATTTCTTTAGGAGTAGATGACTGCATCGTATGAGTTCCTTTTATATCTGCAGTTGCTGGCCTTTTTAGGCCAGCATCATAGGGTTAGTTTATTGGATGCACTTTCAACACGTCCGCGACTCCGCCCTGTCCATGACAGAAAGCACAGGTTTCAGTTCCTGCGGTTGCATCGGATTTTGTACCTGCAAAAACAGCACCTTGCTGAGCCATGTGGTTATGAGTGCTGGTATCTGAATGGCAGTTGCTACACACAGCGGCAATTGGGCTGGTAAAAGTGCCGTTATCGAGGGCAAGGGGTTGTACCGCTGAATTTAAGGGGAGGGCGACGGTAGAAATCCCCGCAGTATCGTTAACGTGACATTGGGCACAGTTACCGATTTTTCCTGGGTAGTTTAGGCTTTCAAACCCCGTGAATTGACTGGTGTGAATACCGTGGATCAGCTGCTTAAAGTCAAATGACGTGATTGAAGGATTGGCTGCCGTCGCATCGGCCAGCATATTGGCGTTATGGCATAGCTGGCATTGACCATCGAGATCGTTACGTGAGCCGTGAATATTCAGTTTTTGATCACCATGGCAATTACCGCAGCTTGCATTGCTCACAACGCTACGGCGACCTTCATTGCTCAATGCTGCCATATCAAAATAACTGTGGCTGGATTTAATCACTAACACTTCCGCCAGTTCAGTCGTGCAATCAACCAGTACTTTATCTTTGGCACAGACTCTGCCTTGAATCGCAAGTCCGCCATGATCCGTTTCAGTGCCTGCTGGCACGGTAAGGCCCGCTATCGTATAGGTATAAATGCCATTAGAGTCTGATATGGGTGTGGATTCCGGCAGTTTAATCGAGCGAGCTGAACGGGTCGCATAATCAAAACTGGTTCCCCAGTTGGCATATACTCTTAAATCATTGATAAATTTTAGCTTATCGGCACTTTCGCTATACACAGTTCCTGTGGCTGGATTCATCAGCTTAACCGCAACAGTGACCGTACCATTGGCATCCATACTAGCGCTGGTGATACTTGGGCTAAATTGCATCAGTGCCACGGTTTTAGCTTCATCACTGTGTACGCTTGCGGTCCAGTCGGCATTATGACACGCCACGCAGTTACTGTTATCTGTTTGCACTGGGTGTCCTTCGCCTGCGGGGAAATTGATCTGTGTATGACAGGCACCACAGGCTTGCATGGTCGGGACTCTGCGCCAGTTTTGCTGTTCGGTTAACTCAGCCTTATCGACGTGACAGGTTTGGCAGTCACTAATGGGTTGCGGGAAGCCGGTTAAATGTTTGCTGTGG
The DNA here is from genome assembly GCF_025653705.1 of Shewanella sp. SM87. Taxonomy (NCBI): domain Bacteria; kingdom Pseudomonadati; phylum Pseudomonadota; class Gammaproteobacteria; order Alteromonadales; family Shewanellaceae; genus Shewanella; species Shewanella sp. SM87. Next base: position 21,931 of record NZ_JAKKSC010000024.1, read on the forward strand.
ATCATTTGTGGGAAAATATCCGCAGGGTTACTGACTTTTTTGCTGTTATGGCAGGTGACGCAGGTTTCGATTTGATTATATCTACTGCCATGGAAAGCTAGATTACTGTGGCAACTATTACAGGTCTCTATTGTGACTAAGTTGCGGGTGTAAGCGACATTACTACCTGAAGATTGCCAGTCATAATGCTGATTGGTTATAGGTAAGGGCGTGTTATCGGCAAGTTTATCGCCGCCAATTTTGACCACCATTCTTTGGGTCGCTTCGGGCATAAACGTCACTCCATTCATGCCATTAAATGCGGCGCTGAAGGTATAACTGTAGTGACCGTTTTTATGATCTGTGAGACTGCCTGGGCAAGTTGCCGCGCAGGTTTCAGCGGTAAAGTGCTGCCATTCACTGCTATTCCCCGCGCCTGTATAACCCTGGGGGAGAAGCTGCGCAGCAATAAATGTCGCCGATGGGATACCAATCACGGCTTCATCATCTTGATTGCTCACTTGAAAATCCACTTGAGCAATGCCATCTGTCATCGCGACTTTATCGACCATGATGTTAAGGTTAGTTATCGTTAATGCAGGCGGTTTCGCAGGCTCACCGGGATTACCATCTTGGCCGTTATCACCGCCACAGGCGCTTAATAGCGAGACTAAGGCCAGCATAAGACTGAATCGAGTGCGAATTTTTGCAAACTTGTTCATATTTATATCCTTGGAATGCGCTGTCAGTGCCTAAGTTACATTTGGTAGCTTAAGGTCAAGCCTAAGTAGTGAGCGTTGTAATCGTGGCCCATATCACCAAAACTGAGTACGTTGGGAATCGTGTCCCAGCTTGTGCCTTGGTTTTGCCAGTTAGCATCTTGATATTTTTCGAATAACCAATCGACGCGCAGCGACATACTGTCGGCAAACTTATATTTGGCGTAGGCATTAATATTGTGTTTGCGGGCGTAAAAATCGCCATAGGGACTGGTGATGCCGTAGGTCACTTCTGTATCACTCTGTCCATCGGAATAGCTGTAATCCAAACCAATATCGAGGTGATGATCGAACAGGTTTTGATAACTAAGCCCTGCACCAATCAAGGTTGATTTTTCCTCGGCAGTGCTGTACCAATCGGGTGTCGAGAAGGAATTACTGCCCGCTTGGTCTGAATCGCGCCAATCTTGGTTAACAAAGGCGGTTAAATTGAGGTCACTGCTCAGCACATATTGGGCTGACAAGTCGTAACCGAGATAGGACACCTTTGTTAGACCTACTAGGGTATGATGATAGTCGTCATTAATGCTGTGTAAGCTGGCACCAAGAGATAGACCAATATCGCTCTGATAATCCGTGTGTAAGGTGACTTTCTGTCTTTTTCTATCGGCAAGGTAGGATTTACGTAGCCAAGGATTACTTGAACTTTGAGTGGTTGCGACGGGATGATATTCACTGCCATCTCGCTCTAGTGCTTCTCCTTTCAACCAAGCTGACCATGCGGGCGAATAGCGATAACTTAGTTTAGCAAACACGCCGGACTCGTCGACGGATTGGCGGTCGAGTTCGGCATAATCGTTTTCATTATGGCTGTAACCCGCTTCGGCATAAGCCGCTGAGGTAAAACGGTATTTGCTTTTAAGTTCGAGTTTTTTGGTGCGCTTATCATAAAGGCTATTTTGGGCTGTGCCTTGATTAATACTGTCGGTGACGATCTGCGGAAAGTCTAATTGAGCCGTTTTGTTATCTCTGTCTTGATAGTTGTAACTTGCCTGCATACTTAAATCTTGGCTTATCCGTCCTGAATATTTAAGGTCCATCTCTACAATATCGACTTGGCCATTTAAGGTATCCGCAGGCAGGACGGGCGATGGGCCATTGATGGTGGCAGGAATAAAGGTGTTATCTTGGGTCATGCGGCTAAAGCCTGCGTGCATCAATACATTTTGACCATTTGCTCCCCCTGAGGCTTCTGCGGCAACTCTGTAGGCTTTATTGTCGGGGTCGACCGCATTCTGGCCTATGTATGCTGCACCAAAGGTGGGCGTGTAGGCTGATTGCCACAGCATGGCTTGGTGATCATTTTTATATTGGCTGATTTGGCTATTGATGCCTGCTTGCCAGCCTGAACCGTTAAAATAAATTCTCGCATCGACTTCATAAGTACTGTCATCAATTGGTTGGGCTAGTATAACGCTATTGGTGAGTATATTGGCACTGGTCTTTTTTGCGCCACTGCGGTCTTCATGCTGATAGTTTAGCGAGGCTTTGTAGTGACTGTTATTGTCACCTTCAGGTGATATTTTGCCCGCGTAGTAACCACCGATACTAAAGCGATCACGTTGAATACTTAAATCTTGGCTAACAAGGCTGCTCTGTAACATAGGCATAGATTGCGTTGTGCCGCCTGTTATCCAGTTATCGGGCAATAACATTTTATCTTGCACTGAGGTATAGGGGCTTTTGAGTTGATTATGGTTATAGTTTGCTAAGCCTCTATAACCCAAGTTGATTTGATAGTTTCCCAGCCTTCCCGTTGTGAGCATGGCTGAGCCCGCATCAAAACCTAACTTATCCGCGACCAGCTCGGTTTGATAACCCGACGGTGTTTTGTACACCATATCCGCACCGACGGCACCAACGAGACCATCATTATCTGTTCCAGTACTGTTACCAAAACGGCTGTCCTCACTATCGTTGTAAGCGAGGCTGGCACTGACATTGCCAATATGCCCTGTCTTAGGTTGGCATTGCTTACAGCTCCATGCCTCTGTCTTTATGCTACTTCGATTCGCTTCTTGCAGCCCATAACCTTCGGCGTGTGCTTGAGTCAAAACACCGCTTATCGCCCAAGCCAGCAAAGTGAGGGAGAAATAAGCGCTAGGGTGAGACATTTTAGCTGTTCGCATGATCATTCCCTTGTTATCTCTGCAGTAATTTGCCAGAAGGATGGTTAGAGCCATGCACTTGTCCATGACAATTCATACAGGAATTACCAGAAGTGAAGGCATTGGTTTGATTGCCAAAATAGGCATTACTGCTATGGCCATCCGAAGCGTGGCACTGCTGACACAGTTGTGGCGGTTTGCTGATCAGCATGGCTTCGTTCACGCTGCCGTGGGGATTATGGCAATTAGCGCAGTTGTCGGTGACGGGGGCATGTTCCCACAGTTTAGGGCCGCGTTTTTCGGCATGACAGCTATAGCAATTTTCATTAACACTCATTTGCTTCAAGCTTGAATCGTTTAAACTGCCGTGGGGATTATGGCAGTCACTGCACACCATTTGTTGCCACTGTAATGGATGCGCCGAGCGCTTGTGCATATCGGCTTTTTGTTGGGTATGGCACTGGGTACAAATGGTGACTTCATTGGCTTTATCGCTGATAGGATCTTTTGCGGTATGCACTTGATGGCAGCTGCTACAGGCGACATCGGCGTTATCGTGGTGATTGCCTTTCCATGCGGTACGTTGACTGTCATTGTGGCAACTCATACAGACACTGTTTTGCTTTTGCGCGGGAACAGGGGAGTTTGCGCCAAAGGTGATCATCGGCTCTTTGCCACCTTTATTATGATTCCCTAACGGGCCGTGGCAGGCTTCGCACTGCAAATCGGCCATAGGCGAATCTTTCACATTGGGGTTGCCATGAACCCCCTCAAATATTGCCATCACCATGGCACTTTTTTTGTGGCACATCAGGCAAGTATCAGCGCCTTTAGCGGAATACTTACCTTCGGCGAATTTTTTGTCTAATGTCGCAACAACTTCTTCTGGTTTTTTGTTATCCCAAGGGGTCGCTGAGGCCGAAACGCTCGCGATTGATAACAAAATACATAGCATAGCCTTAGCTATGCTTCTGAACTTTAGCCCTATTTCCATGGTTATGTTTTCCCGAGTGCATTTATATTTGTTATTTTTACGCTTTCGACATTGCTAATTTAGCTTATTGAGCTTGGTTAATATTAGAACAAGTGTGTGACACGTGCTTAACATTGCGTGGTCTTTTCACTGTAAAGAAGGATGATTTTACAGGCGATATAGATTAAGTGTGATTTTGATCACACTTGCTTCGGGTGGGATTTGTTTACAGCGTTTTGACTTCTGTGCATCGCTTGATAGTCACTAATGCTAAGGTGCGGATTTTTATTTTCGGTTGGTCGTTTATTCATTGGAATTTTTATCACATAATACCCAACACAATTGAAAACTATTATCGTTACCAATCAAAAATCTTGATCTAGGTAAAGTTATTAGTGTCATCGCTCGGTTACAATGGGCGCAGTTTTTCGAGCTGAACCTGTTGCAAGGTGGAATACGTAATGAAGTTAAGCGAACTCAGTCCCGGCGATCGCGGTCTTATTTCTGAAGTGGGGCGTTTGGCGCTGCCACAAACCGTGAAGCGCAAGTTGTTGTCCATGGGGATCACGCCAAATACGCGTTTTTTATTGATCCGATACGCACCTATGGGCTCTGGTCTCGAACTGGATATTCGTGGTAGTAAACTTTGTATGCGCAGAGATTTGGCAGACATCATTGAGGTGGAAAAGACGAATGGCTAAGCAGTTTCATTGCGTCACAGTAGGAAACCCTAACGCGGGTAAATCTACACTCTTTAACGCGCTAACAGGCGCAAATCAACAAGTGGGTAACTGGTCTGGTGTTACGGTCGAAAAAAAGACTGGTCATTTCACCTTAAACGGTGCTGACGTCTATCTGACAGACTTACCGGGTATTTACGACCTTCTTCCTGCGGGTAATAGTTGCGATTGTTCACTTGATGAGCAAATTGCGCAGCAATACCTTGCCGAGCAACGTGTCGATGGCATTATCAATTTAGTCGATGCCACTAATATCGAACGTCACTTATATCTCACAGCCCAATTACGTGAACTCGCTATCCCTATGGTAGTGGTGCTGAATAAAATTGATTCGGCTGTCAAACGTGGGATTAAAGTCGATTTAAAGAAAATGAGCCAAGAGCTGGGTTGCCCTGTGATTGGCGTGTGTTCGCGAGATCCTGCCGATGTCGCTAAAGTGCAGGCACAGGTACTCGATTTACTTCAAGGCCGAGTCTCAGAAGCCCCATTAGTGCTTCACTATGATGAACAAATTGAAGCGGGCGTGCAGTTACTCTGCAGTAAAGATGCCCAATTAAGTCGCGGCCGCGCTTTGGCTATGCTAGGTAATGGTTCAGGTTGTGGTAGCTGTAAAAATGCTGAACTGCAGGATGAAGTGAATTCCTGTACTCAGATTATCGCTCAGCAAGGCCATGATATTGAAGTGATGGTGGCGACCACGCGCTTTAATTTCGTTGAACAAGTTTTTCAAGGTTCAGTGAAAGAGTCAGGGTTCCTCACCCTCAGTGACAAATTAGATAAACTCGTTTTACATCCTGTGCTTGGCATTCCTGTGTTCTTGTTTGTGATGTATTTGATGTTTATGTTCAGCATTAATATTGGCAGTGCTTTTATTGATTTCTTTGATGTTTTTGCTGGCGCATTGTTTGTCGATCACTTCGGTTCATTCTTGACGAGCATGGGCTCTCCGGCTTGGTTGGTCACTATCTTAGCGGGCGGTGTCGGCCAAGGCATTCAAACCGTATCAACCTTTATTCCTGTTATTGCGGCGCTTTTTCTCGGTTTGTCGATCCTCGAAAGTTCTGGCTACATGGCGCGCGCTGCATTTGTGGTTGACGGTTTAATGCGTCGTATTGGCCTGCCTGGTAAAGCATTCGTTCCTATGATTGTCGGTTTTGGTTGTTCAGTGCCTGCAATTATGGCGACGCGAACCTTAGGCAGTGAGCGTGAGCGTATTGTGACAGGGATGATGGCACCATTTATGTCCTGTGGTGCACGTCTTCCTGTTTATGCACTATTTGCGGCTGCTTTCTTCCCTGATTCAGGTCAGAATTTAGTCTTCTTGCTGTATATTATTGGTATCTTTGCCGCTATCGGTACGGGTTTATTACTCAGAAGCACTTTATTACCCGGCAGCAGTAGCGCTGTGGTGATGGAGCTGCCAAGTTATGAACTACCTAAGCTGAAAGCTGTTATGGTTCGTACAGGTAAACGCACTAAGAGTTTTATTTTAGGCGCAGGTAAAACGATTGTTCTGGTCGTGACCTTATTGAACTTTATCAATGCTATTGGTGTTGATGGCACATTTGGCCATGAAGATAGCCAAGCATCTTTGCTGAGTGTCGCGAGTCAAAAAATCACGCCTATCTTCTCGCCTATGGGCATAGAGCAGGATAACTGGCCTGCAACCGTCGGTATTATCACGGGTATTTTCGCCAAAGAAGCGGTTGTTGGTACCTTAAACAGTCTATACAGCAGCGCGGCGCCGACAGATGAAGAACTTGCACCATTGAGTGAAAGCTTTAATGCGGCTCTGGCAACGATTCCAACTAACTTGTTTGGTTTAGATCTTGAAGATCCGCTTAAACTGTCGGTCGGTGATTTAACCAATAAAGAAACCGTTGCTGAAGAACAAGGTGTTGCGACATCGACTTTCGGTGCTTTACAAGCAGGTTTTAGTGGTAAAGTTGCGGCTTTCTCCTACTTGCTGTTTATCTTACTTTATACTCCTTGTGTTGCGGCAATGGGCGCCTTAGTGCATGAGTTTGGTTCTCGGTGGGCGACGTTCGCGGCAACGTGGACTTTCTCACTGGCTTATGGTTCTGCAACGGTAGTTTATCAAGCCGCTACCTTTACGCAGCACCCAGTTCAATCAAGTCTGTGGATTGGTTTCTTCTTGTTTGCATTAGCCGCTTTTTATCTGTGGTTGAAACGTAAGGGTAAAAGAAGCCAGCAGATTATTCCTGGGATCCGCATTATCACCGAGTAAGATTTACTGAGTCAGCATGACTGAATAATAAATGTCAGCTTAGTTAGGTCAAAGATAAAAGCAGCTTTCATGGCTGCTTTTATTGTTTTACTATCGCGGTTATAACCCTAAACAGTCAAAAACCAGAGTTTTTAACCCTAGGCATTGTAACTAGTAGTGATCTGTAGGATCATGCTGGTTTTCTTAAAATTGCCATTGTTCGCAAAGAGGAATTCCATGAGTCATGTGGACACTGAAGTACGTCCGAGTAACTTTATTCGTAATATCATAGATGAAGATTTACAAAGCGGTAAGCACACGAGTGTACAGACTCGTTTCCCGCCGGAACCGAATGGCTATCTTCATATTGGTCATGCTAAATCTATCTGCTTAAATTTTGGGATAGCGCGAGACTATAACGGTCTGTGTAATTTACGTTTTGACGATACTAATCCTGAAAAAGAAGACATTGATTATGTGAATTCTATTCAGGCGGATGTGCGTTGGCTTGGATTCCAGTGGGATGGTGACGTTCGCTATTCATCAAACTATTTTGATCAGTTACATCAATATGCGGTTGAACTGATTAATAAAGGTTTGGCTTATGTGTGTTTTTTGAATGCAGATGAAACCCGTGAATACCGTGGTACGTTAAAAGAGCCAGGTAAAAACAGTCCTTTCCGCGACACATCAGTCGAAGAAAACCTCGCCTTATTCGCTAAGATGCGCGACGGTGGTTTTAAAGAAGGTGAGTGCGCATTGCGTGCCAAAATTGATATGGCATCGCCATTCATGTGCATGCGCGATCCTATCATCTACCGTATTCGTTTTGCCCATCATCATCAAACAGGTGATAAGTGGTGCATTTACCCAATGTACGACTTCACGCACTGTATTTCTGATGCGTTAGAACATATTACCCACTCTTTATGTACTTTAGAGTTCCAAGACAACCGTCGTTTATACGACTGGGTGTTGGATAATTTGAATGATTTTCAAGCGCCGAATCGTACTCGTCAATACGAGTTTTCACGCTTAAATCTCGAATATACCTTGATGTCTAAACGTAAGCTGAACGACCTTGTGACCCGTAAACTCGTGTCAGGTTGGGATGACCCACGTATGCCAACGATTGCAGGCTTACGTCGCCGTGGTTACACACCGGCTTCAATTCGTGAGTTCTGCCAACGTATCGGCGTGACTAAGCAAGAAAATATGATTGAAGTCGGCATGTTAGATGCGTGTATTCGTGAAGAATTGAACGAACATGCACCGCGTGCGATGGCCGTATTACGTCCATTGAAAGTCATCATTGAAAACTATGCTGAAGATGAACTTGAGTACATTCAAGCGGCCGCTCATCCAAATGATGAGAGCATGGGGACGCGTGAATTAGCCTTTGGCCGAGAAATATTGATTGATGTGGCTGACTTTAAAGAAGAAGCCAACAAACAATACAAACGCTTAGTTACAGGTAAAGAAGTGCGTTTACGTAATGCCTATGTGATTAAAGCTGAACGTTGTGACAAAGACAGTGAAGGTAATATCACGACGGTTTACTGTACTTATGATCCTGAAACTTTAGGTAAAAACCCTGCAGATGGCCGTAAAGTCAAAGGCGTGATCCATTGGGTTGAGGCATCTACTGCTAAGCCTGCTGAATTCCGTCTCTATCAGCGTTTATTTACCGATCCTAATCCTGCTGCGGCAGAGACTGTGGATGAAGTGTTGAACCCTGAATCATTGATCGTTGTACAAGGTTTTGCAGAAGCAAGCTTAGTGAATGCACCTGCAGAACAAGCCTATCAGTTTGAGCGTGAAGGCTATTTCTGCGCTGACAGCAAAGATTCATCGCCGGATAATTTAGTGTTTAACTTGACCGTAGCGCTGCGTGATTCTTTCGAGTGATTTTGCTTAAGTGGATCTGTTTGACTGAATGAGTCAAACAGATCTGCTAACTCGCTCAGAGCGTTAATTCAACTCAAAAAAGAAGGCCTTTGCGGCCTTCTTTTTTATTTTCTGCTACAAATCAATTGCGACGCAGAGCTTGAGTTGCTGTTGATTAAATTTGTGATGAATTAAAATGGTTATTGGTACATAGGACCAAAGCCTAAGCTCCATAAAATGACACTAGTTGCCATTAGCCCCACCAAGAGTACTAAGCCTGCTGTCACCATAGAGCTGGCGTAGATAAAACCTTTCTCTTCGGGGATATTCATAATGATAGGCACCCCCGCGTACAGTAAATACACTGAGTAGGCTAAACCAATCAACCCTACTATCATGATAAACCATAGCACTGGATATAATGCGGCTAAACCGACCATAAACAACGGGGTTGCAGTGTAGGAGGCGAGCTCTAATGCTTGGGTGTAAGTTGGGTTAGCATCGAAGGTTTTTGCCATCCAATAGGCTAAATAGGCAAGGGCGAATACGCCTGCAATCAGGCCTAAATACATGCCTGCGGACATAAACAGGGCGCTTTGTGGTGTAAGGTAAATAGGATCGCCAGCGCCAGGATTCCAGCCAATGTAAGCCGTAGCTATATAGCTGCACACCGCCGGAATTAAGGCGATAAGTACTACATGGCTTAAGCTACTTTTCAGTGCCTCATGGTTTTTTTCAATTGTTTGCCACTCTTGTTTTGGATGAGTGTATAGCCCCATTAAGTGATTCAGTATCATTATAATTATCCTTGTTCAGCATTGATGAATGGCTCGCCAAACGTCAGACGAGCTGATAACAGCTCTACAATCGAGGTTAAAATGGTGTCCTGTCTCTTTATCCATCGATTGGTTACACATAGAGAAGTGAGAGGCTGTGTGATCAGGATCTCAGTTCTTTAGAGTGTAGATTATTTATTGAACAAAAAGTTCAGCGCGTCAAGTTTACTTAAGCCTAATGCTATAGCTTATGAGTAAATATGCGTAAAATAGTGCGATATTCAGAATGATATTGAGTGAGTCCATGCTGCAACTTCTTGCCCCCATCCACGCATTTCTTCACTGTGAAACACCGCAAACTTGGATTGATGTTGCGATAAAATCAGATTCCTTGGATGAGTTGCTGATCGACCATTGTAACTGTGAGTTAAAAGCCGCTCAGACAGCGATTTTTTTGCTACGAAAATATGCGTTAGATAAAGACAGTGGTCGAGCTCTGTTGGCGTGGGCTAAACCCTATGAAGAGTTTATTTATTCGCAAGAACATGATGTGGAAAGTTTTTTAGCCCGTGATGTGAAAAAGAATGAGTTGGTAACTGACCTTATACCTAAGCCCAACTTTAAGTTTGCTGCGAATTTAGTTTCACCTTTAATCCGCTTGATTAAAGAAGAGTTTCATCATTTTGAACAAGTATTGGATTTAATGCACAAGCGCAGTATTGATTACCGCAATATTCGCGCGGGTCGTTATGCCAAGGGCATGATGAGTCATGTGACAACCCATGAGAAAGATATTTTGCGGGATAAGTTGATTGTAGGGGCATATATTGAGGCTCGCTCGTGCGAGCGCTTCGCTAAACTCGCGCCTTATTTAGACGGTGAGCTGAGTAAGTTTTATGTGTCACTGCTGCGCTCTGAAGCGCGACATTATCAAGATTATCTTGCGTTAGCTCAGTTGGTTTCACCTGAGGATATTAGCGAGCGAGTGAAGTACTTTGGCGAGTTAGAAGCTGAGTTGATTTTGGCGCAGGATGATGAGTTTCGTTTCCACAGTGGGTCGCCTCTACTAAATTAATTTGAACGGCTTTGCTTCCCCAAACGAGTAGAGTTAAGTCCATATAGCTGAAACGATTAACGGTTCTAACAAACCATTAATCACAGTATTTTCAAGCTATTAAAGCTAAAAATTTAAGCTTAAGTAACGCTAAATGAGGCCTACTTAAGCCTATGCCTTTAGGTCATCGTCGGGTCGAAGGGTAAGGACTGTAAATTAATCCCTTCAGCGCTCACACTGAGCACACTGCCTTGCTCATACCAATCGCCAACCACTATACGCTTACAGCCATTGGCAAGTTGATGAATGGCCGGTCTGTGAGTATGACCGTGGATCATATGCTTAGTGTGTGTCTTGGCAAATAACACATCGACCGCATTGGGCTCTACATCCATGATAGTGTAGCTCTTTTGCTTATTGCTGTTCTTGCTCTTGCTGCGAATTTTATCAGCAATGCCCTGACGGGTTTTCTTGGATAAACAACCATACAGCCAACGAGACAGCGATAAACTGCGCAGTTTTCGAAAGCGTTGGTAGGCCTTATCTAAAGTACATAAGCTGTCGCCGTGCAAAATTACAGTGTCGACACCGTATAAATTGAGGCGAGTGACTTCGGGTAAAATTTGCATGCCTGCGGCGCGCGCAAATTGTTTGCCTAGCATGAAGTCACGGTTGCCATGGATAAAATACACGGGCAACTTTTGTGATACTTGCTTGAGTTTTTCGGCGATGTCTAGGGCAAAAGGCAAGGCAATATCATCACCAACCCAGACTTCAAACAAATCGCCTAGGATATAAAGGGCGTCAGCATCATCGAGTTCAGTGTCGAGAAAGTGAGTGAACGCTTGGGTGATATCAAGGCGATCTGCACTCAGGTGCAGATCGCCTATAAATAGAGTTCGCATTCGCCGTATTATGCCGCGACGCTGACTTTTTCAATCACAATGGCTTCTAATGGCACATCTTGATGCATACCACGGTTGCCAGTGCTAACGGCCTTGATTTTTTCGATAATGTCCATGCCTTCAACGATTTCGCCGAATACGCAGTAGCCCCAGCCCTGTGAGGTTTCTGATTTAAAATCGAGGAAAGTGTTGTCGTTCACGTTAATGAAGAACTGCGCAGTAGCTGAATGTGGATCTGAAGTACGCGCCATAGCGACAGTACCAGTACGGTTTGATAAACCGTTATTGGCTTCGTTCTTCACTGGCTCGTTACAACGCTTTTGGCTCATGTCTTCGTTGAAGCCACCACCTTGGATCATGAAACCGTCTATCACACGGTGGAAGATAGTGCCGTCGAAGAAACCTTCGTCAACATATTTCATGAAGTTTGCTACTGTTAACGGTGCTTTTTCAGCGTTCAGTTGCAGTTTAATGTCGCCTAAATTAGTGTGTAATGTGATCATGTTTTCATACTCAGTGTAAATAGTGGCGCGATTCTAACTTATCTCGGATTGCGCGCAAAGTGCAGTATTCAAAACCTGTCAGGCCGTGATAGACTGACTCCTTGATTTTACACCTGAATGTATCATTGAAGAGAATATCGATGTTGAAGATTTACAACAGTATTACCCGCCAAAAACAGGAATTTAAGCCAATTAATCCCGGGAAAATTGGGATGTACGTGTGTGGTGTGACCATATACGATCTCTGTCATATTGGTCATGGCCGTACTTTTGTTTCCTTCGACATGATAGTGCGCTACCTGCGTTACGCGGGTTATGAAGTGAATTTTCAGCGCAATATTACTGATGTTGATGACAAAATCATCAAGCGCGCTAACGAGAATAACGAAAGCTGTGAAGCCTTAACCGAGCGTCTTATTGGTGAAATGCACCAAGACTTCGATGCCTTAAATATGTTGCGCCCCGATTTTGAACCGCGCGCGACCCTTCACATTGCTGAAATCATCGACATGGTTGAGTTATTACTCGCCCGTGGCCATGCCTATGTGGCGAGCGATGGTGATGTGCTTTTCAGCGTGGCCTCATATCCTGATTATGGCCGTTTATCGGGCCAGAATTTAGATCAACTGCAAGCTGGTGCTCGGGTTGAAGTGGATGAAACCAAGCAAAATCCAATGGATTTTGTGTTGTGGAAAATGTCTAAACCTGGCGAACCAACGTGGGAATCCCCATGGGGACCAGGTCGTCCTGGCTGGCATATCGAATGTTCGGCCATGAACAGCAAACATTTAGGTCTGCATTTTGATATCCATGGCGGCGGCTCTGACTTACAGTTCCCACATCATGAGAATGAAATCGCTCAGTCTTGCTGTGCCCATGACACGCCATACGTCAACTATTGGATGCACACTGGCATGGTGATGGTTGACCGTGAAAAGATGTCTAAGTCCTTAGGCAACTTCTTCACCATTCGCGATGTGCTTGGTCACTATGATGCTGAAACTGTGCGTTATTTCTTATTATCTGGCCATTATCGTAGCCAACTGAATTATTCAGAAGATAACTTGAAACAAGCTCGCTCAGCTTTAGAGCGTTTATATACCGCCATTAAAGATGTCGACTTGACTGTTGCTGCGGCGCCAGCAGAAGAGTTTGTCGCGAAATTTAAAGCGGCGATGGATGATGACTTTAATACACCTGAAGCATATTCCGTTCTATTTGATATGGTGCGTGAGATCAATCGTTTAAAACTGACCGATATGGCACAGGCATCTGCGTTAGCGGTCACCTTGAAGCAATTAGCAGATGTGTTAGGTCTATTAAGCCAAGAGCCAGAGGCCTTCTTTCAAGGTGGCGGTAGTGACGATGAAGTGGCCGAAATCGAAGCCTTAATCGTTGAGCGTAACCGTGCTCGTACCGAAAAGGATTGGGCTGCTGCGGATGTGGCGCGTAATCGTTTAGATATTTTGGGCGTTGTGCTTGAAGATGGTCCAAGTGGCACCACTTGGCGTAAGAAATAAGCTTATTCGCTATATTTTTAATTCAAGAAAATCTTCAGTAAATAAAAAACCTGCATCATGCAGGTTTTTTTATGCTTGCTAGAACTTAGAACTTAGAACTTAGAACTTAGAACTTAGAACTTAGAACTTAGAACTTAGAACTTAGAACCTAGTCATGATACTGCTCGGCGGCATATAAGGTGTTTTCTAATAGGCTTGCAATCGTCATCGGGCCAACACCGCCGGGGACTGGAGTGATAAAGCTGGCATTTTGCGCAGCAATGTCATATTGCACATCGCCGACTAAGGTGCCGTTATCTAAACGGTTAATACCCACATCTATTACAATCGCGCCAGACTTGATCCACTCGCCAGGAATAAAGCCAGGTTTACCCACTGCAACGATCACGAGATCTGCCTGACGAATTTTTTGCTCGAGATTCTTAGTGAAGCGGTGGCAAGTAGTGGTGGTGCAGCCAGCAAGCAGCAACTCTAAGGTCATTGGGCGGCCGACAATATTCGATGCGCCAACCACAACAGCATCTAAACCATAGGTATCAACGCCGGTGGATTTGATGAGTGTCATTATGCCCATTGGGGTGCAAGAGCGCAGCACCGGAATACGCTGGGCTAAACGGCCGACATTGTACGGGTGAAATCCATCGACGTCTTTATCTGGGCGGATACGCTCGATGACTTTTGAGTCTTCGATATGTGCGGGTAATGGCAGTTGCACTAAGATGCCATCAATTGTCGGATCATCATTAAGACTATCAATCAGGTTGAGTAATTCATCTTCAGTGCAGTTTGTTTCTAAATCGTATGAACGAGAAATAAATCCAACTTCTTCACAAGCCTTACGTTTACTGCCAACATAAACTTGTGATGCCGGATCGGCTCCCACTAATATTACGGCTAAACCCGGTACGCGTTGTCCAGCCTCTTTGCGGGCTGTGACTTTTTCGCTGAGCTTAGTGCGGATGGATTGAGCAATCGCCTTGCCGTCGATTATTTGGGCTGTCATGGGTGTAGGATATCCTTTATATGGGCGATGGTGAAAACACTAGTTAACACAGAGATTGGCAATCGTGGCTATTTTAACAGGGCACAGCTACTGTGTCATGGTTAAAGCCGTTGCCAAGTGGATAAAAAAAACCAGATTAGCCTGATAATTCAGCACCTAGAGTCGAACGATAAAAAAATCGTTGACGGGTGTAAAGTGAGGGGATAAGATGCGCTCCGTTCTCAGGCAGATGTGTTCATCTTGCGCTGAAACTGTCATGTAAGACGTTAGGTAATTAGCGCAGTCCGATAGTACATGCAGATTTTGGATGAGAGCGGACCAGAGGGAACCCTCTGAGTTGATACCAAGTAAAATGTAAGACCTTCGGTGATTAGCGCAGTCCGGTAGCGCATCTGGTTTGGGACCAGAGGGTCAGAGGTTCGAATCCTCTATCACCGACCACTTTATTGTCGTTTGCTTCGATGAATTCAAAATAATTTGAACTAAAATAGGCAAATGATAGGGTTAGCATAAATGCTTTCCAAATCGGTTAGGATACAGAAAATTCTGTAAACCATGCGCCCGTAGCTCAGTTGGATAGAGCACCCGCCTTCTAAGCGGGTGGTCGCAGGTTCGAATCCTGCCGGGCGTACCAGTTTCAGTGGTGATTGTAGCTCAGTTGGTAGAGTCCCGGATTGTGATTCCGGTTGTCGTGGGTTCGAGCCCCATCAGTCACCCCATTTTTAGTACTTTGAGTACAAATTAAATAAAGCGACCTTGTGTCGCTTTTTTTATACCCCAGATTCGGCTGTTGAGGCTCGACTCTGCAGAAAACGGTGGCTATAATGTCGCGTCTTGATAGATATCAACTATGAGCGACCTGTGCCTAAAGCCAGTTGTGGTGGGCATTGTAGTCAAATTTAATGATCAAGAAACGAATACCTGAATAGTTGATGAATCGGCTATTACAAAGGACGTTAGACAAATTTCGAGGTAAAACAATGCAAGTTTCTGTTGAAGCAACCCAAGGCCTAGAGCGTCGCCTGACCATTTCTGTTCCTGCTGAACAAATTGAAAAGCTGGTTAAAGACAGTTTACAACGTGAAGCTAAGCGTGCTCGTATCCCAGGTTTCCGTCCTGGTAAAGTGCCTGTTACTGTTATAAACAAACGTTACGGCGCAGCGATTCGTCAAGACATCATGGGTGAAGTGATGCAACGTAACTTCATCGAAGCAATTATTGCTGAGAAGTTAAACCCAGCGGGTGCACCGACTTTTGTTCCTGGTTCTACTGATGGCGAAAAATTCGAATTTATCGCTACCTTTGAAATCTATCCAGAAGTTGAGCTGAAAGGCTTAGATGCAATCGAAGTAGAACAGCCAAAAGCTGAAGTGACTGACGCTGACGTTGACACTATGATTGAAACCTTACGTAAACAACACGCGACTTTCGCTGCTGTTGAGCGTGAAGCTGCTGATGGCGGCAAAGTGAAAATGAACTTTGTTGGCTCAGTTGACGGTGAAGAATTTGAAGGCGGCAAAGCTGATGATTTCGAACTGCAACTAGGTAGCGGCCGTATGATCCCTGGTTTTGAAGCAGGTATCTTAGGTCACAAAGCGGGCGAAGAATTTGTTATCGACGTGAACTTCCCTGAAGAATATCACGCTGAAAACCTGAAAGGTAAAGCGGCTAAGTTTGCGATTACGCTGACTGAAGTGCAAGCGGCTAACCTGCCAGAAGTAAACGATGAGTTTGCTGCTCTGTTCGGTATCAGCGAAGGTGGCTTAGAAGCCCTTAAAACTGAAATCCGTAAAAACATGAACCGTGAACTTGAGCAAGCGTTAAAAGCTAACGTGAAAGAGCAAGTGATCAATGGTCTGTTAGCTAACAACGATATCACTTTGCCAAAAGCATTGATCGATGGCGAAGTTAACGTTCTGCGTCAACAAGCCATGCAACGTTTTGGCGGCCAATCGGCTAACATGCCAGAACTGCCAGCTGAATTGTTCACTGAACAAGCTGCACGTCGTGTTAAAATCGGTCTGCTATTAGGCGAAGTCATCAAGACTAACGAACTGAAAGCGGAAGATGAACGCGTACAAGGCTTGATCGCTTCTATGGCGTCTGCTTACGAAGATCCAAGTGAAGTGGTTGCTTATTACAACAGCAACAAAGAGCTGATGCAAAACATGCGCAACGTTGCTTTAGAAGAGCAAGCGGTTGAAGCACTGTTGAAATCTGCCAAAGTGACCGAAAAACAAGTCGCTTTTGAAGAATTTATGAACAAGGCTACTGGTCGCGCATAAGCTAAGCTTGACTTGATTAGCTGTTCGCCATTTATAATGGCTCGTATGAGGCTCCTCATGCGAGCCATTTTTATTTAGGGAAGTGAATAATGCATAATGCGTCAGACATACAAAGTGCTTTAGTGCCTATGGTGATCGAACAGACTGCTAAGGGTGAACGCTCATACGATATTTATTCTCGTTTGTTGAAAGAGCGGATTATCTTTTTGGTAGGTCAAGTTGAAGAACACATGGCAAACCTTATCGTGGCGCAACTATTATTCTTAGAATCAGAAAGCCCAGATAAAGATATCTTTTTATACATTAACTCTCCTGGTGGCTCTGTCACCGCAGGCATGGCGATTTATGATACCATGCAGTTTATCAAACCGAATGTTAGCACTGTCTGTATCGGCCAAGCCGCCAGTATGGGCGCTTTCTTGTTAGCTGGTGGTGAGAAGGGTAAGCGTCACTGTTTACCAAACTCTCGCGTGATGATCCATCAACCGCTGGGTGGTTTCCAAGGTCAAGCATCAGATATTGCTATTCATGCCAAAGAAATCTTAGGCATTAAAAATAAGCTTAACCTAATGCTCGCTGAACACACAGGTCAACCGCTCGAAGTGATTGAACGCGATACCGATCGTGACAACTTCATGAGTGCAACTCAAGCCGTCGAATATGGCTTAGTTGACTCTGTGATGACGAAACGCGGCTGATTTTTGCTTTTGACTGAGCTATGCTTTGTAAAAGTTAAGCAAATTTAAGACAGGCAGTAGAGCAGACTGCAAATGAGGTAATTAATGGGCGACAACAAAAATAATGGTGACAGCGGTAAATTGCTGTACTGCTCTTTTTGCGGAAAGAGCCAGCATGAAGTCAGAAAACTCATTGCTGGCCCATCAGTGTATGTATGCGACGAATGTGTTGAGTTATGTAACGACATCATTCGTGAAGAGATTAAAGAAATCTCTCCAAAGCGTGATAGCGATAAATTACCGACACCACATGAGTTGCGTGCACATTTAGACGATTATGTTATTGGCCAAGACAGAGCGAAAAAAGTGCTTTCTGTGGCAGTGTATAACCACTATAAGCGTTTAAAAAATGCATCGCCTAAAGATGGTATCGAGCTGGGCAAGAGTAATATTTTGCTTATCGGTCCAACGGGTAGCGGTAAAACTCTACTGGCTGAAACCCTTGCGCGCTCACTCAATGTGCCTTTCACTATGGCAGATGCTACTACGCTGACTGAAGCGGGTTATGTGGGTGAAGACGTTGAAAACATCATTCAAAAGTTGCTGCAAAAGTGCGACTACGATGTTGAGAAGGCGCAGCGTGGTATCGTTTATATCGATGAAATCGATAAAATTAGCCGTAAGTCAGACAATCCATCAATCACCCGTGACGTATCGGGTGAGGGTGTACAGCAAGCGCTGCTTAAGTTGATTGAAGGCACTGTTGCCGCGGTTCCACCACAAGGTGGCCGTAAGCATCCACAGCAAGAATTCTTACAAGTCGATACTTCTAAGATCCTGTTTATCTGTGGTGGTGCGTTTGCAGGGCTTGAGAAAGTGATTGAGCAACGTGCGCACGTTGGCTCGGGTATCGGTTTTGGTGCACAGGTAAAAGGCGAGAAAGAGAAGGCGACGATCTCTGAAACCTTATCGCAAGTAGAACCTGGCGATTTAGTCAAATACGGTTTAATCCCCGAGTTTATTGGTCGTCTACCAGTGGTTGCGACTCTGACTGAGCTGGATGAAGAAGCTTTAGTACAAATTCTATCTCAACCTAAAAATGCCCTAACTAAGCAATACAGTGCGTTATTTGAGATGGAAGGGGTTGAGCTTGAGTTCCGCGAAGATGCGCTTAAAGCGATTGCTCACAAAGCCATGTCTCGCAAGACTGGTGCCCGTGGCCTACGCTCCATCGTTGAAAGTATTCTGCTGGATACTATGTACGATATCCCATCCGTTGACGGTGTGGTGAAGGCCGTTGTGGATGAATCAGTCGTGAAAGGGGAATCTGCCCCAATCTTGATTTACGAGCACAATGAGGCCCAAGTGGCATCAGGTGAACAATAATTGTACTGATCGCTAATAAACTGAAAAACAAGGAGTCCAATGGACTCCTTTTTTCGTATTAGCCATTGAAACTCCATAAAGCGTCCCAATATACTCCAGTATTAATCCATTTCACCAAAACGGAATCGAACTATGACCCAAGAGCGTGAAGCGCATATCGAACTCCCCGTGCTGCCACTGCGAGATGTGGTGGTCTATCCCCATATGGTAATTCCGTTATTTGTCGGACGAGAAAAATCTATTCGATGTCTTGAAACGGCAATGGCGCAGGATAAGCAAATTATTTTAGTGGCGCAGCGTGATGCCGAGCTCGATGAACCATCAAAAGATGACATCTTCGAAGTGGGTACGGTTGCCTCTATTTTACAGTTACTTAAGCTGCCAGACGGTACAGTCAAAGTGCTGGTTGAAGGCGGTCGTCGCGCCCGTATTACCCGTTATACCCAAGAAACAGAATTCTTTGTGGCTAAGGCTGAGTATCTGGAATCAGAACCGCTGGAAGACAAAGAAGAAGAAGTGTTAGTGCGCAGTGCTATTGGTCAGTTTGAAGGTTATATCAAGCTGAACAAAAAGATCCCACCAGAAGTCTTGACCTCTTTATCGGGTATCGATGAAGCGGCGCGTCTGGCCGATACTATGGCCGCACACATGCCACTTAAGCTTGAAGATAAGCAATCTGTGCTTGAGATGGTCAACGTCGGCGAACGTCTGGAATATCTAATGGCGATGATGGAATCGGAGATCGACCTATTACAGGTTGAGAAACGTATCCGGACTCGCGTTAAAAAACAGATGGAAAAGAGTCAGCGTGAGTACTATCTGAACGAACAGATGAAAGCCATCCAGAAAGAACTGGGTGACTTAGATGAAGGCCATGACGAATTTGAAGCCTTAAATCGTAAGATTGAAGAGGCTAATATGCCCGCTGAGGCGAAAGAGAAAGCCCTCGCCGAGCTTAACAAGTTACGCATGATGTCACCAATGTCGGCTGAAGCGACGGTTGTTCGCAGTTATGTCGATTGGATGACGGCTGTGCCTTGGAGCCAACGCTCTAAAATCAAACGTGATTTAGCCAAAGCCCAAGAAGTACTCGACACCGATCATTTTGGCCTTGAAAAAGTCAAAGAACGTATCTTGGAATATTTGGCAGTCCAAAGCCGAGTGCGTCAGCTTAAAGGGCCAATCCTATGTTTAGTGGGGCCACCAGGTGTGGGTAAAACCTCGCTAGGTCAATCGATCGCTAAGGCCACCGGTCGTAAGTATGTGCGTGTTGCCCTCGGTGGTGTGCGTGATGAAGCGGAAATCCGTGGTCATCGCCGTACTTACATTGGGTCTATGCCAGGTAAAGTCATTCAAAAGATGGCTAAAGTCGGCGTGAAAAACCCGTTATTCTTGCTCGATGAAATCGACAAGATGAGTTCTGATATGCGCGGCGATCCGGCTTCTGCTTTATTAGAAGTGTTAGATCCTGAGCAAAATGCGACCTTTAACGATCATTACCTCGAAGTCGATTACGACCTATCCGATGTGATGTTTGTTGCAACGTCAAACTCTATGGATATTCCTGGGCCACTTCTTGACCGTATGGAAGTCATTCGTTTGTCGGGTTACACCGAAGACGAGAAGCTGAATATTGCTAAGCAACATTTGCTGAATAAGCAAATTGAGCGCAATGGTTTAAAAGCCACTGAAATTAAAGTAGATGATAGTGCTATCGTTGGCATTATCCGTTATTACACCCGTGAAGCGGGTGTGCGTTCACTCGAGCGTGAATTGTCTAAGATTTGCCGTAAAGTCGTGAAAATGATTTTGCTCGATAAGTCTGTCAAGTCTGTGACTGTCAACCAAGAGAATCTTAAGTCTTTCCTTGGTGTGCAGCGCTTTGATTACGGCAAAGCCGAGTCTAAGAACCAAATCGGTCAAGTGACTGGCTTAGCGTGGACTCAAGTGGGCGGTGACTTACTGACGATTGAAGCAACCTCAGTGCCAGGTAAAGGGAAGTTAACCTATACCGGTTCCCTTGGCGACGTGATGCAAGAGTCGATTCAAGCAGCGATGACAGTTGTTCGCGCCCGTGCGGAACAATTAGGTATCAATGCTGATTTCTACGAGAAGCGTGATATCCACGTGCATGTGCCAGAAGGTGCGACACCCAAAGATGGTCCATCTGCAGGTGCGGCAATGTGTACCGCGTTAGTATCAAGCTTAACGGGTAACCCCGTGCGTGCTGATGTGGCCATGACAGGTGAAATAACCTTACGTGGTGAAGTGTTACCTATCGGTGGTTTGAAAGAAAAACTGCTAGCAGCTCACCGCGGCGGCATAAAATTGGTGCTTATTCCAAAAGAAAATGAGCGCGATTTGGAAGAAATTCCTGCCAATGTAATTGCCGATTTAGAAATTCGTCCCGTGCGTTGGGTCGATGAAGTGTTAAAACTGGCACTAGAAAGGCCGGTGGAAGGCTTCGAAGTGGTTAAAAACTTGGCATAACGCAAGAAATTGCGCTATCACGTTAAAAAAAATGAAAAAAGGGGCTTAACAAAGCGCAGACCTGTGGTAGCCTAGGTCTGTGGAGAGCCAGCTGCTCCAAGCCCTTGGCGCAACTGGCTTTGAGCTGTATCCAGTTTTAATTCTTTGGTTTTCGAACTCAGCTTGAACTTTGAATTCAAGCTTGTTATAAAAGCCTCCGCAGACCGCTCTAGAGACGGATTTGGTTGCGGCGCAAAAAAATTACATTCAAGGGGATGACATGAACAAATCTGAACTAATCGAGAAAATCGCATCTGGTGCTGACATTTCTAAAGCCGCTGCTGGCCGAGCACTGGATTCTTTTATCGCTGCTGTGACCGAAGGTCTGAAAGAAGGTGATAAAATTTCTCTTGTTGGTTTTGGTACTTTTGAAGTGCGTGAACGCGCTGAGCGTACTGGTCGCAACCCACAAACGGGTGAAGAAATCAAAATCGCAGCAGCTAAAATTCCTGCATTCAAAGCTGGTAAAGCACTGAAAGACGCTGTTAATTAATAATTAATATCGTAGCCTTTGTAAGGCGTTCGTAATGACAAGCACTGTTTATCAGTGCTTTTTACGAATTGAAAGTAATGGAATATGAAGCTTAATTTCTACCATTACTCGGGGTTTTAGAATTTACCAGTGGTAGCGTCTGAATATTCCCCATAAATTACAGAAAGGCGCATCTCAACCTGATGCGCCTTTTTATTTTGTTAATCGCAACAAGCGAGAAATCTGATGTTAGAAAAGATCCGCGATGGTTCGCAAGGCGTGATTGCTAAAGGCATTCTCGTACTTGTGATTTTATCTTTTGCATTTGCAGGAGTCAGTAGTTACTTAGGTTCAACAACTGATGTGCCTGCGGCAGAAGTGAACGGTGACAAGATCACTAAAGCCGAGCTAGAGCAGGCGTACCAGAGCGAGCGCTCTCGCATGGAGCAACAGCTAGGTGAAATGTTTGCTGCGTTATCTGCTGACGAAAAATACTTACAAAGCATTAAGCAGAGCGTATTAGAACGCTTAGTGGCTGACAAGTTGATAGATCAAGCTGCTAAGGCTATAGGTCTACGTGTATCTGACGAGCAAATTGTTGCTGCAATGAGAGCTGAACCGGCATTTCAAACTGATGGTAAATTTGATAACGATCGTTATCAGGCGATTCTGCGTCAGTTAGGTTATCAGCCACAGACTTTCAGAGACATGATGCGTGTCGATATGACCCGTCGTCAGTTAACTGCGGCCCTTGTGGGTACTGAATTCGTGTTACCTGGCGAAGCTAAGCAATTGGCTGAGTTACAAGGCCAAACCCGTGATGTGCGCTATGTTATTGTCGATTCTGCACCATTCTTAGCGACAGCGGTTGTGACTGACGAGCAAGTGAAAAACTATTACGACGCAAACCAAGGGCAGTTTATGAGTCCTGAGATGGTGAGCTTAGAATATGTTGAACTGAATGCTGCTGATTTTGCTAAAAATAATCCAGTTTCTGATGAAGAAGCACAAACGTATTACGAAGAACATAAAGCACAATATGTTTCTAACGAGAAGCGTCTTGCCGCGCATATTTTGGTTATGCCAGGTAATGATGAAGCTGCAGCAAAAGCAAAGGCTGAAGATCTCGCTAAGCAATTAGATAGCGGTGCCGATTTTGCTGATCTGGCTAAAGCTAACTCTGATGATACTTTGAGTGCAGAGCAGGGCGGTAAACTGGATTGGTTTGAACCTGGTGTTATGGACCCCGCATTTGATGCCGCTTTATTTGCATTAAATAAAGGCCAACATTCTGCGGTGGTTAAAACAGACTTTGGTTTCCACATTATCAAGCTATTAGATGTGCAATCTGGCGCGACTGTACCTTTTGCTGATGTGAAAGCTAAGATAGTGGCTCAATTGCAAGATAAGAAAGCGGTTGACCAGTTCTATAGCTTACAAAGTAAATTAGCGGATACCAGCTATGAAGTGCCAGATACACTATCTGAAACCGCAAAAGCTGTTGGCGTTGATGTTAAGACTACAGCACTGTTTTCTCGCGATAATGCACCTGCTGAGCTAAACAAGCCTGACTTAGTTAAAGCAGCCTTCTCTGAAACTGTGATGCTGAAAGGTTTAAACAGTGAAGTGATTGAGCTTGAACCTAACCATGTGGTTGTTATCCGAGCGAAAGAACATCACGATGCGGGTACTTTGGCCTTAGCTGAAGTGAAAGCCAACATCACTGAGCGCTTGAAGCAAGATCAAGCAAACGAAGCCGCCCGTGCAAAAGCACAGGAACTGATGGCACAAGTTAAAGCGGGTGCAACTGATCTTGGTTTAGTGTCTAAAGCGAAACTAGGCCGTGGTGCGCAAGACGTTGATGCTGCGATTGTAGGCAAAGCGTTCCAAATGCCAACACCAAGTACAACTCCTGTTGTTGATACCGTTGGTTTAGCAAACGGTTATGCTGTGGTTGCACTGGATAAAGTCAACGCAGCAGAAGGTGTGAGTGATGAGCTAGTTAATGCACTTAAACAACGTCTGAACGCACAATACAGTGAAGCAGACTACCGTGGTTTGATCGATTCGCTTAAAGCCAATGCCAAGGTGCTTTATCCTGTAGAAGAATAATTTCAGTGAGGATAGTGAGTTATTAAATTTACTATCCGACTGATTAAATAGAAAAGGCCAAGTGAGTTCACTTGGCCTTTTTGTTTTTTTAATTCGATAAAGTTTACCAATGAAGTTCGAAGGATATCCGCTATAGCAACACTGTCAGACTCCATATTCCATTACTTCAATCGCCACGTTACTGAGTTGAATGGTTAATCATCAACGCCAATCATTACGCTGCTGGCTTTGATGAGGGCATAAGCCGAATCACCCACTTTGAGCCCTAGGCGCTCACAGGAAGCTTTAGTCACCACAGAGGTCAGTACGACACCGGGTGCAAGTTCGATTGTCACTTCATTGTTTACAGCGCCCATTTCTATGGATTTGATTGTACCGCTGAGGGTGTTTCTTGCGCTAATTTTCATTGATTTTCCTTATTGAGGGATTATTAGGGGTCAACTGCAGCTAGTGTAGCGCATCTTAATTTGGGAGTTATAAATAAAAACGCCACTAAAAAGTGGCGTTTAACGTTTGTGATAAGCAGTGATTCGCTATCGAGTTGATTAGAGTTCGATAACGTCAAATTCAACGTATGGGTTAACGTCGGCATCGTAATCAATGCCTTCGATACCAAAACCAAATAACTTAATAAATTCAGCTTTGTATTCACGGTAATCAGTCAATTCTGATAAGTTTTCTGTGGTCACTTGTGGCCACAAATTACGACAGTGTTGCTGAATATCTTCACGCAGTTCCCAGTCATCTAAACGTAAGCGATTATCACTGTCGGTCTCAGGTTTTGCACCATCGGCACGGAATAGACGCTCACTGAATAAGCGATAGATTTGCTCCATACAACCTTCATGGAGACCTTCCTGACGCATTTTCTTAAATACCATAGCGATATATAAAGGCATGACAGGAATGGCCGAACTCGCTTGAGTCACAACGCTCTTTAGCACTGCAACATTTGCGCTGCCGCCAGTGGCTGACAGTTGTTCATTTAACGCTTTTGCTGCGCGGTCCAGATCCATCTTGGCCTTGCCAAGGGCGCCGTGCCAGTAAATTGGCCACGTCAGTTCTGTACCTATATAGCTATAGGCTACGGTTTTGCAGTTATCGGCTAATACACCGGCTTCAGATAGGGCTTTAATCCACAGTTCCCAATCTTCGCCGCCCATAACAGTGACAGTATCGGCAATTTCTTGCTCAGTTGCTGGCTCAACGGTGGCTTCAATGATGCAGTCTTTATTGGTATCAACGGCAGTCGCTGTGTAAGTTTCGCCAATGGGTTTTAAAGCTGATCGGATAAGCTCACCTGAATCAGGGAGTTTGCGCACTGGTGATGCCAGTGAGTAAACAACCATGTCAATTTCACCAAGATCTTGCTTGATAAGCTCGATGACTTTTTGTTTAGCTTCATGGCTAAAGGCATCGCCGTTAATGCTTTTAGAATATAAACCTTCCGCTTTAGCAAATTTGTCGAAAGCGGCAGAGTTGTACCAACCTGCAGTACCTGGTTTCGCTTCAGTACCTGGCTTTTCGAAGAACACGCCAATCGTTGCGGCATCGCTACCAAAAGCGGCTGCGATACGTGAAGACAGACCATAACCACTTGATGAACCGACTACTAATACCTTTTTCGGGCCGTTAGCGATCTTGCCTTTTGCTTTAGTTAAGGTGATTTGTTCTTGAACGTTTACTTCACAACCGACAGGATGTGTAGTGGTACAAATGAATCCACGAATTTTTGGTTTGATAATCATATTTAAGCTTCTTCTATCAAAATGACCAATAGGATAAATATTTCGGCGGGTAAATGGCACCTATTTTTAGCCAATTCACCTGATTATTTAAGTGGTTGGAGCAGTTTAGCGTTTGTGAACAAACAGACTCTGCTCTTGGACCAACCTCTGGGTGTATTCATGTTTTGGTGAGTTAAATATTTGTTCTGTATCAGCTTTTTCAACCATTACACCTTTGTGCAGTACCATGATTTTATCGCTGACATGGCGAATAATATTGAGATTATGGGACACGAAGATATAAGACAAGCCGAGATCTTTTTGCAGTTTTAACAGCAAATTAAGAATTTGCGAACGCACCGAAAGGTCCAATGCGGTTAAGGCTTCATCGGCAATGATAATTTTAGGATTGAGCATTAAGGCTCGTGCTACTGCGACTCGTTGTTTTTGCCCTTCGGAAATCATGTGCGGATAAAACTCCGCATGCTCGGGTAATAAACCTACTTTTCGTAAGGTATCGACCACTTGGGTGTGCCGCGATTGCGCTGACATTTGGGTGTTGAAACGCAGCGGCTCATCGAGTAATTGACCAATCGTTAGGCGCGGGTTCAGTGAAGTATTCGGATCTTGGAAAATCATCCGAATTAAGCGGCATCTTTGCTTCACATTGCGGCTGTCTAAGGCTTCACCTTCGAAAAATATTTCACCACCGCTGCGGGGCTCTGCACCGACTAAAATGCGGGCGAGGGTACTTTTACCTGAACCCGCCTCACCCACTATCGCTAAGGTTTCACCGCGTTCGAGTTCAAAGGATACGGGCGCTAATGCATCGTTATATTGGCGGGAAAAGCCCTTATAACCAGTATCATATCTTTTATAAAGGTCATTAACTTTAAGCAGTGGGGTCGTCATTATGGGTTTCGCCGTGATAAGGGAAATGACAGGCAAAATAGCGGTCTTTGATATGACTCAAATTTGGCTGATTAACGCATTTTTTTTGTGCTTCAGGGCAGCGTGGCCCTAAACGACAACCAATTGGCAAATGCTGTAAGGCGGGCGCAGAACCCGGTAGGGTAGGCATAATCGCCTTGTGACCACCTGAGCCTGAATAGTCGGGCATATTTTCGAGTAACGCCTTAGTGTAAGGATGATAAGGCTGCTTAATCACTTCGTCCGTCGGCCCAGATTCCATGACTTGACCGCAATAGAGTACGGATAAGTGATCGCACCATTGGGCTAAGGTTTCCAGCTCGTGGCTGATCAATAGAATCGATACGTTTTGTAATTGATTTAATTGGGATAATAATCTGAAAATTTGCGCCTGAGTGCTGAGCTCCATCGAGCTTGTGGGTTCGTCTGCAATCAAGAGGCGAGGCTGGTTAGCAACCGCCATCGCAATCATCACCTTTTGGCATTCGCCTTCGGATAATTCCCATGCGTAGCTAGACATCACCTGCCGCGGATTCTTGATCCCGACTTTATGCAGCCATTTCTGTGCTGTAAGTCGTGCATGCCTGCGCCGTTGCCAAAAATAGGCGTTGGGATTTTTAGGCATAGCTTGCATTAACTGACTGCCAACGGTTTGTGCTGGATCTAAGCTGCCAGACGGATCTTGGAAGATCATTGCCATGTCTGAACCCATCAGGTTACGGCGCTCTTTTGAGCTCATGGCCATCAAGTTATTGCCATCCCACATCATGCGGTCTGCTGTGATAGTCCAGTTAGGGCCGGGGATGCCTAAAATTGCTCTGGCTAACAAACTTCGTCCTGAGCCAGATTCACCCACTAGCCCATGAATTTCGCCCGCATTGAGCGTTAAGCTGACTTTTTCTAGCGCCCGCACTCTACCGTGGGGCGTATCGAGTTCAATCGTTAGATTTCGTACGTCGAGTAAAGGCATAAGTTAGTTTCTGATGGGCGCAAGCGCCGACCGTAGGCCATCGCCAACCAAGTTAATGGAAAGCACACTGAAAAGAATCGCTAAGCCTGGGATAGTTACGGCCCAAGGCGCAGTTAGTAAATTATCCATTCCTTGGGCGACCATAGCGCCCCATTCTGGACTCGGCGCCTGTGCGCCCAAGCTTAAAAAACCGAGGGCAGCGATGTCTAAAATAGCAGCTGAAATGGCAAGTGTGGTTTGAATTATCACCACTTCCCAGACGTTTGGCATAATGACGTACCAAAAAATTTGCATCGAGTTTGCACCGTCTAAACGTGCGGCTGTGACATATTCTTTTTGTAATTCTTCATGCACTGACTGGTGTATGGAGCGCACAAATTGTGGGGTTAAGGCTATCCCGACGGCCCAGAACACATTTTCAAGCCCTGGTCCCATTACAGCGACCACTAAAATGGCCATTAATAATGAAGGAATCGATAACAGCGCATCGAGCAAATGACCGAGAATACTGGATTTTAAGCCCCGCATCATGCCCGACAACGACCCTATGATAAAGCCTGTGAATAATGCGGTGACGACGATCAGCAGCGCCATGCCAAAGGTCAAGTGCGCGCCGTGTAATAATCGGCTGAAAATATCGCGGCCGAGATCGTCAGTCCCTAAAAAGTGCGCCACTGTGCCTGAAGGGTCCCAAGAGGGTGGCAACAGCAAGGCTCTTGGATCTTGTGCCTCTGGCGGAAAGGGCGCAATCATAGGGCCAAACAGGGTTAGCAAGAGCAGAAATGCAATCGTCCACAGACCTGCTAAAGCGAAAGGATTAGCCGAAAAGTTAATCCAAACCCGCATAGTCGGGGAGGCAATTTGATCTTCTTGATAAATTTTAACTGGTGGCATAAAGGTCTTTTCTGCTCAGTGGATTAAAGGCTGTGTGCAGCACTTCAATCAAGATACTTAGGAAGATAATCAATAGGGCCACGGCCAAAATCCCACCTTGGATAACAGTATAGTCCCGTTGGTAAATCCCTGAAACTAGCCAAGATCCTACACCAGGCCAAGAGAAAATCATTTCAACCACTATGGCATAACTGGCAAATGAGCCAAGCATTAGCCCTAAATGTTTAAGTACGGGGATCAGCGCATTGGGCAGTGCGTGGCGCAGTATAATCGTGCCAGTATGCATGCCTCTGGCTTCGGCGGCGCGGATAAAGGTTTGATTCATCACATTCACCATTGCCGAACGGGTGCTACGAACCACTACAGTAAAAGGTAACACGGCCAGTGTTGTGGCAGGCAAAATGATATGCAGCAGGGCATCTTTAAATGCCGACATGCCGTATTCAGACTCTGACAACAAGGTATCCACTAGCATAAAGCCAGTGACGGGCTTGATTTCATAGAGCAAATTGATTTGTCCCGAAATTGGTAACCAACCAAGATCGACGCCAAACCAAAGCGAAAGATACAGGCCTAACCAGAATACGGGTACAGAGTAGCCCGTTAGGGTAATCGCCATAATGGTATTTTGGGTGAGCTTATGTTGACTCTGGGAGGCGAGCACGCCTAAGGGCACGCCCAAGCAAATTGCGATAATACCCGCCATCACAGCAAGTTCGAAGGAGGCGGGCAGGACGGCACTGAGTTCTTCGGCGACTTCTTGATGTGACGTGACTGAAATCCCTAAATTACCGCTAAGCCTTTGTTGTAGGTAAGCGATAAATTGCCACGCTTGGTTTTTATCTAATTTGTAGTCCTGTTCTATTTGAACCAGTTGGGTCGCCGTCGGTGTATGTATGCCAGTGAGTGCATAGGTGCGCTCAACTGGAAACAAGCCTGTAGCGTAAAATAAGACACCCACCATGACTAACGAAGTAGCAAGAAATAAATTGAGGCGACGCAGTAGGTATGTAAACATTAATTCGCCTCCTGTGGTGCTTGGCTAGTATGGGTGAAGGAAATCCCACCAAAAGGCGTAAGCTGCATATCCTTGATATCACTGCGAGTTAACGCTACACGTTTGGCATGGGCCAGACTCAGCATAGGTACTTGTTCAGCTAAAAAGGCTTCTGCTTGTTGATAAATCACTTTACGTTCCGCTTGATCTGATACTTCCCTTGCGCTGTTTAAGATGGCATCAAACTCAGGGTTACACCAGCGAGAACGATTGTTGTTTGATTGCATTGCTGCGCAGCTCAGCAGCGGATTAAAAAAGTTATCGGGATCGCTGTTATCAGCATTCCAGCCAATCAGCACAGAATCATAGTCGTCGCGGCTCAGTCTCTGATTAAATACGCTCCAATCGTAACTGACGATATTCACTTTTACGCCGATGTTTGCTAAATCGGATTGAATTAATTCGGCCGTTTTCAACGAATTGGGGTTATAAGCGCGGGCAACCGGTATGGCCCAAATATTGATGCTGAGATTTTTTATACCGGCTTCTTTTAATAGGTCACGTGCTTTTTGCGGATTGTAATCGACAAGTCCTTTGTTATTTTCGTAGGCCCATGATGCTGGCGGCAGAACGCCGGTGGCTTCAATGGCAGTATTTTGATAAACCGCTCGCAGGATATTTTGTTTATCAACAGCATAGGCAAGTGCACGACGTACGCGAACATCATCTAACGGTGGCTTTTGCGTATTAAAGGCCCAGAATGCTACGTTAAGACCTGGTTGTGATTCGATGTTTAATTCTTGATGCTGTTTGATAACAGGCAGTTCACCTGCTTTGGGCAGCGCAGAAACGCTGCAATCCCCCGCGATAAGCTTAGCGAGCCTAACTGTACTTTTGGGCGTGATATCAAATACCAGCATATCGATTTTTGCTGGCTCTCCCCAAAAATCGGGATTACGGCGATAGCGGATATATTCGTTTTTAGCGTATTGCACTAAGGTGAACGGTCCTGTACCAATGGCAAAGTGGTCGACGTTTTCAGGATGACCTAAAGCTAACTGCTGCTGCGCGTATTCGTTGGATAAGATCACCGCAAAGTCGGTGGCTAAATTTGACAAAAAAGAAGCGTCTTTGCGGGTTAAGTAAAAGACCACTTCATGATCGTTTATCTTCTCTATCCCTTTAACTTGCTGAGAAAAGCCAATACTTTGGAAGAAGGGATAACCCGTGCGGGAGACAAAATGATAAGGATGCTGGGTATCGATAATACGATTAAAGGAGAACAACACATCGTCGGCATTAAAGGGGCGAGTTGGGTAAAAACGCTTTGAATGCTGGAACTGCACGTTTTCCCTGAGAGTGAAACGATAGCTTAAGCCATCATCAGACATGGCCCAACTCGTCGCCAAGGCAGGGACAAGCTTGCCAGACTGGGTATCATAATCCACTAAGCGACTATAAATTTGGTGCGAGGTGGCATCGATTGTCGTGCCAGATGTCACCAATTGTGGATTAAAAGACTCAGGATTCCCTTCGGAGCAATACACCAAACCGGAGGGGAGTCGTTGGGGGCCACACGCGACCAACAACCAACTCATGCAAGAAACTGCAGTTGTTAGGCACAGGCGTCTAATTAGCACACTCATTTATAAATCATTATTTTATCGAC
Source organism: Shewanella sp. SM87 (assembly GCF_025653705.1). Classification (NCBI taxonomy): domain Bacteria; kingdom Pseudomonadati; phylum Pseudomonadota; class Gammaproteobacteria; order Alteromonadales; family Shewanellaceae; genus Shewanella; species Shewanella sp. SM87. The sequence continues at coordinate 53,033 of NZ_JAKKSC010000024.1, forward strand.
TATGAACGGCTATTTTAGCAGTGCATCTCCCCCATGGGCAATCTGCTTATGCTTTATCAAGTAAATTGTATTTTTTAAGGATGCCACGCAGTTGGTGGTAGCTTAATCCGAGCATGTCGGCGGTTTTCTTTTGGTTGTATTGGCTGCTTGAGAGTGCCTGCTGGATCAGATCCATTTCGTATTTCTCAGTTTGCTCTTTAAAATCCAGCGGAAAATTAAAGTTATGCACTGAAGACTCAGTATTGGCGGGTACTTCAGTCTCAAGTATCGGCGTAGATTGCGACGTACTGGCAAGGGTTGTTGGCGCGACTGAGGTGATTTGACGTTCGCGGGTCTTGATCCGCGTTTTAGGTCGATAGGGCGAAGCAAAGGGATCGAGGGTGATATGGTCGATGGGCCTATTTTCACCGCCATTACGGTAAACGCTGCGCTCTACAACGTTTTTAAGTTCACGGATATTACCCGGCCAGTCGTGGGTCATTAATTGCTCGACCGCATGGGCGCTGAAACCGCTGAACAGCTGCAGCTTTAATTGGCGCGCCATGCCAACGGCGAAATATTCCGCCAGCGTCATTATGTCTTCTGGGCGGCAACGCAGTGGGGGCAGAGTGATTACATCGAAGGCGAGTCTATCGAGCAAGTCGGCACGAAATTCGCCTGCGTCAGCAAGTGATGGTAAATCTTCGTTGGCGGCGCAGATTAACCGAACATCAGCCTGCACGGTTTTACTGCCGCCGACCCGTTCAAATTCGCCGTATTCAATGACACGCAGGAGCTTTTCTTGGACAAGTCCTGAGGTGTTGGCTAATTCGTCGAGGAATAAGGTGCCGCCGTCGGCGCGCTCAAAGCGGCCTTCGTGTTTGCCTTTGGCGCCAGTAAAGGCACCTGATTCATGGCCAAATAATTCACTCTCGAGTAAATTTTCACTCAAAGATGAACAGTTTAGCTTAATAAAACTTTGATCCCAGCGCTTAGACAGATAATGTAAGCGTTCGGCAATAAGCTCTTTACCTGTACCACGTTCACCAATAATCAGTACGGGTTTAGACAGAGGCGCTATTTGCGACACATGTTCTAACACTTCGAGTAGGGCGTTGGATTGACCGATAAGGTTGTCTTGCTGAAATTTATTATCCACGATATTTTTTAGTCTTTCGCGCTAAAATTTGGTGAAAAAGATAATAAGTGGCTTGAAGCGTAAAAGGAAGTAAAAGTTAATATTTTGTTTAACTTGCTGTATTTAAATGAGAAGTTAAAGTTGGCACGGTTAGTGTATTACCTTGTACGAGACCAACATCAATTTGAGGATAGGATTATGGGAATTTTCTCTCGTTTCGCCGATATCATTAACTCTAATATCAGCGCATTGCTGGATAAAGCCGAAGACCCAGAAAAAATGGTTCGACTGATTATCCAAGAAATGGAAGACACACTCGTTGAAGTGCGTTCTACCTCAGCTAAAGTGTTAGCTGAAAAGAAAGAGCTGCAACGTCGTATCAACCGCGTGTTAGAGCAAGTGCAAGATTGGCAAGATAAGGCTGAACTGGCACTGTCCAAAGACCGTGAAGACTTAGCGAAAGCCGCTTTAGTTGAAAAACAAAAAGCGACCGGTTTAGCTGATACGCTGAATCAAGAGTTAGCCGTCATCGATGAACATATCGCACGCTTGAAAGATGAAGTGGGCATGTTGCAAGAAAAGCTGCTCGATGCAAAAGCGCGTCAAAAGACCATTATTTTGCGCACTCAAACCGCGTCATCACGCTTAGAAGTGAAAAAGCAGCTAGATTCAAGCAAGATCGACAATGCTATGCTCAAGTTTGAGCAATATGAGCGCCGTGTCGAAGGCTTAGAAGCCCAAGTTGAATCTTACGATCTTGGCTGCAAGAAGACCTTAGCCGATGAGTTTGCGGCGCTAGAAGCGGAAGATTCTGTGAATGCAGAACTGGCAGCGCTCAAAGCCAAGGTAAAAGGTAAAGCGCCAATTAAGTCAAAAGAATAACAATTCAGAGGTGAGTTATGGATATGGACGTGCTAATGGCGCCGATTATTATTTTCATGGTGATAGTCGCGCCAATATGGTTAGTTCTTCATTATCGCAGTAAGCGACAAGTGAGCCAGGGACTCACTGAGGAAGAGTTTTCACAACTCAATGATTTGATATCCAAGGCCGATAAAATGGCGGCGCGTATCGAGACCTTAGAGGCCATTCTGGATACAGAATCGCCCGAATGGAGGGGGAAACATGAGAGGATCTAATGGCCGTACTTTGTACCGCATTCCCCAGTCAGGCAAAATAGCGGGTGTATGTGCAGGGATTGCCGAGTACTTTGCGATTGAAACTTGGTTAGTGCGAGTGCTGACTGTGTCTATCTTCTTACTCGGCGGCTCAGGTGTGGTATTTATCATCTATGTCGCTTTGTGGGTGATTTTAGACATCAAGCCGCAAAAGCATTACGATAGAGACGATATCGAGGTGAAGAAGAAGCCGTGGCAGTCGGGAGAACCCGCAAAGCAAGCGCTAAGCGACGTGAGTCGTCAATTTCGAAGTCTAGAAGTTAGGCTACAAAATTTAGAACGCCATGTCACCTCTGACAACTTTGATTTAAAAAGACAAATCAATAGTTTGTAACCCTTCTAAAGGGCGGCCATGTCCGCCCTTGTTGCTTAATCTCTGCTCCATTCCAGTGTATAGTCAACATCACTTGACATAAGTTAACATCATTCGACATAAGGGAAGTCTCTATGGGAATGCTTGATGCCTCGCTCCATAAATTAACCCAAAAGGGCCAATCCCTGTTACATCGCACCGCGGACCGGCATTTACGTTTGGCCGTGACGGGGCTTTCTGGTGCGGGAAAAACGGCGTTTATCACGGGGTTAGTCAATCAGTTACTCAATTCTGGACCTGTCTCAACCTTACCCCACGCCCGCAACAACAGCGCTTTGCCACTGTGGCAGGTGAGCCGCGATCAGCGTTTGCTCGGTGTTAAGCGTGCCATGCAGCCGGATCTTGAGATCGCTAGTTTTGATTATCAAGGCGCCATGTTAGCGCTCACTTCCGAACCCGCGACCTGGCCTGCCTCCACTCGTACTATTTCTGAGTTACGACTGGCGATTAAATACCAACCTAAGAAGGGCTTACTGGCCAAGTTTTCTGATACCGCCACCTTGTATTTAGACATAGTCGATTATCCTGGCGAATGGTTACTCGATTTACCTATGTTGCGCCAAGACTTTGTAACCTGGTGTCGCGCTCAACAAGTTCGCATCGAGAATCTTAAAAGCTCGCCTTTGTATGCTGAGTTTGAACAATCTTTGATTTTATTGGATTTAGCCGCCAGCGCCGATGAGCAGCAATTAAAGCAGATTGCCGATCAATATCAGCTATTACTCAATGATTTAGTGCACGTGCAAGGTTATTACCAAGCGCAACCTGGGCGCATGTTATTGCCGGGTGAATGGCAGGGGGCTCCCTTATTGGCTTTTTTCCCCCTGTTATTGGTTAATGATGAAAAGTTTGCTGCGCTTTCGCAAAGCGATAAACACAGTGGATTCCATGTACTTGAAAAACGTTATCAAGAATATGTGGCTAAAGTGGTTAAGCCTTTCTATAAAAACCACTTTGCCGGTTTTGATCGGCAGTTAGTACTTGTTGACTGTTTTAGTGCGTTGAATCGCGGTAAAAAGCAATTTGAGGATATGGGCGCGGCGCTCAATGCCATTATGGAAAGCTTTCAGTTTGGCCAATCGAGTTATTTACGGCGTTTATTTTCCCCCCGCATCGACCGTTTGTTGTTTGCCGCGAGCAAGGTTGACCATGTGACCCGCGATCAGCAGAGCCATGTTTTGTCCCTGCTGACCGATATGTTGAAACACAGCCAGCATTTTGCCAGTTTCGATGGTTGTAAAGTGGAGACTATGGCGATTAGCGCCATCAAGGCGACTCGCCATGGCATGGTGACAACTCAGGACGGTGAGGTCGAAGTCGTGCAGGGGATGGGACTCAACGGTAAAGCCCTGACCTTGTTTCCAGGCGAAGTGCCCACTCGCTTACCTGAAGCGCATTTTTGGCGTGACCAAGGGTTTAACTTTGTCGGCTTTGCACCGCCGAGCAATGCCAATGTTGACCCATCTCAAGTGCATTTTGACCATATTCGTCTTGATCATTTGCTGCAGTACTTACTGGGAGATAAGTTGGAATGACGTTAAAGCTATCGGATAACGCTAATGAGCAGGCCTCTAATTCCTCTGTATACTCATTTGAGCATAAGGCGCTGAAAAAGCAGCAACTGTTTGACCCACAAATAGTGGAGCTCAAACCTAGCAAAGAGGAGCTCAAAGGGGCGAAAGCCTTTGATCCCCATACGCCAGTGCAAGAAGTGGCTGCTGATATTGAGGAATTGATGGATGAAACGTTGTCATCCCATCCAAAAATGATCGATGCTAAATCGGTATCGCCTCAACTTGTAAAATCACGCCGTTGGTCTTGGCTCGCTCGTCTAGCTGCTGTGAGTTTATTGCTGCTTGTAGTCGTTCAAACAGGATTAGGACTGAGGGATGCTTGGCTTGAGAGCCCTTGGTTGTTTAGTTTTTATGGTGTGGTGCTTGGGGTGGTCAGTGCGTGGGCATTGGCGGGCGCAGTCAGTGAATACCGTAAGCTCAAGCGACTCAAACAGGTCGCCGATACTCAAGAAACAGGTGCAAGGCTAGCGCAGAGCATGCAAATGGGTGAAGCAGACAGCTTTATCGATAATATCGTTTGCCACTATGAAGACAGCCAAGGTTTGCAGCAACTTCGCCGTTCATTAAAAGATGAACATAATGATGCCGAGAAAGTCTTGTTATTCGAGGACTTAGTTCTAACGGAGCGAGATGAACTGGCCAAAAAAGTCGTGCGACGCTATGCGGCTGAGTCGGCAGTGTTACTGGCGGCGAGTCCGTTAGCTGTGCTCGATATGGCGATTATCCTCTGGCGTAATCAACGTATGCTGCGCGATGTCGCCCGCTGTTATGGCATTGAACTTGGTTACTGGAGCCGAATTAAACTTATCCGCAGCATTATTATTAATATCATCTACGCGGGCACCACTGAGTTAGTTACCGATTTAGGAACACAGCTGTTATCGGTTGAAATGACAGGTAAATTGTCTGCTCGCTTGGCCCAAGGCTTAGGGGGCGGCATGTTAACAGCGCGCCTTGGATATCAAGCCATGGCGCTGTGTCGGCCGATTGTGTTTAGGGAAGAGCAAAGGCCTAAATTGTCTAAAGTGCATCAGGAATTGTTGATCGAACTTAAGCAGTTTTCAGGCAAGCTGTTTACCAAGGAAGGCCGCGACGCATTAAAAGGCCAGTTCGCCGATGTTGATGATAGGGTATCGCGGTCATCTAAAGATAAGTCTAAAGAGTAGATGCTATTGAATATCATATGATTAAACGATTCAAATAGCCGAAAGTAGATGCGCTAATGGACTTGTTCCTTAGCGCATTTTTTATGATTCTTGCAGATAAAGAGAATGACTAAGTGCGACGTAAAAGTGCTATGTAACAAGTTAATTACACTTTTGATCGCTGCTATTTTCGTCATGCTACTGGCTTAAGTGCTTGGCCGCGTTATGGTAGGGCTTATTCGATAGGGCTAATGTTTCATTAACTTATCTATTAGATTATCCATAATGCGGGTATTGAGCGCTCCACACCAACAATCAATCAAGAACGGGAACTGCTCAATGCCAATGACAAGGAGCTAGGTATGCAAGATGAGTCAGGCAAGATGTGGAAGGCGGCGACACAGGTTATTCATGGCGGCCATGAGCGAGAGGCCTTTGGTGCCTTAGTCACGCCGCTTTACCAAAGTGCGACTTTTGTGTTTGAGTCTGCAGAGCAAGGTGGTGAGCGATTTGCGGGTAATGAGCCGGGGTATATTTACACGCGCTTAGGGAATCCGACAACCGCTGAGCTTGAACGTAAAATGGCGATTTTAGAAGGGGCTGAGGCCGCAGCAGCAACTGCTTCTGGTATGGGCGCAGTATCCGCCGCATTGCTGGCTAATTTGCAGATGGGCGATCACTTAGTGGCGTCGAATGCCGTATACGGTTGTACTTATGCGCTAATGACGACTCAGTTTGCTCGCTTTGGTATTGAAGTATCCCTAGTGGACTTTTCATCGGAAGCAGAAATAGAAGCGGCGATTCAATCCAATACTAAGGTCATTTTCTGTGAAACCCCAGTCAACCCCCATTTACAGGTGTTTGATTTAGCGGCAATTGCGACTATTGCTAAACGTCACCAGTTGGTCAGTATTGTCGATAATACCTTTATGACTCCATTACTGCAGCGGCCGCTGGATTTTGGTATTGATTTGGTGATCCACAGTGCGACTAAATATCTGAATGGTCATGGTGATGTGATTGCGGGGATAGTGTGTGGCAGTGAAGAGCAGCTCCATAAAGTGAAGTATGAAATTTTAAAGGATATTGGCGCTGTGATATCGCCACATGATGCTTGGCTGATCTTACGCGGTCTTAAAACCTTAGATGTGCGTTTGCAGCGCCATTGCGATAGTGCCCAGCGCGTGGCAGAGTTTTTGGCGGAACATCCAAGCATTACACGTGTGTATTACCCCGGGCTTAAATCTCATCAAGGGCATAAATTCATTGGCCAGCAGATGAAACGTGCTGGTGGTGTTATCGCGTTTGAACTGGCGGCAAATTTAGAAGAAGCCATGGCCTTTGTCGGATATCTAAAGTTGTTCTCAATTGCGGTGAGTCTAGGTGATGCTGAATCCCTGATTCAACATCCTGCATCGATGACGCATTCACCTTATACGCCAGAGGCAAGGGCTGCCGCTGGGATTGGTGATAATTTGCTGCGGATCTCTATTGGTTTAGAAGATTGTGACGACATCATCGCCGACTTGAACCAAGCGCTAGCTCGATTAGCTTAATGAATGTTGTTATTTTAAAGACCGTTAGCTATTTGAATGATAAAAGGATGCTTTTTGCATCTTTTTATCATAGTCAAGCACTAGCTCATTGAGCCGAAGACAGAAGTTTAGCGATAGTGAATATTTATGACGCCGATTTGGTATTTCGGGACAGCTTAGACTATTTTTGATTTGAGGCCACGGAAGTAGGACGAAAGGCCGCAAATCATGGAATAGAGGAATTGTTATGAAAACCACAAATCGTATACCTGCTTTTATGAGTGCCATAGCATTAACGGCTTTTTTGGCAAGCCCAGCAATTGCAACAGAAACCCCAACCAAGGTCGCCGTGAAAGTACAGGCTAAAACTGAAGCGGGTGAAATGGCATCTGATGCGAAAAAATCTATGCCAGATGCCGCTCAAGTTAACATCAATACCGCTTCAGCCGAGCAGTTACTCGTACTCAAAGGGATCGGTGCCGCAAAGGCTCAAGCGATTGTCGACTATCGCACTAAAAATGGTAAGTTCAATGCTATAGATGACTTAGCGAATGTCTCTGGTGTTGGGGCTAAGATAATTGAGCAAAATCGCCATTTGATCAAGTTGTAACCACCTTTGGCGATGATTGCGCTGTAGCCTGCTGATTTTTATGATAAGAGATTCAGTAAAACATATATAAAAGTCTGCATTTGCAGGCTTTTATCATTTCAATCACTCCATTTGCTTATAGATTGTGCAGTTAGGTGGGATATTAAGAGATCTTATCGATTAGCGCTTGATCCCATAGGGTCCATGGGGGATAATCCTTCGCGTTCAAGCAATGCTTTGGTTTATGTCATTCAAAGTAATGTTCGAAGTTATGGTGACCCTAGGGTCCCCCCGCAATGATAACTTGTGAACTCGGCCAGGCCCGGAAGGGAGCAACCGCAGCAAGCGACTCGTGTGCCGGGGTGTCGGCTCTAGGGGAACCTCCAATTCAGCAGTTCCTCTGCTTATTTCCGTTGTACTTCTCTATATCTACTCAATTTATGTTATTCAATATTTTAGCTTGCAGACTATTTCCGTTTTCTGCTGTTAATCATTTATAGCGTTAATATTTTTGCACAATGAGATAATCCATTGCCTGCCTCTTTTCTTGCCACGACAACGGCTAAAAATGCTCTCAACAGTAACCTTTAACGAAATTAACGATTGGCTTCGGCTTCTTCCTGTAATCTTTTTTGCAGATTTTGTTTAAGAAAAGCGCGGGACTTTTCTAGTGCGGTTTGGATCTCACGCTTTAATTCCTGCAGCTCGTTATAGTCTTCAAAGAAGTAAGTATCGACGAGGTGGCGTATGTAGCGCACTGGCAGTTGATTTAAGGTCACGCAACATAAGTCGGCGAGATAGTCCTCAGGAAGTTCGTCCATAAGTCCTTCATCTGACAATATTTCCATTAAAAGAACTTCGTAGTAATTACGGATTTCGAGTTGCATTGTTATGCTCCATGACGGTTTTCATTGAGTTTGCTACCACAAATGATTTGCCGCAATAAAAAGTTGGCTGTGTCTTTGGCTTAATTGTAGTGCGTCTCTGCTGTAGCCGCCGCCTATCACGGCTGCAATTGGAATATTTTCCGATTTTGCCATTGATAACACAGTTAAATCCCGTCTGAACAGTCCTTCTTGGCTGATATTGAGCAAGCCAAGATCGTCATTTTGATGAATATCGGCCCCAGCATCATAAAGAATCAGATCTGGTTGATGGATTCGGATAAGGAGGGCGAGTGTCTGCTCCACAGTTTCAAGATACGCACTATCGTCCGCTCCTTTAGTTAGTTCAATATCATGGTGGGAATGCTGCTTACGACTCGGGAAATTCTCTTTGCAGTGAATCGAGCAACTGATGATCCCTTGATGTTGGTGGCTGAGGGTTGCACTGCCGTCACCTTGATGCACATCGCAATCAAAAATCAGTACCTTGTGTACTTGCTGGCTCGCGATGGCATTTCTGGCCGCGAGGATAAGGTCGTTGAAAATACAATAGCCGCTGCCAAAATCGTAATGGGCGTGATGGTAGCCACCCGTGAGATGCAGGGCAATACCCTGATTTATGGCTAATGAAGCTGTGAGTGTGGTGCCAGCCACAGAATGCAAGGTACGCTCAACTAAGGCTTCACTCCATGGGAAACCAATCCGTCTAAGCGCCGCTGTTGGCAAGGTACCCGCGATAAATTGCTCTACATATTCGCGTTGATGCACTTGCATTACATCTTCTGCAGTCATGGCCGTTGGCGTGTGGAACTGTGCAGTCGTGGCAATGTGGTTATCGAGTAAGTACTGCCGTAAATGTGCGTATTTAGTGGTGGGAAATCTGTGATGGGGAGGAAGCGCCAGCTTGGAATAGCTGGCGTGATAAACCAGTGGGATCAGAGTCAATATTGACTAAACCTCGTTATCGCAAGTTGTTATAGCTGTGAAATTGCCCAGCTCATAAATTCTTTACGGGTTTTTTCATCCGCTTGTAGCCACCAGTATTGCAACATTTGTTGTGGGTTGGCTCCTGCTGCTTTAGAGGTGTCTACGGGGGCGGTGAGTGATGTTGCGTTAACGGTCGCCGATGTTGTCACGGGTGCTGGTGCAACGGCTACTACTGCTCCAGCGGCACCGGTTGCTGCTGCGGCAGTACCGGATACGTCAACGGCTTGATTACCACTGAAAAGGCGAGAGACGAAGCTTTCTTCTTCTAAATTGGTATTCACCACTTGGTAATTGACGCTGCCTTTGTCACTACGGGTTAATTTGACTTGTGGGTTTTGCGCGTAAACTTTAGGCTTTTTAACGACTTCACCTTCGGCCGCTTGCAGGTAATATTGATGGTCGCCATCAACATCTAAAGTAACGATGAAAGGTGCTGACTTAACAAAGGTTTGGCTGTCACTAAAATCATCCTCTACCATTTCATGATAACGAATGGCGATTTTGTGAGTGCCGGGGGCCAATTCTAAGCTGCTTTTATGGTTGAATACGCTCGACTCGACTTTTTTACCATCAAGAGCAAGGTACTCAAATGACATAGGAATGTTCAGATCTGCAGCGAAGGCTGAGGCAGATCCGAGTAATACTAGCAGGCTGCTAATTGGCAAAAGTGATTTCATTGTTACTCCTTAACGGTTATTACTCTGATACGGGCGTTCGAATATTTGAATGCGATCTTCTATATAACTAATAGCTTGCCTGCATTTTCCTAGACGACGATGCATCAAAAGGATGTCATTTTGCAATTTTATTTTGTCAGCACTATGACAGTTTTCAAGTTTTGATTCCATTTCTTCAATTTTTTGTTCAAATTTTTTCGCCCAATTCAGATGTTTGTTCAATTCTTCGTAGATCTCATGACTATTTTGCATCACGTTATTGGCGATCCAATCGAAACCACTGGCTTGGTGAGACTGATTCTGGCGTTGTGCAAAACGGGCACGGCTACTGGCACGCTGCTGAGTTTTAGACTTAATGTCGATAGAAGTGGTCAGCAAGGCTCGTTTGACTGCGGTAAATCTATCTTGGATCCGCTCACAGCTCAGGGCAATGGTCTGGGGGGCGAGTTTAAGCTTAATTTGTTTTTCGAGCTGCATAATACTGCTACGAATTTGTTCAATACAGGGGCCGAGTTGGGCGCCGTGTTGGACAAACAGCGAGTGATTAAAACGCTCCGTTTCTTGCAGAAGTTTACGCTGCGGCGGGGCGAGTCGATTATCGTGTTGCAGCACTTCTTGTTCTAAGGCTTTAAGCTGATTCTTCAGCATCACCATTAATTGTTGGGTGTTCACAACCATGCGCTCCATGCCAAATTCGCTGCAATCATTAGCACGATCAAAATAAACAGTGGACGGATAAAGGGCATGCCAAATTTAATCGCACAGCGGGCGCCGATAAATGAGCCTAACATCATGCACAATCCCATCCACAAACCTATTTGCCACTCTACCTGCCCAAGCCAGCCAAAGATAGTCAATGCGGTCAAGTTGCTGGTGAAGGTCATCGCACGGGCGAGGCCGCAACTGTGCAGTAAAGGCAGTTTATACAAAGAGCCGGATGTGACAGTCCAAAATGCGCCAATGCCTGGGCCAGCAAAACCGTCATAAGTGCCTAAAGCCAGTCCCTGTAGCCATTGTTGCTTGGCTGGCGGCTTGCTGGTTGGTGCTTGGCAGTTAACGTCTGACATCGCATTGGGGCTGACTAAACTGTAAATGGCGATGCCAATGATCAGCAGCGGCAGGACTTTTTCGAGCCATTGGGTATCGACTAAATAGACTAAAAAACTGCCCAATACCGCGCCGATAAAGGTGGCGATAAAAGCCATGTACCAAAACGAGGGTTTAAAGAGGTGCTTGCGATAATAGGTCCAAGCCGCCATAAAAGAGCCAAAGCTTGCGGCTAACTTATTGGTGCCTAATACGGTATGCGGCGCAATGCCTAAGGTTAACAGTGCGGGGATCGACAATAGGCCACCGCCACCCACGACGGCATCAATGAATCCAGCGATAAGACCTATGACTGCCAACAGGGCCCAATGACTGGGCTCGAGTAACAACTCCAAATTTTAATCCTACTCTATAACACGTCTAAAGGGCGGTAAGGCATCCAGTAAGGACTTGCCATAGCGTTTAGTGACTAACCGCCTATCTAAAATAGTCACTCGGCCATAATCTTGCTCTTTACGCAGTAATCTACCACAACTTTGAATAAGCTTACGTGAAGCATCTGGGATTGTCAGTTGTAAGAAGGGATTACCGCCTTTGACTTTGACATATTCTGCGTGCGCTTGCTCAACGGGCGAGGTTGGCACGGCAAAGGGCAGTTTAGTGACGATCAAGTTAGTCAGATAATCGCCGGGCAAGTCGAGACCTTCAGAGAAACTGCCGGTGCCGAACAAGATACTTGGTTCGCCCTTATCGCATTTAGCTTTATGATTTTCTAACAATTGTTGCCGTGGCGCATTGCCTTGGATAAGTAGCTCAGTGGTGAGTTTACCTTCAAGTAATTCAACCACTTTTTCCATCTGCCAGTAGGAGGCGAATAGCACTAAGGTTGCCATTTCGCCTTCAATAAGGGTGATGATTTGTTCGGCAAGTTCAGCCGTATAGGCATCATCCGTCGGCTCAGTGCGCATTTTGGGTAAATAAAGTGTCGCATTATTGGGGTAATCGAAGGGCGATTGTAAGGCTAAATAACGACTGCCATCGTTGAGTGACAAACCTACTTGATGCACGAAATGGTCGAAGTTATTGAGTGCGCGCAGTGTGGCACTACATAAAACCACGCCCGCGGCCTTTTGCCACAGCATGGATTCCAGCATAAAGCCGACTTCGATAGGTGAAGCGCTAAACAGATAATCCACTTGTTTACCTGTGATGAGTTCGACCCAGCGCGCCATAGGTGCACCTTTATGCTTATCTTCCTTGGCCATCATCCTCCACAATTTCTGCAGGTTTTCGAGCCTTTGCAGCATAAATCCGGTTTCGGCCAATAGTGCTTCGGATTGATGTTTAGGAATATCGCCATCTTTAATCGCCTCGGCCAGCAGTGACAGCATTTTATTAAACTGTTTGAGGGCAAGATTAGAGGTCACAGCAAGGTTTTCAGCCAGAATGAGTAATGAGTCCGGCAGTTTACCGTGCTCAAAACGCAGACGGTTTTCAGGATTAGCAAAGTGTTTGGTCTGGGTATCGCAGTAGTGGGCCACTTGATTGAGCTGGCTGATAAGATCGCCTAAATGATCTTGCATCGCCTGCGCGGGGGCAATGATATTGTTGTTCTTTATTTGGTTTTGTAACTTGGCGCAGGTTTTACCAATTTTTTCGAGCCAGTCGCATGCGCCCCTCAGCGTGGCCTGTGCACTGGAGAAATCCCGCGCCACAATCGGTAAGTGATGTGCCTCATCGATAACATAAAACACGTCTTCGGGATCGGGCAAAATCACGCCGCCACCTAGCTCTAAATCGGCGAATAACAAGCTGTGGTTGGCGATGAGTACATCCCAGGTATCGACATCTTCGCGGGCTTTATGGAACGGGCAATTTCTGTGGCTGGCGACTTGGCGATGACAGCTGTGTTTGTCGCAGGCGATTTGTTGCCACAGGTGATCGGGCAGCGGCACGGCTAAGGTGTCGATTTCGCCGTTCCAGCGACCTTCGTTATAGTCTTTTAACAGGCCATGCATCATAGCCACTTGGCTATTGTCTGGTTTAGTTTGCCACATGGCCATTTGTGTACTGTTGTCGTCACCGATGAGCATCGCCAGTTTCGATAGACACACATAACGTTGTCGACCTTTAACTAAGCCAAAGCGGAAATTTAAGCCGGATTGCTCAAGGAAGAAGGGCAAGTCTTTATGCAGTAATTGCTCCTGCAAAGCGACGGTTGCGGTAGCGATGCAGACCTTTTTCTTGCTCGCTAATGCCAGTGGAATGGTACCGAGGATATAAGACAATGATTTACCGATCCCAGTGCCTGCTTCGACCACAATTATGCGCCTATCTTTATCATAGTCGCCGGCGAGGGTCTTAGAGATTTCCGCCACCATATAGTTTTGTTCGCGGCGCGGCCTAAAATTAGGCAAGGCGGTAGCAATATCCTTATAGATGGCGCGGATCTGGGTTTTTACATTGTCAGGTAACATGCGTCACTACTTTATCGAATTAATGCTGTACATAATAACAGTGATTGCATAGCCTAAGAAACTTTTCTGCCATTTGGCGGCATTTAAATTGAGGAACCATCTAAATTGACTAGCTACGCGATTTGGGAACCCATGCGATGAAGTCAGAGGCTACCGCGGCCGTTAGTGTACAAGGTCGAGTCTTAACACGCCATGCGATTCATCGTCATGGGAGTTTAGTGTTGCAGTATTATCTGGCTACCGCCCAAGGCCCTGTGCTGGTGGAAGTGCAAGGCACTGAACACATTTGTTTTTGTCATCAAACTGATGTCACGGCTTTGCAGTTGCAAACGCCGGGTCAAGCATTGCGGTTTGTACCGTTAGCGCTCAAAAGCTTTAAAGGCGGCGCGGTCAGTGGTGTTTATGCCAAATCGAGCAATAGCTTACGTACCTTACAACGCATCGCTAAAGATGCCGACATACCCTTATTTGAAGCCGACATTCGCCCTGAACAGCGTTATTTAATCGAGCGGTTTGTGGCGCTGGATGTGGCATTTTTAGGGCATTTCTCTGCGACGAGTAACATACACGCGCCGACTAGCGACAGTCTTGAGGCTAACTCGCTGCCCGTGTTTATCGCCGAGCGGGCTAAGAGTATTGCCCCTTTAACGGCTGTACATTTGCGCTGTATTTCACTGGATTTTGAATGTAGTTTTGAAGGTTTACTCTATTCAGTTGCACTATATGGTCAATACAGTGGCCGAGACGAAGAGCAAGACAGTCTCAAGCAGACTTATGAAAAAGTGATTATGGTGGGTGAGGCTGAATCAAACTCTCCCGAATATATTGAATGGGTGGCCGATGAGGCTGCACTCATTCATCGATTAATCGCGTGGTTCCATGAGTTTGATCCTGACTTTGTCATAGGTTGGTCAGTGGTGAGTTTTGACCTCGCACTCTTGTCACGCCGTGCATTATTACACCGTATTCCACTCACCATTGGCCGCGGAGGGGCAAAGCTTGAGTGGAAAGTCGATAATAAATTTCGGCCAGAAACCTTAGTTTTACCGGGCCGTGTGGTACTCGATGGTATCGATTGGCTCAAAGCCGCTTTCTATCATTTTGAGCGGTTCTCGTTGGAATTTGTATCACGGAAATTATTGGGTGAAGGCAAGGCCATTCATAACGTGGATAATCGCGTTGAAGAAATTGATCAGCTGTTTAAGACCGATAAACAAGCATTAGCACATTACAATCTTACTGACAGCCGTCTGGTGTGGGATATTTTTAGTCATACTCAATTATGGGAGTTCGCCCTCGCGCGAGCTGAACTAACAGGTTTAGAACTGGGACGGGTTGGGGCTTCGGTGGCGGCATTTAATCATTTGTATTTACCGCATCTACATCGAGCCGGTTACGTCGCACCCGATGCTCCTGCGAGTGATGGGATCGAAAGCCCCGGTGGCTATGTGATGGATTCTGCGCCGGGACTTTATAAGCATATTTTAGTGTTCGATTTTAAAAGTCTATATCCCTCCATTATTCGTACCTTTTTGATTGACCCTAAGGGATTAATTGAAGGTTTGCAATTGCCAGAGTCTGACTGTGTTGCGGGGTTTCTCGGTGGACGTTTCAGTCGGCAACAGCCCATTTTACCTAAGCTTATCCAAACATTATCTGAGCAGCGCGAAAAGGCCAAGCGTGAGCACAATGCGCCTTTATCCCAAGCGATAAAAATTATCATGAACTCGTTGTATGGGGTTTTAGGTTCTCAAGGTTGTGTTTTCCACGATGCAAAGTTAGCAAGTTCGATCACTATGCGTGGCCATCAAATCATGAAACAAACCCGCACATGGATAGAAGAGATGGGCTATCAAGTGATTTACGGCGATACGGATTCGACCTTTGTCTGGCTTGGCAGTGAGCCTGATCTCTCAGACATTAACGCCTTAGGTAACACTCTGGCGCGGGAAATTAATGCTAAGTGGCAGGCTAAGATCGGTGAAGATCATCAAGTTGAGAGTTTTCTCGAGTTACAGTTTGAACGCCACTATGAGCAGTTTTTTATGCCGACCTTAAGAGGGTCGTTAGAAGGCAGTAAAAAACGTTATGTTGGCGCGTGGCGTAATGCGAGCGATGAACTTGAGCTTACTTTTAAAGGTATGGAGCAAGTGCGCAGTGATTGGAGCCCTTTAGCGCGCAAAGTTCAAGAGTCACTCTATGAACGGATGTTTAACCAAAGGGATATCAGTGTTTATTTGGCCAGTGTGTTTGAAAAGCTGCTTGATGGTGAGTTGGATGATGATTTGGTATTTCGCAAACGTATGCGACGCAATATTGAAGATTACACGGCTAAATCTTCTCCCCATGTTAAAGTCGCTCAACAATTATGCGACTTAACAGGAGATGCCTCTTTTGGCAAGCGTGGGGCGCAGATTGATTATCTGATTACTGTAAATGGACCGGAATCCTTACTGTACAGAACGTCACCAATTGATTACCAATACTACATTGATAAGCAAATTGGCCCTATTGCCGAGCCTGTTTTTTCGATAATGAAACTAAACTACATGGATATTGCGTCAAAGCAGTTACTGCTAATATAGTGTTTTTAATGTTCTTTATGTGTTGCGCAAGGTGGCGAATGTAGCGTTTTAACCTGTTTTGTAGAGGTTAACTGGTTTGTTTTTGTGATGTTAATCGACATATTCTTTAGGTTTAGCTTTGAGGGAATATTGAAAGTTTGCTACCCTTTAAGAGGAAATTGTAAGGAAATATAACAACGGAATGACGTTGACAGAACATAAACAAAAAAGGTTAAGCACCAAATGAACAAGACGTTAGTAGCAACTGCGCTTGCAGCAATTTTTTTAGTTCCATCAGTCTCAGCTATCGAGATCTATAAAGATAATAAAAATGCCGTAGAAATCGGTGGTTTTATTGATGCACGCGTGATCAACACTCAAGGGGAAACAGAGGTTGTTAACGGCGCATCTCGCATTAATTTTGGTTTTAATCGTGAGTTGACTGACGGTTGGAAAGCATTTGCTAAATTGGAATGGGGTGTGAATCCTGTTGGTAGTAGCGACATTGTCTATAACAATCGCTTCGAATCTGTTCAAGAAGAGTTCTTTTATAACCGTTTAGGTTACGCTGGTCTGTCCCATGACACTTATGGAACACTGACTATTGGTAAGCAGTGGGGCGCTTGGTACGATGTCGTTTACAACACTAACTACGGTTTTGTGTGGGACGGTAACACTGCAGGTGTTTACACTTATAATAAAGATGATGGCGCGGTAAACGGTGTTGGTCGTGGTGATAAAACAGTTCAATATCGCAATGCATTTGGCGATGTAAGCTTTGCAGTTCAAGCACAGTTGAAAAACAGCAGCTTCTATACCTGTGATACAACGGATGATATTTCACAAGCTCAGTGTCAAGCGAACTGGGAAAGCGGTGATAAAGCGGCTCAACAAGTAGAATACAATTATACTTATGGTGGCGCGCTGACTTATAAAGCCACTGATATGCTGACCTTAACTGCGGGTGTTAACCGCGGTGAGTTTGATGTGAGTTTTGGTAACGGCGAACAAACCACAGCGGTTGATCTTATCTACGGTGCGGGTATCACTTGGGGTAACTTCGATAGCAATGGCTTATACGCTGCTGCAAACGTTAACAGACAAGAAAATCATGACACAGACAATATTGGTCGTTTGATTAAAGACGCCTATGGTATTGAAAGTTTAGTTTCATACAAGTTTGACAATGGGTTACGTCCATTCATTTCTTACAACGTGCTTGATGCCGGTAAAGACTACGTCATTCAACCTAACTTTAATGCCGATCCTAACGATGAGTTCAAACGTCAGTTTGTCGTGGTTGGTTTGCATTTTGTATGGGACCCAAACACAGTGCTTTACGTAGAAGCACGTAAAGATTACAGCGATTTTACCAGTGCAGATAAAGAACAAGAAGCTAGAATGGCGCTTTCTGAATCTGACGGTGTTGCAATTGGTATCCGTTACACACTTTAAGTTCTGCCTTGTCTATTACAATAGTTTAATTTTTTAGAATTGTGCTAGTTATAAGTGTTGCTTCAAAGCCCAAAGTGTAAAACTTTGGGCTTTTTCATTTAAAAAGGTTATTAAACTCAATAAGGTCGTGTTAAACGCTTTAATTTTTAGCATTTTCTCTCCTTACAACCAAGCTCACGTTAATTATGACGTAAGTTGTGCTTCTCCATCCCCTAAAATCACTCGCTGTATAAATAATCATCACCCACTCATCCTTATGTATCTTTGTTGGGGTAATAATGTGTTGTTTGTTTGTTATTTGTTGATTTAGTGTTTCATATGTGATTTTATTGATATTGAAATTGACGTGTTAGCAACTAAGGTTGCGATAGAGCAATTTACGCCATCTATACATAAATGTAGGTGCAGAATATAAGAAAAACATGATTTATCAAGGGAGATAGACAATGCATAAGAAAAATTTATTATCTAATTCAGTTCGTTACGCTCTGGTTGGTGGCTTGGCAGCAGCGACGTTAGCTGTGCCATTTGTATATGCAGCTGATGAAAGCGCTGATAAAGTTGAACGAATAGAGGTTACTGGCTCTCGTTTAAAACGAACTGATATGGAAAATGCGACACCAGTAACGACAATTACTTCCGAGCAATTAACCAGCTTAGGTATTCAGGATGTTGGTGAGTTTTTGCAATCTAGTTCTGTTATGTCTGGTTCTCCTGTTGCTACTACTACAAATAACGGAGGGGATGGTAGCGCTTTTGTTGAGTTGAGAGGTTTAGGATCATCACGTACCTTATTGTTAGTAAATGGACGTCGTCCAGTTTCTAATGATATGCAGAATATTCCTGCGTCTATGATTGAGCGTGTTGAAATTTTAAAAGATGGAGCTTCGGCAACTTATGGTGCTGATGCTGTTGCGGGTGTAGTCAACATTATTACTAAACGTAATTTCGATGGACTTGAGTTTACTGCTCAAACAAAGCAAAACTTTGATGTTGATGCTGGTGAGCAAACAAGTTTCAGTTTAATTGCTGGGAAAAAGTTTGATACTGGGCACTTAGTTTTTAACGTTGACTATGTCAAACAGAAAGAAATTTATCAGGGTGATGTAACTGATGTTGATTTTTTTCAGCATCCATGGAACGTTGAGGATCCTGATAGTTTCCAAGCTAATGGTTTGATTCCTCCAGGACAAGATGGTGCAAACGCCTTCGATGCTGGTAGTTCTATTATTCCATGCGGTAATTTCTTTTTATTCGGAAAACCTGGTTCATACACTAATGGAGCATGTCGTGATAATGGTGATCAGGCTTCTAATGATTTAGCGACACTAGACGATATGAGACGCTATGATGGTGCTAAAGATACATATAACTTTAATCCTGTTAACTACCTTCAAACGCCATATGAAAAATTAAACTTTTACATTGATGGAAGTTTCGAACTTAATGATGATGTGACTCTTTATTCTGAAACTCGTATAAATAAACGTGAATCAAGACAAGAATTAGCTGCAGTTCCATATAATACGGGTACAGATCCTGGTTATACTGTAATTGATCCTGTAACAGGCTTTGCTTACAAGGGTATATCAAAAGACAACTACTATAATCCTTTTGGTGAGGATGTAAAACAAGCTCGTCGCCGTATGGTTGAAGGTGGTCGCTCATTTGAACAAGATATTTTACGTGCGCAACAAGTTATTGGTGCTGATATTACATTGAATGATGTGTGGTCATTAGATGTCAACTATAATTACGGCTATTCGCAACGAACTGATAATGATTTTGGTCAGTTATATGGTCCTAACTTAGCAAAAGCTTTAGGACCATCATTTAAAGATGCTAATGGCAATATTGTATGTGGAACCACTGGTAATGTTATAGATGGCTGCGTTCCATTAAATTTATTTGGTGGTGCAGGTAGTATTACTTCTGACATGCTAAATTATATTACTGCTCCATTAGTTGACTCTTCTAATTATAAATTAGAAACCTTTACTGCATTTTTAGGTGGAGAGTTATTTGATTTACCTGCAGGAGCTGTTAGCGCTGGTTTTGGTTATGAGTATCGAAGTGAAAAAGCTGAAGCAAACGTAGATTCTGGAAAATTTATGGGTGAAGTTTCAGGTAATAAGTCTAAAGGTACAAATGGTGCATTTTATGTTAATTCATTATTTGCTGAATTCCGTATACCTATTGTAGAAGGATTGCCAGGAATAGAGCGCCTAGAGATTCCTGTTGGAGTTCGTTATGATAATTTTGATACCTTTGGCAGTTCAACAACATATCAAACTGGTCTTGAGTGGACTATATTTGATGGCCTGTTAGCCCGCTCCACATATGGAACAGTATTTAGAGCGCCAGATATTGGCGAGTTATATGATCCAGCAAATGATTCATTTGCATCTGCTACTGATCCTTGTCGTATATCTAACTGGACTGATTTAAGTGCAGAGTCTCAGGCTAGATGTGTTGCAGATGGAGTACCATCTGGTGGAGTTGATAATGATCAGTCGCAACAGTTGGCTAAGGTCGGTGGTAATCCTGATTTGAAGCCTGAGGAAGGCGATACTTTAACTGTAGGAGTTGCTTATTCTCCTGACTTTATTGAAGGATTAGGTTTAACTTTAGATTACTGGGCTGTTGATATAGATAACGTTATCACCTCTATTGACCCTTCAGATTCTATTGATGGTTGTTATTTAGGCAATTTAGAAGAAATGTGTAATAGCGTAAATCGTGGACCTGATGGTAATCTTTCATATGTTGATGGACGAAATATTAACTTAGCACGAATGACTGCAAAAGGGGTTGATTTTGAAGCTGATTATGGTTTTGAAACATCTATAGGTGATTTTAAACTTAATTTTGTTTGGACTCATTTCTTAGAACGTGGCGAAAATTCATTTGTAGCGACTGAACAGACTGATGGCAGTTTTGCTTATGAGTATGCTTTTGGTGATGTTGCTGGTACATTTGTAAACGATACTTCTTATGCTGAAGATAAGTGGAATTTCAGTGCTAATTATAAATGGGAAGACTTAAGTGTAACTTATCGTACTAATTATATTTCAAGCATGACATATGACACATTAACTTACGTTGATGTTGTTGGGAAAGGATATGAGTTTGAGGTTCCGAGTGTTATGTATCACGATGTTACAGCTAGTTACGTTTTACCAACTAACACTACATTGTCCGTAGGTGTAACTAACATTACTAACGAAAAACCTCCATATATTGAAACGGCTTTCAATGGTAATACTGATGAAAGTACATATCGATTATTTGGTCGTAGTTGGTTCTTAAGTGTCAACCAAAAGTTTTAAGAGTTAGCACTGTCTAGTCCTGAAATAAGTTGACACTTATTTCCACCTAAAACGCCTGATGAACCTCATCGGGCGTTTTGTATTTTAAGGCCAAATGGGGCCGTCGTTGATTATAGATGGCGACCGCTTCTCCACCATCTGTCGTGCCTCCTGCAGCGTTGCTGGCTTATGTGTTAAAAACTCCTGCTTCAATATGCCATTTACTCGCTCTGCTAACGCATTTTGATAGCAGTCATATCCGTCTGTCATTGAGCATGTCACACCATGATGAGTGTGAACCGCTTGATAAGCGTTTGAGCAGTATTGTATTCCTCGGTCTGAGTGGTGTATCAGCGGTTTACCTTTGTCTTGCCGCTGCCTCAGTGCCTGTTTGTACGCT